>CAJMNV010000026.1 GCA_905214825.1 uncultured bacterium | reverse complement strand
GCATTATCAAAACGGATATTTAACAATCCCCCCATTTTAAATTCTTGCATTTTGTGGCAAAGGATATTATGGATTGAAAGTGCATGAGG
The DNA here is from genome assembly GCA_905214825.1 of uncultured bacterium. Taxonomy (GTDB): domain Bacteria; phylum Bacillota; class Clostridia; order Lachnospirales; family Anaerotignaceae; genus Anaerotignum. The sequence continues at coordinate 17,092 of CAJMNV010000026.1, read as the reverse complement.
CAGCTTTGGCATATGGTGTGAAAGTGACAGGGGCAACAGTGCATTTTGTCAATGAAATTCCGGATGGCGGCGAAATATTGATGCAAAAAGCAGTGGAAGTATTGCCAGACGATACACCAGAAATATTACAAAAACGTGTGATGGAACAAGCAGAATGGATATTGTTGCCAAAAGCAACAGAACAGGTAGCAAAAGCATTGCAGAAAGGAATATAAGAAAATGGATATATATAACATATCTTCTATGGCGGAACAACTCAAAGATAATGATTATGTGGGAAGAGGGATTGTCATTGGTAAAACACCTGACAGCAAAAAAGCAGTTGTGGCGTATTTTATCATGGGACGCAGTGAAAACAGTAGAAACCGTGTGTTTGTGGAACAAAATCAAGATGTTATCATTCATCCCTTTGATGTTTCCAAAGTGGAAGACCCTTCTTTGATTATCTATGCACCCATAAAAATATATCTAAATGATAAAACTTGCCAACACAATTTGATTGTGACAAATGGTGACCAAACAGATACCATTTATGACCATATCAAAATTGGCAAAACATTTGAACAAGCACTGGAAACCAGAGAATTTGAACCAGATGCACCTAATTTGACACCTCGTATTAGTGGTATGTTGACATTTCTTTATAATCAAGATTTTGATTTTACTTACAAAATGAGTATATTAAAAAGTGCTGATGCAAAAGGTACAGCTTGTCATAGATATACATTTTCCTATACACCTTTGGCAGGGCTTGGACATTTTATCCATACTTATGCTTGCAATGAAAACCCATTGCCTACATTCCAAGGAGAACCAAAAAGAATTGCCATTCCAGATGATATTGATGCATTTACAAATGAAATTTGGGAAAATTTACATATCGAAAATAGAATTTCTCTATATGTGAGATATATAGATTTGGCAACAGGCAAAACAGAAAATAGAATGATAAATAAAAACCAATAAGGAGAAAATACCATGCAAACATCAAAAGAAATTTATATTTCCCCTTTTTCTACAAGATATGCCAGCAAAGAAATGCAGGAAGTATTTTCTGAACAGTTTAAGTTCCGTACATGGAGAAGACTTTGGATTGCTTTGGCAAAAGCAGAAAAAGCATTGGGTTTGGATATTACAGAAGAACAAATTGCACAGCTGGAAGCATACAAAGATGACATCAATTATGAAGTGGCAGAAGCTCGTGAAAAAATGGTACGTCATGATGTCATGAGCCATGTGTATGCGTATGGGCAGCAGTGCCCAAAAGCAGAACCAATCATCCATTTGGGAGCAACTTCTTGTTATGTGGGGGATAACACAGATGTTATCACCATGCGTGCGGCATCTGAAATTATACTGAAAAAAGCGGCACAGGTTTTGAAAAATCTTTCTGATTTTGCTTTGCAATATAAAGATTTGCCTTGTATGGCTTATACCCATTTACAGCCTGCACAGCTGACAACTGTTGGCAAACGTGCAACATTGTGGTTGTATGAATTGGCACAAGATATAGAAGAATTGGAACATCGTTTGGAAAAATTACTTTTGTTGGGTTCCAAAGGTACAACAGGTACGCAGGCAAGTTTTATGGAATTGTTTGAAGGCGACGAAACAAAAGTGAAAAAAATGGAAGAAATGATTGCACAAGAAATGGGATTTTCCGGTGTGGTGCCTGTTTCCGGTCAAACATATTCCAGAAAAGTAGATGCATATTTCTTGTCTGTGCTTTCCGGTTTTGCACAAAGTGCATATAAATTCTCAAATGATATGCGTATTTTGCAATCTTTTGAAGAAATGGAAGAACCTTTTGAAAAAAATCAAATTGGTTCTTCTGCAATGCCTTATAAAAGAAATCCGATGAGAAGTGAACGTATTTCTGCATTGGCAAGATATGTCATTGTAGATGCACTAAACCCAGCATTGACAGCAGGTACACAATGGTTTGAACGTACATTGGACGACTCTGCAAACAAACGTATTTCCGTAGCAGAAGCATTTTTGGCTGTGGATTCTATATTGAATATTTATATCAATGTCACAGGTGGTATTGTGGTGTATGATAAAGTCATTCACAGACGTGTGATGGAAAAACTGCCATTTATGGCAACGGAAAATATTATGATGAAATCTGTGAAAAAAGGCGGCAACAGACAAGAATTGCATGAAAGATTGCGTACACACTCTCATGCAGCAGCGGCAAAAGTCAAATTGGAAGGTGGTCAAAATGACTTGATTGAACGGATTGCAAATGATGATGCATTCCCGCTGACATTGGAAGAAATCCATGCAGAATTAGACCCCAAACTATATATTGGCAGATGTGCTTCACAAGTGGAAGAATTTGTTGCAGATGTGATACAACCAATATTGGCAAAATGGCATGATGGAGAAATTCAAACAGAATTGAAAGTGTGAGTGGGAGGAATTTTGGCATGAAAGAATTTGAATTGAAATATGGCTGTAACCCCAACCAGAAACCTGCAAAAATATTCATGGCAAATAGCAATGATTTGCCAATCGAAATTTTGAATGGAAAACCTGGATATATCAATTTTTTAGATGCATTTAACAGTTGGCAGTTGGTAAAAGAATTGAAAGAAGCGTTGGGTATGCCGGCGGCAACTTCTTTCAAACATGTAAGTCCAACATCTGCGGCTGTGGGAGTACCTATGTGTATGGAACTGAAAAAGGCTTGCTTTGTGGACGACATTGCAAATTTGGACGACTCTCCGATTGCTTTGGCATATGCAAGGGCAAGAGGCACAGACCGTATGTGTTCTTTTGGTGACTGGATTGCACTGAGTGATGTGTGTGATGTGACAACTGCAAATTTAATCAAAAGAGAAGTGTCTGATGGTATCATTGCACCAGGTTATACACCAGAAGCGTTGGAAATATTGAAAAGCAAACGCAAAGGCAGCTATAATATTGTCAAAATAGACCCCAATTATGTGCCTGAAAAAGCAGAACAAAAACAAGTTTTTGGTATCACATTTGAACAAGGTAGAAATGATTTTCGTATTGACCACACACTTTTGCAAAATATTGTGACAGAAAACAAAACATTGACAGAAGAAGCAAAAAGAGATTTAATTATTGCATTGATTACATTGAAATATACACAGTCCAACTCTGTTTGCTTTGCAAAAGATGGGCAGGCAATTGGTGTGGGGGCTGGACAACAGTCTCGTATCCATTGTACCAGATTGGCAGGACAAAAAGCCGATATTTGGCATTTGCGTCAACATGAAAAAGTGTTAAATCTGCCATTTTTGCCTACCATTGGCAGACCTGACAGAGATAATACCATTGATATTTATATTTCTGATGATTATGAAGATATTTTGGCAGAAGGTGAATGGCAGAAATATTTCACAGAAAAACCTGCACCGTTTACAAAAGAAGAAAAAAGAGCATATTTGGACACCATTTCTGGTGTGGCGTTGGGCAGTGATGCGTTTTTCCCGTTTGGTGATAATATTGAAAGAGCTGCAAAAAGTGGCGTTTGTTATATTGCAGAACCAGGCGGCTCCATTCGTGATGACAATGTTATTGAAACCTGTAATAAACACAATATGGTAATGGCGTTTACAGGCATGCGTTTGTTCCACCATTAAAAAGGGAGGTTTTGAGCATATGAAAGTCATGGTTGTAGGCAGTGGCGGCAGAGAGCACACCATTGTGAAAAAAATCAGAGAAAATAAAACTGTAACAGAATTATATGTATTGCCAGGAAATGGTGGTATGACACAAGATGCGGTTTGTGTAGACATTGGAGCAAAAGATGTGGATGGTATGGTGGCATTTGCAAAAGAAAAACAGATTGATTTTGCAGTTGTGGCACCAGATGACCCTTTGGTTTTGGGGGCTGTAGATGCGTTGGAAGCAATCGGTGTGCCTTGTTTTGGACCAAATAAAAATGCGGCAATATTAGAAGGCAGCAAGGTGTTTTCCAAAAATTTGATGAAAAAATACCATATCCCAACAGCAGAATATGAAGTGTTTGATAATGTAAGTGATGCCTTGGCTTATTTGGAACATGCACCTATTCCAACCGTTATCAAAGCTGATGGTTTGGCACTGGGCAAAGGGGTTATCATTGCAGAAACAAGAGAAGATGCCAAACAAGCAGTACATAACATTATGGAAGATAAAGTATTTGGCAAAAGTGGCGACCATATTGTCATTGAAGAATTTTTGACAGGACCAGAAGTTTCTGTGTTGGCATTTACAGATGGCAAAACCATGATACCCATGGTTTCTTCTATGGATCACAAAAGAGCTTTGGACGGTGATAAAGGCTTGAATACAGGTGGTATGGGCACGATTGCACCAAATCCTTATTATACAGAAGATATTGCAAAAGAATGTATGGAAACCATATTCTTACCCACTATGTATGCTATGAATGAGGAAGGCAGAACGTTCAAAGGCTGTTTGTATTTTGGATTGATGTTGACACCAAATGGTCCAAAAGTGATTGAATATAACTGCCGTTTTGGTGACCCTGAAACACAAGTGGTATTACCTTTGTTGGAAAGTGATTTGTTGACAATTATGCAACATATTGCAAAAGGCACACTTTCTGAAACAGAAGTAAAATTTAGTGACAAAGCGGCTTGTTGCGTGATTATGGCCTCAAAGGGATACCCACAAAACTATGAAACAGGGTTTGCAATCACATTGCCACAAAAACATGACAACATATTTATTGCAGGGGCAAAACAAAAAGATGATGTATTGGTGACAGGCGGTGGTCGTGTGTTGGGTGTGACAGAAGTTGCTGACACATTGGCAGATGCTGTGCAACAGGCATATCAAACTGTGGAAACCGTGCAATTTGCAAATGCATATTACAGAAAAGATATTGGACAAAAAGCCTTGGCGGCGGAGGTGTAACATACATGGTTTACAGAATTTATGTGGAAAAGAAACATGGATTGCAAACAGAAGCAGATGGATTGCGTCATGATTTGGTGAATTTGCTGGGTATCAAAAGTTTGGAAAGACTGCGTATCTTAAATCGTTATGATGTGGAACAGATTGAAAAAGATTTGTTTACACGTTGTATTGATACTGTGTTTTCAGAACCACAGTTAGACAATGTCATGACAGAAATACCCAAAGATGATGCGGCTGTGTTTGCTGTGGAATTTTTACCCGGACAGTTTGACCAAAGAGCAAATTCTGCGGCAGAATGTATTCAAATTATATCCAAACAAGAAAGACCCCTAGTAAAAAGTGCAAAAGTCTATCTTCTGTATGGCAATTTGACAGCACAAGAAATAGACACTGTGAAAGCATATGTCATAAACCCTGTGGAAACCAGAGAGGCAAATTTGGAAACTGTGGATACATTGGAAATGGTATATGAAATACCAAAATCTGTGGCTGTGTTGGACGGTTTTTGTGATATGTCGGATGATGCATTGCAAGCGTTTATTGCAAAACAAGGTTTGGCAATGGATTTTGATGATATTAAAGTGTGTCAGCAATATTTCAAACAAGAACATCGTGAACCAACCATTACAGAAATTAAAATGATTGATACATATTGGTCTGATCACTGCCGTCATACCACATTTTTGACAACGATTGATGATGTAAAATTTGAAGATGCTTTGTTGGAAAAAGCATATCAAGAATATTTGCAGACAAGAAAAGAAATCGGCAGAACAAAACCCATTAACTTGATGGATATGGGGACTATTGTTGCAAAATTGCTCAAACAACAAGGAAAATTGGAAAAACTGGACGAGTCTGAAGAAATTAACGCTTGCACAGTGAAAATTGATGTGGAAGTGGCAGACAGAACAGAAAAATGGTTGTTGTTATTCAAAAATGAAACACATAATCACCCTACGGAAATAGAACCTTTTGGTGGTGCGGCAACTTGTATTGGTGGGGCAATCCGTGACCCTTTGAGTGGTCGTTCTTATGTGTATGCAGCAATGCGTGTGACAGGGGCAGGCAATCCTTTGACACCTGTCGCTGAAACATTGCAAGGCAAATTGCCACAACGAAAAATTGTGACAACCGCAGCGGCAGGATACAGCTCTTATGGCAACCAAATTGGTTTGGCAACAGGGCAAGTTGATGAATTGTATCATGATGGATATGTTGCAAAAAGAATGGAAGTTGGAGCAGTGATTGGGGCGGCTCCTGCACAAAATGTGCGTAGAGAACGTCCACAAGATGGCGATATTGTGATATTGTTGGGTGGCAAAACAGGTCGTGATGGTTGTGGTGGTGCAACAGGTTCTTCCAAATCACATACAACTGCTTCTTTGGAAAGTTGTGGTGCAGAAGTACAAAAAGGCAATGCACCAGAAGAAAGAAAATTACAAAGATTGTTCCGTAATGCAGAAGCATCAAAACTCATCAAACGTTGTAATGACTTTGGGGCGGGTGGTGTTTCGGTTGCCATTGGCGAATTGGCAGATGGTTTGGAAATCAACTTGAATGCAGTACCAAAAAAATATGAAGGTTTGGATGGGACTGAGTTGGCAATTAGTGAGTCACAAGAACGTATGGCAGTTGTGGTTGCGGCAAAAGATGTAGAGCGTTTCAAAGAATTGGCATATAACGAAAATTTGGAAGCAACCGTTGTGGCAGAAGTGAAAGAAAATCCTTATTTGGTGATGTATTGGAATGGCGAAAAAATCGTGAATATTTCTAGAGCATTTTTGGACTCCAATGGGGCGGAAAAACATATTTCCATTGCACCAGAAGCACCAAAAGCATTTGCAAAAGAAGTTGGCACAGATTTCAAACAAAGTTATTTGAATTTGGCAGGCGATTTGAATGTATGTTCCAAGCGTGGGCTTTCGGAACGTTTTGATTCTACCATTGGTGCCGGTACGGTTTTGATGCCTTTTGGTGGAAAATATCAAAGAACACCCATTCAAGCAATGGTTAATAAAATTTCTATGGAAAAAGATACTGCAAAAACTTGTTCTGTGATGGCATGGGGGTACAATCCTTATATTGCAGAAAAAAGTCCATTCCATAGTGCATATTTAGCAGTTGTGGAGTCTGTTTCCAAATTAGTGGCAACAGGTGCGAAATTTGAAGATGTGTATTTGTCATTCCAAGAATATTTTGAAAAACCAATGAAAGACCCAAAACGTTGGGGTAAACCCATGGCGGCACTTTTGGGGGCATTTATGGCACAAAAAGGTTTGGAGATTGCGGCAATCGGTGGCAAAGACTCCATGAGTGGTACTTTTGAACAAATTGACGTACCGCCGACATTGATTTCTTTTGCGGTGACAACAGAACAGACAGAAAATATCATTTCTCCTGAATTTAAGGAAGAAGGACATCAGGTTGTATTGCTCAAACCAGAATATGACGAAAATGGTTTGCCAACAACAGAAAGCCTAAAAGCATTGTTTGCAAAAGTCAATGATTTGATGCGACAAGGCAAAGTATGTGCGGCATATACACCCACATATGGCGGTGTTGCAGAGGCAATATTAAAAATGGCAATCGGCAATGATATTGGTTTTGTTTATGCAGATGGTATTACACAAGCGGATATTTTTGGTTATTGCTATGGCGGTTTTGTGATGGAATTGAATTGTGATGAAACAATCGGTACCATATTGGGTAGAACAGGTGGCAAAAATATTGTCAAAGATGGTGTGTCTATTGATTTGCAAGAACTGTGTCATGTATATGAGAACAAATTGGAAGAAATTTATCCTTGTAATATCAAAACAGAACAGAAAGAAATACCAACATTTACATATCATGCAGAAAAATTTGCAAAACCTCGTTTGCAGTTTGCAAAACCAAAAGTTTTGATACCTGTGTTCCCTGGCACAAATTGTGAATATGACTCTGCAAAAGCGGTAGAGCGTGCGGGGGCAAAAGCAGAAATATTTGTCATAAACAATTTGTCTGCAACGGGTATTGCAAATTCTGTGGAAACATTTGCAAAAAAATTGCAAGATAGCCAAATGATATTTATCCCAGGTGGTTTTTCTGGTGGTGATGAACCAGATGGTTCTGGTAAATTTATCACTGCATTTTTCCGCAATCCGGAAGTCAAAGAGGCTGTGACAGATTTGTTGGAAGAGAAAGATGGTTTGATTTGTGGTATTTGTAATGGTTTCCAAGCATTGATTAAATTGGGCTTGGTGCCTTATGGCAAAATTATAGATACAGATGAAAATTGTCCAACATTGACATACAATACCATACACAGACACCAGTCTAAATTGGTGCGTACACGTTTGGCAACAAATAAATCTCCTTGGTTGTCTAATGTGCAGGTGGGTGATATTTTCACTGTGCCGATTTCTCATGGAGAAGGTCGTTTGTTGGCGGACGAAACATTGTTGAAACAACTGGCAGAAAATGGGCAGATATTGACACAATATGTGAATGATGCAGGAAATCCTACAAATGAAATACAATACAATCCAAATGGTTCTACATTTGCCATAGAGGGTTTGCTTTCTCCTGATGGACGTGTACTTGGCAAAATGGGACATTCTGAACGTATTGCCGATGGTTTGTATCGTAATGTAACAGGTGAATTTGATATGAAATTGTTCCAATCTGCGGTAGATTATTGGAAATAAAATCAAAAAAGCCATTCTTGTTATGAGAATGGCTTTTTTATGTGCTATAAATAACAGTAATTTGTACCTATTTTAAATTTTTAGTAAAAAGATAAAAATAAGTATGTGTTGAAAAAAATTCCATATTATGTTGAATTTTGTATAAAAATAATGTTAAAATATCCTTAAAAAATGATATTTCATATTTCAAAAATGGATTTTTTTTAGAAATATGATGAAGTGGTAAAAAACAGAAAAGGAGCGTGAGATTTTGTCTAAGAAGGATAAAAAAAGATTGATTGCGGCATTGGCGGTGATTTTGGCATCTACACAGTTTGGGGGTTCTTTTGTGTATGCACAAAATGATTTGCGTATGTTGACAGATGAAGAATTACTGCGATTGCACAATGATGTAAACCAAAATAGAGAGAATGAAATTGATTCACAACAAAATGATGCAACAATGGAATATGACCAAATAGATGGAACTTTACAAGAAAACGAAGAACAAAAAAATACAGAAGATTTGACAGACAAGGATAGTGTACAGGAACCCGAAAAAGAAGATATGACTTCTGCCCCTATGCCTCTAAAACCAGCAATAAAAGTGGAAGATAAAGAAAATGCAGAAAATGTAGAAAATACAGAAAATACAGAAAATGCAGATACAACTTTGCCACTCATTCCATTGGAGTCTGCAACATTGGTGGAAGATGTGGTAGATGGTGTGGAAGCAATCGCAGATGTGAGAGCAGGAGAGGCTGTTGTTGGTACAGCAAATGAATTTTTTCAAGCATTGAGAGATACAAGTGTGACAAAAATTATTGTAACAAAAAATATCACAGTTGTAGATGGTGGCAGCGATATGGATTTAGCACCGATCAAAATCCGTGGTGGTGTTACGATTACTGGACAAGATGACTCTGTAAGTTTGGTGTTCCGTGGCCCTATACAACTGACAGGTGATCATGTTACATTCAAAGATATAGAATTGAATTTTATATCATCAGATGCTATGGGTGGTGTGCCACATAGAGAGATTTTTCTTGCAGGGCATAGCTTGACATTTGATAATGTAAGATGTTATACAGCAGGGGCAAACGGTTCGTTGGGTGGATTTGGCAGCTCTGAGTCTGAGCTTTTGCCAGAAGTGTATGCAGGAGGATATAGAGGTACAACGCTTGGCAGTTATGCACAATTTACTGTGACAAATGCAAATGATAAAACCATGTTAAAAGCAATCTATACAGGGCATAGTGCAGGACAAAATGGCATGGTGCCATATGATGGACAAGTTACACTGTCATTAGACCCAAAAACGATTGTGAGAGAGGGTATTTTTGCAGGTGAAAATAAAAGCAATGTAAATGTTACATTCAAAGGTACAGGGAGTACAACTTTGAGAGGTAACGCAAAAGTGGTGGGGAATGCACATACCACAGTTGTTTTTGATGGCGTTTCTGCACAGGAGGTAAAAGTTGATAATGTAGAAAATATCGAATTAAAAAATCGTTCTCTATATGAACCAAAACCAGGTGAAACAGGAGCAGTCATCAAAAATATTACAGTTTCTGATGGAACGATATTGAATTTGAATTCTATGAACGGAACAGAAATCAAAGGAAATTTTAATGGTGGTGGCACACTGATACTCAATACAAATGATACATTGCGTATAGATGGTGATATTACAGGTGAAACAAAGTTCCAAACATGGGGTGGAACTACCAATACAGTAGGACGGTTGCTAGAAAAAACCCCTTATGTGATTTCTCAAAATACAAATGAACAAGGAAAAGATAAATTTGTTTTGTCATCAGGTTATCAAAATTATGAAGTGTTGTATGAAAATAATCGGTGGAGTGTGCAAAGTACATTAGACAATACACAAAGAGAATTTGGCAGTATGGAAATTGTATCTGGACCTGATCATGTATCTGCACAGAGATTAGATAATGATAGATATCAATATGTTATAAAATGTAAAGATAAAAATGGTGTAGAATATTATCCAGAGGTATTTGCGGCAACAGTACGTGCTGATATTTTAAAAAGCTTAAAAGCAAATCAAAATGATACAGATTGGCTGTCCGGTATGCAGATTGTTGACACAGGTAATGGGGTTTATGATTTTTCTAATTGGGGCCCTACAGCAAAAGCAGGAGAATATGTTGTCTTGTTTATGTTGGAAGACATAAGCCCTGATACACGTCCGGATTTCACATTAGATCTTTTGTTGGAAAAAGAAAAAGCAAGAGCAAGTGTAACAGTACATGATACGCCAAGTCAAGGTGCAATCGATATTACAAACAATAATGACATAAAAGTAAATGATATAACACCTCAAAAATATACCGGAAAGCAACTAACACCAGAGGTTATTGTGACTATGAATGGGACTCCATTGATAGAAGGTACGGATTTTATTGTCACATATGAAGAGAATGTTGCTATCACAACAAACAAAAAAGCAGTTGCAAATATTGAAGGGATTGGCAAATATACAGGTATTTTTACAAAAGAGTTTGATATTGTAAAAGGGCAAGCAGAATTAGGACTTTCTGTGGATAACGAAACAAACACATATACATATGGGGACAAAATCACATTTACATTTACGGCACAACCCAAAAAGCCCAGTCGCCGTTTGGAATATTCTGTACAAAAAGATGAAGTAGAGTTTATATATAATGACCAAGTTTTGGGTAAATCTTATGTGACAAATGGACAAGCGACTTTTGTATATGATACAAAATCAAATATTATAAAACCAGGGGAAGCCAAAATCAGTGTGCGATATGGAGGCAGTGACCAGTTAGAAAGCACAAATGCAAATGAAAAAGTTACGATTACATTGAATAAATTCAGTATAAAGCAGGAAAATATCAAAAATGTGAAGTTACAAGATTTTGTTTATGATGGGCAAACAAAAGAAACCCAAATAACTGGTATTGTATGGCAAGATGCTGTGCAAGAAATATTGAATGGTGTTTATGTAACAGGGAAAGGTGTTGTAAATGGTGTAAATGCAGGTGCATATGATAAGGCTGATATGCAAGATTTGGAAATTGCAGGCGAAAATGCACAATGGTATGAATTATCCAATACATCATATACACAAGTGCCTGCCAGTGTAAATATTTTGAAAGCAGAAGCACCGGACACCATACACGATACACAAGTGATTGCATTGAATAGCCAGCAAATGACACATGATATTGATTTTTCTGCATATTTACCAAGCGGCTTTACAACAACCACAATAACCGTTGATAAAAATGGTATTGAAAATGAAAAAGTTTTAGATGGTACTCCAATAATAGAAAAAAATCATTTGAAATTTACAAGAAAGACAGGACAAGGAAAACAAGAGTTTTCTATTCCCATTAAAGTTTCATTTACCAATTATGAAGACATGATAATTAGATACCACTTTATTGTCACAGATGCAACAGAAGTGGATTTGCAGTTACAGGCACCTGATAAGGTATATAGTGGTACTGGATACAACAGTTGGTCTGTACAAAATGCAAAAAAAGAGGATTTGATGGTTGCATTCTATAATGTAACAACAAATAAAAAATTGGATAACCCTCCAACAGATGCAGGAAAGTACAGAATTGAAGTGAAATTGTCAAAAGACAAAAAAATTGGGGAAGCTTCCAAAGAATTTGCGATTACACCAATGGAAATAAAATTGACCGCAATATCACAGACAATCAGAGTAGATGAAATGCCTATGGATTTGAATAATCCACAGTTGGGCACACACTATCGTGCAAATATAGATGGTGTTGATGGGAAGTGGGGGCCTGTGACCATGTGGTATAGTAAGACATTGGATACAACAAAACCAGGTAAACATAGTATAAATATTGGGATATTGCCAGAAAAAGCAAGTCCAAATTATAAAGCAACATTTGTTCCGGGTACACTTGAAGTTATATCAAAAGATGCACCTGCACAGTATACCATTACCGTGCAAAAGGGTACTGCAACACCAACAATTGCCACAGCAGGAGAGCAAGTGAAAATTGTTGCAGATAAAATACCAGGGAAAATATTTGTTGGTTGGACAGCAAAAAAAGGTAATGTTACTTTTACAGCAAAAGAAAGCGAAACAACCACATTTACTATGCCAGCATCTGATGTGGAGGTTGTGGCAAATTATAAAGATGAAATTAGTATCAAAAAATATAATATTGCTGTGACAGATGGAACAGCAAGTATCAATGAAGCGGCAGAAGGGGAGATTGTTACCATTACAGCAAAAGATATTGCAGGCAAACAATTTGTGAAATGGACAACAACAACACCCAATGTTACATTTGCATCAGCAACCAACAAAACAACTACATTTGAAATGCCAGCGTCAAATGTAGATATTCAGGCAGAATACGAAAAGAAAGATGATACAACTGTTCCTGAAAATGGTATCAAATTAAACCATACAAATTTGAATATTCGCATTGGAAATGAAACAGATTTGACAGCAACTATTTTGTCAGAAGATGCAAGTGACAAATCTTTGACATGGAGTGTGACAGGTAATGCAGTAGAATTAAAACCTGTAGACGGACAAGAAAACGCCAGAAAAGTCATTGCAAAAAATATAGGTGATGCAGTGATTACAGTGCAAACAAGTGATGGAAAGTATTCTGCAAGTTGTAAAGTGAGTGTTTATAGAAGAACAAGTGGTGGCGGTTCTTCTTCATCATCTTCTCAAAATAACAACACTCCGACAAAAAATCCAGATGGTTCACAAACAACAGTAACCAAAAATGAAAATGGTGCAACCGTTGAAGTGACCAAAATGCCAGATGGACAAGTGGAAACCGTTGTCAAAGAAAAAGATGGTACAATAATCAACACACAGACCAAACCAGATGGTACAAAAATAGAAACAACATTTAAACCAGATGGAAAAATCAATGCGAATGTGACAGTGCCTGAAAAAGAAGCGACACATGTTGTGACAATTCCGGATGTTCCACAAAATGCCGGTATGGTTGCTGTGATAGTTGATGAAAATGGAAACAAACAAGTTGTGAAATATTCTTATGCAAATGAAGATGGTTTGGTGGTTTCGTTAATGAAAAATGCAAAACTTGAAATATATGACAACAGCAAACCTTTTAAAGATGTTGCCGAAAGTGCATGGTATGGCGATGCAGTTGATTTTGTAACCAGCCATGAATTATTCTTTGGGACAAAAAAAGATAAATTTTCACCAGAGGTTTCTATGACAAGAGGTATGTTTGCACAAGTGATGTATCGTTTGGAAGACAAACCAACAACCACAAATAGTAATGCATTTGCAGATGTGAAGAAATCAGATTATTTTGCAGATGCAGTTGCATGGGCATCTCAAAATGATATTATCAGTGGTGTGGGTAATGGAAAATTTGCACCAAATAAACCAATTACAAAAGAAGAATTGTTGGTTATGCTTTATCGTTTGCAAACAGATAAAGAAAATGTTGTAACAGAAAATAAAACTTCTGTGAATTTAGACAATGTTTCACATTGGGCAGTAGAAAGTGTGAATTGGGCAGTGCAAAATGGTATTGTGGCTGCAAATGATGGCAAAATATCAAATCTAAAATCTGCAATTACAAGGGCAGAAGTGGCAACAATACTTTGGAACTATGTGAAAAATTAAAAAATGATGTCATTTGTTTGATATGACTGTATTATGAACAAAGAAAAGAAGTGTGTGCTTTCGTATTACAAAGTATGCACTTCTTTTTGTGTAAAAAGATTGTGAATTTTTTAAAAATACGAATATATGTTTTCTTTTTATGACAGATATGCTATAATCAAGTTAGCAAAAAATAAAAAAGCTGGTAAAAAGCGGAAAGGAAATGTTATGAAAATCACAGAAGAATGGATTTTATTACAAGCACCAAATGCTTCTGCAGTACAGAATGGACGGAAGTTATCACAAAAAGGCAGTTTTTCGGATTTGCACAAAACAGAAGATGATGTATTATATTGGGCAGATTGTGCGGGTAGTGGAAAAAAACCATATCATACATCGATTGATTTTACAAATGAAGAAACACCAACTTGCAGATGTTCTTGCCCAAGCAGACAATTTCCTTGCAAGCACGCAATCGGATTGATGTTTGAAATATTGGGCGAAAAAACATTTACTGTTGCAGATGTACCAGAAGATTTGGCAAAAAAACGGGAAAAACAAGCCGCAAGGGCAGAGAAGAAACAAGAACAAGCTACAAAACCCAAAAAACCAAATACAGCTGCACAAACAAAAAAAATCAAAAAACAGTTGGAAGGTTTGGATTTGGCAGAAAAAATGGTCAATGATTTGTTGTCGAATGGTTTGGGAACATTGGCGGGTGTTTCTCAAAAAGTGTATGAGAAATTGGCAAAAGATTTGGGTAGTTATTATTTGACAGGTGTGCAAATAGAATTTTCCCGTTTGGCAGCAGCAATCAATTACATACAACATAAAAAAGAAGATGAAGTGGATTATAGCGATACCATTAGAATACTCATTCGTATTCATGCAATGATACAAAAATCCCGTGCATATTTGGAAAACAAACTGGAAACAAAGCAATATGATTTGGAAGATACAGTTTTATATGAAGCATTGGGCGGTATTTGGAAATTGGAGGACTTGGATAGTGTGGGGGCTGTCAAGGAAAATGTGGAATTGGTACAGCTTGCTTTTGAAGTGATATATGATGATGCAAGAAAAGAATTTATTGATAAAGGGTATTGGTTGGAATTGGATACAGGTAATATACATCAAACAAATAATTACAGACCTGTGAAAGCATTGAAATATGTAAAACAAGAAGATAGTTGTTTTGATGTGCTGGAAATACCAAAGTTGTATTATTATCCAGGTGGATACAATCGACGGGTACGTTGGGAAGGCTGTAAAAATAGAGAAGTTGACAAAAATGTGTATCAAATAATCAAAAAATTTGCACAGCCTGATATACCAACTGCCGCAAAATTGTTCAAAAATGAAATCAAAAATACATTGGCAGAAAAACGTATGGCAATATTGATACCATTTTCTGAAATTTATTGTATAGAGAAAGATTTGGTTTTGGAAGATGGGAAAGGCAATAATATTGTATTACGTGATATGATGTGGAATAATGATAAAAAATTGGAATGGCTTCCCAATAAAGCATGGTTGGAAAATCAAGTGATGTTTGGGGTGTTACGTTATGATTATGCAGATGGACGCATTTATATGCAGCCATACAGCATTGTTACAGAAAATGAAATCATTCGGTTGCAATATTGAGGAGGCAAAGATATGAACCCTTTATTGGAGATAAAACAACGTTTGGTATATAGTGCGGTTGCAGGCACACAGTTATTGGCAGAAGATTTTCGTTTGCAACGTTTGATGGAAGCATTTGCACCATTGGCAAGCAAAAACCCTGTATTTCAAAAAATTTATGCAGGGTTAGAGCAGTTACTTTCAGCAGAAGATAGCAAAAGAAATGGATTGCTATTGGATTTGCTTGGGCTTTTGGATGCTGTGATATATACACAAGGTGCTACACAGGTGGAAGGCGAAAAAATACAGTTGAAAATAGGCAGCAGTAATGCAAAAGCTGTGCCAATGCATTACAGCGAGCTTTCTCCGTTATTAGAAGCATTGACAACAACTGGTTCTGGACGTATGGAGGTATTGGAAAATTTTGTAAAAGAAAAAAGTGATATGTTGGCAGATTATCGTGTCATTCATGCACTTATCAATGACTTAGATGATGCATATGGAGAGATGGCATATTTGGTGTATCGTGTATTGGAGCATATGATTACACAAGAGCCAATAGATTTTTTGGTTGGTTACGATTATTATAACAATGATTATTATGGAGATGTAGCAGCAGATAGATGGAGAGCACATTATAATACATATACATTGCCAAAATTAGACACAGAGATGATACTGTATTTTTTGAAAAAGGATTTTGGAAATCAAGAGTTGATGCAGCAAAAACAAAAGGTTTTTGCCCAAAAAGTAAAATTGGTACAAGCCATTGCAGGTACAAAAGAAAATGATTGGTATTTATCATTATTGGAATATGCAGAAAAAGATGTTCGAGAAAATGCCATAAAAGCACTTTCTTGTGAGAAAAAAAATTTGCCTTTGCTTTGGGATATGGTCAAAACAGAAAAAGGAAATTGCAAAAAAAGTGTGTTTTGTACATTGGCAAAACATATTGATGCAGATAGTAAAGAATTTTGGCAAAAAGAATTGAAAAAACGTCCTGTCAGTGCCATGTATTTGATAAATAATGTAGATGATATTTCGTCTGATTTGGTTGCGGAATTGTTGCAAAATATTTTGCAAAATATTTTGGACGATATAGAAACCAAATTACAATATGAACATTTGAAAACAGTTTTGTATGCAACAGTTGGAAAGTCATCAGATGGTATGCTGGAAACATGGAAATGGATATTTGAAAATATGCAGGCATTGCAAAAGAAAAAAACAAATAAAAATGAAAATTTTTGTGTGG
>CAJMNV010000025.1 GCA_905214825.1 uncultured bacterium | reverse complement strand
ATTGTGGATTGTTTGACTGCCTTTTTCATATCCTGTCCCCTCCTTCGTTCAACTATAAAATCACAAACATTATAAAAGAAACTCCTACACACGATTATATATGCCTTCTGTAATGATGTAAAGTTTTTTCATACTTTTTACATTTTTGTTGTTTTCTATTATTTTTTGTCTAAACAAAAGGAAATCTTGCGGAAGATTTCCTTTTGTTTAGACTATTCAAATGTTTTTATTTATGCACCATATACACCACCGTCTCAATATGCACCGTCGAAGGAAACATATCCATCAATTTCACACGCTTGACAACATATCCTGCTTGTTGGAATATCTGTAAATCACTTGCTAATGATGACGGTTTACAGGACACATACACCAACTCAGGTGCTTGAAAACCAATGATTTTTCCAATGGCTTTTGGGTGTATGCCTTCTCTGGGCGGGTCAATGATAATCAAATCAGGTTTATGTTCCAATTCATCCACCATTTTCAGCACATCACCTGCCAAAAATTTACAATTTGTCAAACCATTTCTTTTTGCATTTTCATTTGCCGCTTCCGCAGCTTCTTCCACCAATTCAATGCCAATGACTTCTTTTGAACCTGCTTTTGCCATAATCTGCCCAATGGTACCTGTTCCGCAATACAAATCAAACACCGTTTTATCTGCCACATTGCCTGCAAATTCCCGCACAATATCATACAATTTTTCCGCCCCTTCTGTATTGGTTTGAAAAAAAGAATAGGCAGAAACTTTAAATTCCAAATCAAACAATTTTTCAACAAAATAATCTTTGCCATATAATATTTCCATAGTATCGCTTTTGACAACATCTGCCACACCATCATTGACAGAATGCAATATCCCGCAAATACTGCCATCAAAATCCAGTTGCAACAACATATCTTTATATTCTTCCAAAGAAAACGCAATATCCGATGTTGTCACCAAATGTATGAGCATTTCTCCGGTTGCCTTTCCTTTTCTGACAACCAAATGACGCAAGCAACCATCATGTCGCATACGATGGTAAAACGGTACATTTCTTTGTTGAAAAAATGCCACACTTTTTTGCACCACTTGCAAAAAATCCTTATCAACCAAATTACAATCTTGCAATGTCACCACTTCATAATGGCTCATTTTTTTACGCATACCCAATGCCAATGGGCCGTCTTTGTAGGCATCACCAAAAGAAAACTCACATTTGTTGCGGTATTCTTTTTCCAAAGGAGATGCCACAATCCCCTCCCAGCTTTCTACCGCAATCCCAACCTCATCTAAAAGCTGTCGAACCTGTCTTTCTTTCATATCAAGTTCTGCATCATGTTGCATGGTTTGGTATGTGCAGCCACCGCAAAATTCATAAGCAGAACAGTTGCCTTCTGTTTTCTCCAACGGCGAACGTTCCAACACTTCCAACAAACGCCCTTCTATGCCGTTTTTTCTTTTTTTTGTAATCTGTGCCGTTACCATTTGTCCAATAATCCCATTTTTGACAATCACTTTTTCCCCGTCTACAAAGCCATATGCTTTATTTGGAAAACGCACATCTTCTATTTTCAGTGTGACAATATCTTTTTTCTTCATCTTTCTATCCCCCAAATTTATAAAATTGTTTGTATTCCATTCTGTTCTGTGATATACTGTTTCCGTATTTTATTTCAATCAAAACAGAACAGGAGTGTATATCAGAATGTCTGAAAAACCAGAAGTTGGCAGTATTGTAGAAGGCAAAGTCATTCGCATCAAACCTTTTGGTGCTATTGTGTCTTTAGGAGAACAGACACAAGGTCTTGTCCACATTTCACAAGTGGCAAACACATTTGTACAAGACATCAACGACCATGTCAAATTGGGTGATGTTGTCAAAGTCAAAGTACTTTCCATTGATGCAGAAACAAATAAAATTGCATTGTCTATCAAAGAAACACTGCCAAAAGAAACACATCCGCCAAAAAGCGAAAAATCTTTCAAACAAAATCGGCAACAAGAAAGAACAACAAACCCTGCCGAAGAATATTTCAAACCACAGACTGCAAACCCTTCCGCCGATTTTGAAGAAAAAATGCGTGAATGGTTAAAACAGTCCAACGAACGACAAACCAGTTTGAACAAAAGAGCAAACAAACGCTCTTATTAAAAATATCTTGCTTATTTTACCATGAAACACCGTTTCTGGCAACGCAAGGGATATTTTCATTTATTTTAAAATAATCCCACAAATATTACAGTGTGAAAAGGGGGAATTGCAGTTATGACAATTTTCTTTGTTGTTGGCATCTATTTATTTGCACGTGGTATTTTTGCGTTATATGGGCAACCCATTTTTTATACCAAACGCACAATAGAAACTATATCACCAGAACAGCTGCCTGCTTATCTCAAAGAAGTTGGTATTTGGAATACATTAACCGGTATTGTATTCACAGGAAAAGCCATATTGGATAAACTATTTCCCGGCAGCACATGGTTGTTGATTGTGTTCATCATACTTTTGCTCATATGTGTGGTTTTTCTTTCAAAATGTAACGAAAAATATATCAAAAAATAAAAAATTTCATGTGACACATTTCTCATCAAAAAACTTGTCTATAAAATTCCAAAGAGGAAAATACTTTGCTCATACAAAGCATTTTCCTCTTTTATTTTTTCGATTGCCTCAAACATTTTTTTGTTTTTTCATTTATGACTCTACATGCTTTGCATCGCCCCAAACGTGTTCCAAACCATAAAACTCACGTTCTTCTTTGTTGAACAAATGTATCAACAAATTGCCAAAATCCAACAATATCCAAGTGCCTGCACTATATCCTTCGGAATGGTGCATTTTCATACCTGCTTGAAATAATTTTTGTTCTACTTCGTCTGCCATCGCACGCAAATGATTGACATTGTTTCCACTTGCAATCACAAAGCAATCTGCCACATTAGACAATCCTTTCAAATTCAATACTTGAATATCTTGTCCTAATTTATCATCTAATGCTGTTTCCGCAATTTTTGCTGCTTCCAATGCGTCCATAAAATCCCTCCTAAAATCCATGATTTATTTCATATTTTTTGTCTGATAATAGTCCAAAGCCTCCAATGACAATGGGTGCAACAATCTACCTCTTTGTTTGACAAAATCAATCGTCTGTTCCAGTATCACTTTGATTGCCATATCCAAATCGGAATACGCCAATCTTCTGGCTTCTTCCAACCCTTCAAATTTTTCTCTATGTGGCTCAATATAATCTGCAATAAATATAATTTTTTCCAATAATGTCATATTGGCACGCCCTGTTGTATGATAACGAATGGCATTCAATATTTCTTCATCTTGTATTTGATATTCTCTTTTTGCCACTTCTGCCCCTAAAAACGGGTGTATCAAATCGGGCTGTTTTTCCATAATTTCATCTGTTTTGATTTTATATTCTTTGCAAAAGCGTTCTCGCAATGTTTGCGGATAATCTTTTGCACAATCATGTAACAATCCAGCCACTTTTGCTTTTTCACAATCTGTTGGTGTGCCATATATTTCTGCCAATTTCACAGCTTCTTCTGAAACACCCATTGTGTGAATATAACGTTTGACAGACAAAGCGGATTGCAATTTTTCTTGCATCATTTCCACAGAAAGCATAAACTTCACCTCGTCCTCTTCTTTTTTCTGATATAACCCAAATTTGTGGATATAATCCTCCACCTCTTGCGGCAACAAATATTTGATTGACATACCTCTTTCTGCACGACTGCGAATATCCGATGATGAAATCGCCAATGCCGGCACTTCCATATAATGTATATGGCTGACATATTTTTTACGCAATGCATCAATTTCTGCAAACAATTCATTTTTTTGGTATCCCGGTCTTGTCACTGCCACAAAATCACATAATGACAACAAACGTTCCGAATCTTTCCAATGCATAATTTGATGAATGGCATCTGCCCCTGTAATAAAATACAACCGCACATCTTTGCGGCAATACTGTTTCAACTGTTCTATGGTATCAATGGTATATGTCAAACCTGGGCGGTCAATTTCAATACGAGAAACATCAAAATTTTCATTCCGCATGGTTGCCAATACTGTCATCAAATATCTATGCTCATTATGTGTTACTTCTTTATCTGTTTTGTGTGCAGGTCGTCCTGTGGGAATAAATATCACTTTATCTACATGAAAACGATGTCTGACTGCTTCTGCCGTCACCAAATGCCCATAATGTATCGGGTCAAATGTACCACCCATTACCGCAATACTTTCACAATTTTTGAAATCAGCAATTACATTTCTCATTTTCTTTTTCCCGCCTTTTATTTTTTGGCACGAGGCAATTCTATCACAGGCTTTTTGGACTGGCGGTACAATATAAATTTGTTTCCAATCACTTGCACAATTTCTGCACCTGTTCTGCTTGCCAGCATTTCCGCCGCTTCAGCAGCCCCCAACATATTGTTATCCAACACACTCACTTTCACCAATTCTCTTGCCTCCAATGCATGATGCACAGTATCTCTCAATTCTGGTGTCACACCATTTTTACCCACCTGAAAAATGGCAGGGATACCATTGGCTTGTGAACGCAAAAAAGCTCTTTGTTTGCTTGTCAACATATGGTTTTCCTCCTTCTTTTTTGTCTTCATTTTCTTATGATAATCTTAACCATCATAGCATACCAATGTTGATTTTGCAACGAAACAACCATTTTTTCTTTGTTTTCATTTTTTCGGCATAGAAATATATATTATTCTTGTTCCTTGCCATCAAAAATGTTACAATAAAAAAACCAATCAAAAAAAAATTTATTTTTTCAATATATATGTGCGTTTTGCCATAGGCAATACGTGCAAAATGCAAAAGGAGCGAATCAAAATATGTCAATTTTCAATGGTGGAAAATTGCGTGAATTACGCAATAAAAAGCATCTTAGTATTGCAGAACTTTCCAAAATGTCGGAAGTCAGCACAGGACTTATCAGCCAAATTGAACGGGGTATGGTTATTCCTTCTGTTGTCAGTTTATGGCGTTTGGCACAAGCCTTGGAAACAAACATCAATTATTTCTTTGAAGACTCTACACAAGAGGAGCAAGTCATCATACGCAAAGGCAGCCACAAAACCATCATTGCACATGCCAACACCAGTTACTATAAAATGTTAAGCCCCAGTTTTCCAGAGCACCTTTTGGACTTGACAGAAATCACACTCAAAAGTGGTTGCAGTTATGAACACCCTCCATTGAGTCATGAGGGCGAAGAATGTGGTTATGTCATCAAAGGGGAATTGACAGTATATCTCAATGGCAACGAATATGTTTTGCAAGAAGGTGATAGTATTTATTTCAACTGTTCTTTGCCACACAAATACATCAATCGTTCCAATGCAGATTGCGTTTCCATATGGGCAATGACACCTTCCTTTTTTTGATGATTTTGGGAAAAAAGAAAAAAGCACTGTTTTTTATCAAAACAGTGCTTTTTTTCAGAGAGAATTTTTATTATTATACAAATATTAACCCAATACACGACGCATCAGATTATGCCAATTTTCATAACATATTTTATCCAATTCTTGTTGTGTAAAACCTGCTTGTTTCATTTTTTCCAACAATATCGGCACTTTGGAGCAATCTTCCAAACCAATGGTATAAGAAGTATCTTGGTTACTATAACTTTTCATGGAATCTGTGGATAAAAACTCAAAGAAATCAAATCCAAATCCCAAATGCTCCACACCAATTTTTTCTGCAATATAAACAGCATGTTTCACAAACATATCCACATTTTGCTGTTTGACATCTTGACTGACGAACAAATTAAAAGAATTCAATCCTACCAAACCTTTTGTATCTCGAATGGCAAGCAACTGCTCGTCTGTCAAATTTCTTGCTGCATTTGCCAATACTTTTGCATTAGAATGTGATGCCAAAATCGGACAACCGACCGTATCCAACACGTCCCAAAAAGAACGCTCATTCAAATGTGATACGTCTACAATCATTTTCTTTTGTTCCAAACGATGTAATGCTTTTTTTCCAATTTCTGTCACGCCTCTTTGTGCATCGCCTTGCACACCAGTTGCCAACGCATTTTGTTCATTCCATGTCAACATAGCATGGCGTACCCCAAAATCATATAATCTATCTATCTGGTCAACATCTTCTCCAATCGATGCCAAACCTTCTGCCCCCAGTAGAATGTAAAATTTTCCATCTGCCTTTGCCTGTTCCACTTCTGCTATGTTATGTACTATCACAGCCTCTGTACATTCTGCCATTTCCGCAGAAATTGCATCTAAAATCTGTGTGGTACGTTTTGCATGGTCATTGTCATAAGGTGGGTCTACCCATATCACAAAACAACCACCTGCAAAGCCACCTTTTCGCAATCTTGGCAAATGACGATTTTTTAAAACTTGCGTTTCTCCTTGCAATCGTTTTATGGTAACATCTGTAAAAATGTCACAATGTCCATCAAAAATCATAATTTATCGCTCGCTTTCTCACAGTACTCTATTTGATACTTCTGTATTTTCCTCTATTTTTCTTTTGTAATCCAACACTAAGCCCCTAATATATTTCCGATAATCGTACCAAAGTATGTACCAATCACATACCCCAATGTACCAATCAACATAATCGGGCCAACCAATTTTACCCAACCTTTTGAAATTGCCATTGCTGCCGCTGTGGTAGGACCGCCAATATTTGCATCTGATGCTAATATAATATCTTCCCGTGTGCATCTGAGCAATTTACCAAACAAAAAACATAACAACATATTGATCACAACCATAATCGCACAAAACGCCAATAACAAAGGTGCATTTTGCAAAATTTCCATAATAGAGGCAGGTACTCCGATAACAAACAAGAACAGATAAATCAAAAATGTACCAATTTCTTGTGTACCAGCCATTTTTTCTACCTTTTCACCGCCAAATGTTGCCACAAACATTGCAACGGTTGTCATAATCAAATATTTATTGCTCAATAAACTATTGATAATTTTCAAGAATTCATTGCTTGTTGGAATGATATTACCCAAAAATCCTGCAATGGCATTGGACAGACAAACAATAATAGTACTAATTGCAACATTGATTGCAATATCCAACAAAGAAACAGGTTTTCTTTCCCAATATGCTGCTGCCTGTGTTTTTGCCTCTTCGTTGACACCTTTGCTTTCCACTTCATCCAAATGTGGGTGTTTGAAATGTTTTCTGAAAAATCCCAAACTTGGAATGCTAATCAACACAAAGAAATACAATGCCATCAACAAATTATCTGCTACAGTTGTTGCTGCTACAACTTCTCCTGGAACTTCAAATGCTGTGGACAATGTCGCAAAGTTGACACCACCACCGATATAAGACCCTGTCATCATTGCCGCAACGCCTTCCAAATATGGAATTTTGCCTTTCAACAAAGTGTATGCCACAACGGCTGCACAAGCTGTGCCCACAGAGCCAATCAAAAACAAGAGCAACAATCTGCCAGACTCTTTCCATATTTTTCGCACATTACATTGCAACAACAACAATGGAATGGCAAGTGGCACCACATATCCCCAAATAATATCATCAAACCAAGGAGCATGTGTCGGAATGATATTGAAATTTGTTAATAACAATGCCCCAACCAATGCAATAATCGCACCTGATACCTTTGATGCCCATGCATATGTTTGTTCCAACCAAATAGACAATGCCACCCAGCCACAAGTAATTGCCATCAATGCCCATGTATTGTCTGGGCTAATGAGTGTTGTTCCCATACATTTCCTCTCCTCTCCAAAAAACACCATAATGTTGTTGTTGGAATTTTCGAATGTTTTATTCAATATATAAAACATATTTCGATATATTAAATTCCATGTCTATGATACTCAAATTTTTGTCTTTTGTCAACGAATGAAAATGCAAATCATCTAATATCATAAATTTTTATTTATATTTTCATGCATATTGAACAAAAAAAAGCGACAAAAAAAAGAAAGCCTGTTTTGTTACATATTCATAGTACACTCAAATAAGTACAAAAAATGCACTTTTTGTTTACCCAAATATGCTTTTTACACAGACTTTCTTTCTATTATACTATTCTATCAAATTATTTTTCGTTTGGAATACCTGTATACACAAAACCTTTTTCTGCATCCACAGTAATCAATGTATCATTTGGAATAAAATCAATCACTTTTGTATCACAAATGATAACTGGAATATCCAACGCTCTGCCAACAATTTCTGCATGGCTATTTTGTGTATAGTCTGTTGGGCCAACAATGATTGCAGATGCTTTTTGCATATAAGCCATAAAATCATTGTTTGTAGCAGTTGTCACCAAAATATCGCCTTTTTTGAAATTGCGGCCCATTTCTTCACGCACTTTAATCACACGTGCCATGCCGCTGACTTTCTTTTTTCCAATGCCAACCCCCTTACACAACACATCCCCTACAATATCCACACGCAGTGTATTGGTAGAACCACTCACACCAACAGGCATACCCAATGCCAACACAACGGTATCACCATTTTTTACCAAACCACTTTTTTGTGCCAATTTCATTGCTGTGTCAAACACCTGTCCTTTTGGCAATGTTGCTGTGTGCAAAATAGGTTTACAACCCCATACCAAATTTAACTGACGCCAAACTTGGTCTTTCATAGTTGCCGCAACAATCGGGCATACAGGTCTATGTTTGGATATCATTCTTGCAGTAAAACCAGAATTTGTGATGGTACTAATTGCGGTTGTGTGCAATTCCGCTGCCAATGTACACGCCGCAAAACTAATTGCATTTGTAATATTTGCTTGTTTTGCGTCCAAATTTCTTGTCAAATTTTTTGCGTAATTGATACTACTTTCTGCACGTTCTGCAATTCTTGCCATTGTTGCAACTGCTTCACAAGGATATTGCCCCATCGCTGTTTCACCAGAAAGCATAATGGCATCACTGCCATCAAAAATGGCATTTGCAACGTCATTTGCTTCTGCTCTTGTTGGTCTCGGGCTTTTTACCATGCTCTCCAACATTTGTGTTGCTGTAATCACGGGTTTGCTGTATTTATTTGCTTTTGCAATCAACATTTTTTGTACCAAAGGTACTTCTTCGGGTGGAATTTCAACACCTAAGTCCCCTCTGGCAACCATAATACCATCAGATACTTCCAAAATTTCTTCGATATTGTCCACACCTTCTTGATTTTCAATTTTGGAAATAATATGGATACTTTCGCCGCCATTTTCTTCCAAAACCTGTCTGATTTTCAAAACGTCTGCTGCACTACGGATAAATGATGCCGCCACATAATCAAAACCATTTTCAATACCAAATTTCAAATCAGAAATATCTTTATCTGTCAAAGAAGGTAAATTCACTTGTATCCCTGGCAGATTCACACCTTTTCTGGAACCAACCACACCACCTGTCACAACAGTACAGTGTACTTCCATATTTGTTACGCTTTCTACTTTCAGTTCTACCAAGCCATCATCAATCAGCACACGAGAACCTCTTTGCAAATCTTTTGGCAAATCTTCATATGTCACAGAAACTTTTTCCTGTGTACCTTGTATATCTTCTGTGGTCAGTGTGAATTTGTCACCTGCTTCCAGTGTAATTTTATCATTTTCAAATGTTTTGATACGGATTTCCGGCCCTTTTGTATCCAACAACAGTGGAATGGGTGCATGCAATTCTTCTCTTGCTTGTTTCATTTTTTTGATGATTTCCCCATGAGATTCATATGTTCCATGAGAAAAATTCACTCTTGCCGCATCTAACCCATTACGGATAAGGGTTTTCATAATTTCTACATCATCGGTTGCAGGACCTAATGTACATACAATTTTTGTTCTACGCATTTCTTTTGTTCCTCCTCTTTGCTTGTGTTACAATCCCTTTGTTGCAATCCCTCGTATTACATCGCCAATATTTTGATGACGTCATAAATACTTTTATCCATTTCTTTATGCATATTCAATGCTTCTTCCAGCTCCAACATTTCGTATCTACCTTGGCGGAAAGAGATTACTTTGTTTTGCTCCCCATCTAAAATTGCTTTTACCGCTTGGTATCCCATCATAGAAGCATGCATACGGTCTGTTGCTGTTGGGCTGCCACCTCTTTGCAAATGCCCCAAAATGGTTGCTCTGGTTTGAATACCTGTAATTTCTTGAATATCTTTTGCCAATTTTTGTGTACCACCAACACCTTCTGCAACCACAATCAAGTTCAAGCGTTTGCCAATACTTCTGTTTTCCAAAATCTGTTGTATCACTTTGGCATTGTCGATTTCACCTTTTGCTTCTGGGAACATCACATCTTCTGCTCCACCAACCAGTGCACACCATGTTGCAATATAGCCTGCATTTCTGCCCATCACTTCTACAACAGAACAACGTTCATGAGAACTGGAAGTATCACGCAATTTGTTCAATGCGTCCATACCAGTATTTACCGCTGTATCAAAACCGATGGTATATTCTGTGCTATCCATATCCAAGTCAATGGTTGCAGGGATACCAATACAATTTACACCTCTTTTTGCCAATTCTCCCATACCACGATAAGAACCATCACCACCAATGACAACCAAAGCATCTAAGCTCAAAATTTTATAAATCGCTGCTGCTTTGTTTGCCCCTTCTTCTGTCATCATCTCTGGGCAACGTGCTGTATGCAGTATTGTACCACCCAAATTCATGATATTGGAAACATCTTTGCTTCTCATTTCTTTGATTTCACCGTTAATCAAACCATTGTATCCTTTTCGAATACCAATCACATCAATATCGTGATACAATGCTGTACGTACCACAGCACGGATTGCCGCATTCATACCAGGGGCATCTCCACCGCTTGTCAGCACACCAATTTTTTTAATTTTCTTTTCTTCCATGCTTGTTCTCCTCCCAATAAGTTTTTTTGTTTCTTTTGAAAATTTTATAAAATATATGAAACCAGGTTTTGAAAATCATTGCAATGTGAGAATACCGCTTTTTTCATGGATACGGACTTCTCCCCTTTCCGCACATTTGTTTGTAGCGGTTACTCTTTGACTGCTACATTTTCATTCCCCAGAAGCATGCACAATTCCTGCAACAGACTATCTTCTAATGTTACCCAATATCTGCTGTCAGCCTTCATTTTTCTTTTTGTTTTTTCTTCATAAATATATACAGGTGTATTACCATTGTAACGTTCTAATATAGGGGTAATCCAAATCAGAGGCGTTTCTTTTCCTTTGGGTTGTTTGAGCCATAATGTAGGATTATTTTTTTGTTCTGCTTGCTCCCATGTCAATATTTCAGATGCAATCACTTTTGCTTCACCATCAGCAGAAACATTTGCACGTCCTTTTATCAACACAACATTTTCTTCTTCCAGCAAAGCAATATATTTTTCCATCACTTTCGGAAACACCACAATTTCCATAACACCCTGCAAATCTTCCAATGACAAAAAGCACATTTTATCATTGTTTCTGGTATATTTCACAGATTTTGCCGCAATCATACCACCCACAATCACTTTTTCACCTTCTGTCACAAGCATTTTTTCTGTTTCTTCTTCTGGTAAAAAATCTCTGCTTGTATGGCTGATTTTTTTTCGCAGTTGTTCTGCTTGTTCTGCCAACGGGTGTCCACTGACATAAATTCCCAACACTTCTTTTTCCATTGCCAATTTATCTTTTGGCAAAAATTCTGCCAATGCAGGCAATTCATCTTTTTGTTTGATAGAACTATTGTCCCCCATTTGCATATCAAATAAATGCAACTGTCCTGCGATATTTTTTTTACGCTCTTGCGTAATACTGCTTAATATATTTTGATACACCGCCATATATTGACTGCGTGTGCCACCAAGCGAATCCAAAGCCCCTGCTTTAATTAAGCTTTCTATACTGCGTTTATTAAACTCTCCATCTTGCATACGGCTACAAAAATCTGTCAGCGAAACAAAAGCACCATTTTTTTCACGTTCTGCCACCAAAGCCGCAACTGCACTTTTTCCGACACCTTTAATTGCCGCCAAACCAAAGCGAATTTTGCCATCAGACACAGAAAAATGTCCAAATCCTTCGTTCATATCAGGGGGCAGCAATGCAATGCCCATTTTTTTACATTCTTCAATATAGCCAGATATTTTTGCTGTATTGTCCATAATGCTGGTCATCAATGCCGCCATAAATTCCACAGGATAATGTGTTTTCAGCCAAGCGGTTTGATACCCCACCACAGCATAACACGCCGCATGGCTTTTGTTAAATGCATATTTGGCAAAATCGGTCATTTCATCAAATATTTGTTCTGCCACTTCGGCAGGAATACCATTTTTGACACAACCTTTGACTTCATCTCCAATACCGTATACAAAATTTTTCCGTTCTTCTGCCATCACAGAAGCCTTTTTTTTACTCATGGCTCTGCGTACCAAATCACTACGTCCCAAACTGTATCCAGCCAAATCCCGCACAATCTGCATCACTTGTTCTTGATACACAATACAGCCATAGGTATTTTTGAGTATCGGCTCTAATGATGGGTGTGTATATTGAATATTGTCTTTGTTGTGTTTACCTTTGATATATTTTGGTATAAAATCCATAGGGCCTGGGCGATACAATGAAATCCCTGCAATCCAGTCTTCCAAACAAGTCGGCTGTAATTCTTTTAAAAATTGTTTCATGCCACCACTTTCTAGCTGAAAGATACCTTCTGTTTTGCCTTGCCCCAACAGATGGTACACTTGTGCATCATCATCTGGGATATTTTGTATATCCAATTTGATATGATGGATACGTTCAATTTCTTTGACTGCACTTTGTATCACAGTCAATGTACGCAATCCCAAAAAGTCCATTTTCAAAAGTCCCAATTCTTCCAATAATGTCATGGTATACTGTGTGTTGACTTGTCCATCATTGGCACTCAATGGCACATATTCCACAACCGGCTCACGACAAATCACAACGCCTGCCGCATGTGTGGAAGAATGTCTTGGCAAACCTTCCAAACGCAATGACATATCAATCAAATATCTGGTATCCTTTTCTGTATCATAAACTTTTTTCAAATCCATATTCATTTTTAATGCTTTTTCAATGGTAATACCCAATTCTGTGGGTATCATTTTGGAAATGCGGTCAACATCTGCATAAGGCATTGCCAATGCACGCCCCACATCTTTGATTGCTGCCCTTGCCGCCATTGTTCCAAATGTAATAATCTGTGCAACATGATCTTCCCCATATTTTGAAATCACATAATCAATGACTTCTTGCCGTCGTTCATAACAAAAGTCAATATCAATATCCGGCATACTCACGCGCTCAGGATTTAAAAAACGTTCAAATATCAAGTCATATCGCAAAGGGTCTATGGTTGTAATATCCAAACAATACGAAACCATGCTGCCTGCCGCAGAACCTCTGCCAGGGCCTACCATAATATCATGGTCTTTTGCATATTTGATAAAATCCCACACAATCAAAAAATAATCCACATAACCCATTTCTTCTATGGTATGCAGTTCATATTCCAAACGTTGTTTCCATTCTGGTTTTGGATTTTTGTATCTTTTTAAAAATCCCGCTTCGCAAATTTCACGCAAATATGCGGTTGCTGTTTTGCCAGCAGGTACATCAAAACGTGGTAGTTTCAAATCATGAAACACAAAATCCACATTGCATCTTTTTGCAATATTTGCTGTGTTTTCCAACGCTTCCGGCACATCTGCAAACAACTGTGCCATTTCTTCTGGACTTTTGACATAAAATTGCCCACCTTCATATCGCATACGATCAGTATCATGTACCGTTTTCCCTGTTTGTATGCATAACAATATATCATGCGGCACAGCGTCCTCTTTATAAATATAATGACTATCATTTGTTGCAATCAAAGCAATGCCTGTTTCTTTTGACATACGTATCAATGCTTGATTGACTTGTTTTTGCTCTTTCATACCATGATCTTGCAATTCCAAAAAGAAATTCCCTTCACCAAAAATATCCAAATATTCCAATGCCACTTTTTTGCCATGTTCATAAGACATTGTCAAGACATTTCTGGAAACTTCTCCTGCCAAACATGCAGATGAAGCAATCAACCCCTTGTGATATTTTCGCAAAAGTTCTTTATCCACTCTTGGTTTGTAATAAAAACCATCAATAAAACCACAAGAAACCAGTTTCACCAAATTGTGATACCCTTGTTCATTTTCTGCCAAAAGCACCAAATGATAATATCCACCGCCTTTGCCTTCTTTTTGCAAACGAGAGCCAGCTGCCACATAAACTTCACAACCGATAATCGGTTTGATACCTGCTTCTTTTGCCGCTTTATAAAAATCAATCACACCATACATAGCACCATGGTCTGTAATGGCAATGCTGTCCATGCCCAATTCTTTGACACGTTCCACCAATTCTTTTATTTTTGCAGAACCATCTAACAAGCTATATTCTGTATGCACATGGAGATGTGTAAATGGTATATTCTGTTTTGTTTGTATTTGTGTTGCTGTCTCTTCCAATTTCACACACTCCTTCTTTCTTCTCACATCATTCAGACATTTGTAAAAAAATTATACCACAAATTCGTGCAAAGAAACACAAAAAAGGTGTATCACACAAAATTTTTCCATGTTCTACACCTTTTCTATAATTTTTTTATATTTTTTTATTCATAACGCAGAGCAACAACAGGGTCAGCCTTTGCCGCTTTACGTGCAGGATACAAACCAAACCCTACACCCACCATCGCAGAAAACGCCACAGCTACCAATATCACCTGCGGTTTGACAACAGTTTCCAAACCAAATGCCATACCACCAAATGACACAACCGAAACACCAAGTATGGTACCAATCGCACCACCAGCCGCAGAAATCATTGCTGCTTCAATCAAAAATTGCGTCAATATATCGCCTGTTCTTGCCCCTAATGCCTTTCTGATACCAATTTCTCTTGTTCTTTCTGTCACAGAAACCAACATAATGTTCATAATCCCAATACCGCCAACCAAAAGCGATATTGCCGCAATCGCCCCCACAACAGATGACATTGCCCCCAACATACTATCAACACTTTTCATTTCTTCTGCCGCAGAACTCATTTGTATATAATCTTGTGGAATATTTTTCATTCTTGATGTATATGCTTTGACTCTTGCTTGTGTTTGTTGCATCTGTGTGGTATCTGCCACAACAAAATAAACACTCCAGTTAAAACTTTCTTCGCCTACCACAAGACTTTCCGGTATATATGCCGTTTCCATACTACCGCCGGACATCAATTTCATAAATGCAGAATCTGTGTTTTCATACACCCCCACCACCAAAAGTTCTTCCAACTCTTCCACCAGTTTCATTTTGATGGTTTTTCCAACAGCACTTTTTGCATCTCCAAAAAATTCCACAGCCGTTTCTTTTTGCAACACAACATGATGTTGTTTGTTTTGAAAATCTTTG
Source organism: uncultured bacterium (assembly GCA_905214825.1). Taxonomy (GTDB): domain Bacteria; phylum Bacillota; class Clostridia; order Lachnospirales; family Anaerotignaceae; genus Anaerotignum. The sequence continues at coordinate 2,319 of CAJMNV010000025.1, read as the reverse complement.
TCATTGAGCATACGCCCCTCCACGATTTTCAAATTTTGCATTGCAGTCGGATTTTCTGCCAAACCATTTATATACAATGTTTTACTTTTTCTGCCTACTTTCATATCTGTTCTATTGCTATATTGAAACCCAACATAAGATAGGCTGTCTCCCATCGCTTCTTTTATATTTTTTGCATCATCTGTCGTAAAAGTCGTATTATCTGTATAAACATCATCTGGTGTCATAATGTACATATAAGAAAATCCCAAACCAATATTTTTATATTCATTTGCCATCAATGTACGCATGGTATCTCCCAATGACACAATAGCAATCACAGAACTAATCCCAATAATCATACCCAGCATGGTCAAAAAAGAACGCATTTTATTGGCACAAATAGAACCAAATGCCAATTTTAAATTTTCAAACAACAACATTCTTATTTCACCACCTTTGTATCACGAATAATCTGTCCATCTTGAAACCGAATGATACGGTTGGTATATGCGGCAATTTCTTCTTCATGTGTTACCACAACAACCGTTGCCCCCTCTTTGTTCAAATTTGTAAAAAATTCCATTGTGTCATAAGACGCCTTGGTATCCAAATTTCCTGTTGGTTCATCTGCTAATATAATTGTTGGGTCATTTGCCAAAGCTCTCGCAATGGCAACACGCTGTTTTTGCCCACCTGACAATTCATTTGGCATATGGAAAACCCTCTCTCCCAAACCAACTTTTTCCAGAAGTGCAATGGCTTTTTTTCTGCGTTTATCTGCTTTCATGCCTGCATAAATCATGGGTATTTCCACATTTTTCACTGCTGACATTCTGGGAATGAGCTGAAATGCCTGAAATACAAAACCAATTTTTTGATTCCGAATTGCAGATAACTGATTTTCTTTTTGCTTTGCAATACCAATACCATCTAATTCATATGTCCCTTCAAACTGTCTGTCCATACAACCCAATATATTCATCAATGTGGATTTACCAGAACCAGACTGTCCCATAATCGCCACATATTCCCCTTCATATATGCGTAAATTAATATCTTTTAATGCATGTACTTGTACGGCACCTGTATCATATGTTTTATGTAAATGTTCAATTTTAATGATTTCTTTCATATTCTCATCATTCCTTTGTTGGAAAGTTATTTTGTTATTGTGCTACAACTGCCATACCTTCTGTCAAAGCCAAGCTTGGATTTAATATAATGGTTTGTCCTTCTGTTAACTCTTGGGCTGTAACTTCCACCTCTAAGTCTGTTTCCAAACCAGTTTTCACAGGTACAATATGTACTGTTCCCTGTTCAGTCATAGTATAAATCACTGTTGTACCATCTTCCAATTCTCCAATCGCTTCTAAAGGCACCACAAGCACATTTTCTGCAAATGCAATTTTAATCGTCGCTTGTGCTGTAATCCCTGCAATCAATTTTTCATTTTGTTCTTGCACTTTGATATAAACAGGAATCACCCTTTCCGAAGAAGTAGCATTTTTTTCTTCACCTGTTGGAGAAATTCTATCTACCACACCTTTTACAACATCTTTGCCCAATATCTCTGCTGTAATATCTACTTCTTGTCCAACTTGCACTTTGTCAATATCATTTTCGCTAATCATCACTTTCATTTGCAAATGGTCAATATCTTCAATCACAAATATGGGTTTATTGTTTTCCATTTCATCTGCAAATCTACCCACAGTTGTATTCACTCTTGTCACTGTTCCTGTAATCGGACTATATATTTGACAATCATTCAATGTACTAGCTTGTATATCTGCTTTTTGTTGTGCATTGATTTTTGTTTGTTTTTCTGCATTAGTCAATATTACAGTCCCATTTTCATTTGGTATATCAGAAACGGCACGTTCCGCTTTATCAAATGCATCTTTTGCGGTATCTAACTCCACTTGTGTCCCAACACCACCATCTAGCAACTGTTGTTGTCTTTCATATTCTCTTTTTGCTTGGTCTCTTACCATAACTGCCGCATCATATTCTTTTTGACGGTTTGCCAATATCTCTTGTTGTTGGTAAGTAAGCAACTCCAATTCACCTTTTGTTTGTGCTATTTGTTGCTGTATTTCCGTGCTGTCCAAAACAGCCAACAACTGTCCTTTTTTGACTCTACTGCCTTCTTTTACAGAAATCTGTTCTATTTCATAATGCAATCTAGACACCACTTCCGCACTTTCTGTTCCTTCCAAAACAGCTTTTTGTTTCAACACTTCTTGTATATTTTTTCTATTCGTTGTTATTGTCATCACTGGCACACCTTGTGGTTCTTGTGGTTGTGCATTTTGCATTTTAAATGCAACACCACCC
>CAJMNV010000024.1 GCA_905214825.1 uncultured bacterium | reverse complement strand
TTTTTGTTTTGCTATGGAAAAACAAATTTTAGAAAAAACCCGTGATTTGCACTGTTTGTAATGAATTTTTTTCTTGACGAGTACAGGCTTTTTTACTATAATAGTAGCAGTGCTCATAAATGAGCAGTCATGATATCGTATAAAGGAGGTGCATCGACAATGAAAATGACATTCCAACCTAAAAAAAGACAAAGAAGCAGAGAACATGGCTTCAGAAAAAGAATGAGAACAGCAAACGGCAGAAAAGTGCTGGCTGCAAGAAGAAGAAAAGGCAGAAAAGTATTATCCGCATAATTTTCGATTTATACCAGAGTAAATTAAGGCCGCAGAATGTGGCCTTTTGTTCGTCATTGGCATATTTCGGACAAAGAAAAGGAGAGAGAACCATGCTCTTTACACAATCCCTGAAAAAGAATTTTCAGTTTCGGTATGTATATCAAAAAGGCAAATCCTTTGCCAACCGTTATTTGGTGTTTTATATCATTAAAAACGGCACACAAAAAAACCGTTTGGGCATATCGGTCAGCAAAAAAGTGGGAAAGAGTGTTGTTCGCTCTCATGTTACCCGATTGATTCGGGAAAGCTACCGTAGTTTGGAACCACAGTGTAAACAAGGGTTTGATATTGTGGTGATTGCTCGTGTGTCTTGCAATGAAGCCTCTTATTGGGAAGTGCAGGATGCTTTGCGGCATTTGATGAAAAAACATAATTTCTTGCGTTTAGATGCAGCCAAAAAGGATTGAGATGATTTTTTAATGATGAAAAAAATTTTTTTATTTCTTATTCGTTTGTATCAGTTAGGGATTTCTCCCTATATTGGACCACATTGTCGTTTTACGCCTACTTGTTCCCGTTATGCTTATGAAGCAATTACAAAATATGGTGCAGTCAAGGGTGGTTATTTGGCTGTACGGCGTTTGTTAAAATGCCACCCATTTCATGAAGGCGGCTATGATCCAGTACCATAATATTTTTTTGAAAAAGAATTCTCATATTTGATGAATTTTTAAGGAGGCAAAAAAGTGAATGAATTGATGTTGTTGTCTACCATGCGTATGGCAAGAGAACCAGGGATTTTTGAGCCAATCGCTATGTTTTTGGGTAAATTCTATAATATGTTGTTTAATGGCATTTATAGTAGTGTCAGTGCAGGGGCATTGGGGATTGCCATTATCGTTTTTACATTGATTGTGAAATTAATATTGTTCCCGTTGATGATGAAGCAGCAAAAATCTTCTTTTAAGATGCAGCAGTTACAACCGGAAATGAACAAAATTAGAGATAAATACAAAGGAAAAACAGATACACTTTCTCAACAAAAAATGGCTTTGGAATTACAAGATTTCCAGAAAAAAAACGGTGTGCATTTGATGGGCGGTTGCTTGCCTTTGCTAGTGCAATTACCTATATTGTATGCATTGTACTATATTTTCCAAAATGCTTATGCCTATGTTGATGTGATTGGACAAAATTATACAGATATTGCAAATGTCATTATTGATATTCCGGCACAACTGCGTATGGATGTATTTGCACCCTATGCACAACATCTTGTAGATACTTATAAAAATTTGGGTACACTAGAAATGAGTAATGTCAATGATGTGGTGATGTTGGTTGCCAATATCAAAGCTGATGATTGGCAGACCATTGTACAAACATTGGGTGATAATGGTAGTGCATTATTACCTTTGTTGGATACCAAAGATACGATTGAAACATTCTTAACCATTCCTTTGGTTAGCCGTAGTGGTTTAGCATTTCCTAGTGTGTTAGTACCTGTGGCAGCAGGTGTCACAACATTTTTGCAGTCTAAAATTATGATGGCAATGACAAATCCTGCTGCAAATGCAGTCAACGAACAAGCAGCAGCAATGACAAATAGCATGAATAAAACAATGTTGTATTTTATGCCAATTATGATGGCGTTCTTCTGCATCAATGTTCCCGCAGGTTTGGGTGTATATTGGACAATCAGTAATATATTTGGTATATTGCAGCAGGTATTCCTGCGTAAAGTTTACAGCAAGAAATTGGCTGAGGGGGCGTTATAATCTATGGAAGAAATCAAAAAAAGTGGTAAAACCGTAGACGAAGCTGTGGCGGCAGCATTGGCACAATTGCAGGCAGACAAAGAAGATGTGAGTATCACCATTTTGGACGAAGGCTCCAAAGGTTTTTTGGGTATGTTTGGTGCAAAAGATGCTGTGGTACTGGTCAAAAAGAATTTTAATGCAGAAAAAATTGCAGAAAATTTTTTGAAAGAAGTCTTTTTATCTATGGGATTGATTATCAAAATCAATACAAAAGTACAAGAAAAACAACTACTCATTGATTTGAGTGGCGAAGATATGGGTATTTTGATTGGCAAAAGAGGGCAAACATTAGATGCATTGCAGTATTTGGTGAATTTGGTGGTAAATAAAACAAGTCCTTCTTATATCAGTGTCATGCTGGATACAGAAAATTATCGCCAAAGAAGAAAAGAAACACTGGAAACATTGGCTTTGAATTTGGCAAAAAAAGCAAAACACACAAAGAAAAATGTGGTTTTGGAACCCATGAATCCCTACGAAAGAAGAATTATACACTCCGCATTGCAAAATGACAGATATGTTACCACATTTAGCGAAGGCGAAGAACCGTTCCGAAATGTTGTGATTGCATTAAAAAGCAAAAACAGCAATAAAGAATACAAAGATTATAAAAAAGTGGAACGTCCGGAAGAAACAGAAAAAGCAGAATAATGATTATCCAAAAGGCGTCTGTGATTGTTACGGACGCCTTTTTACAAAACAGTAAAACGATGAGAAAGGAGTCATAACATGGCAATCAAAGCAAATGGTTTAGACGACATCATAGCTGCCATATCCACACCATTGGGTAGTGGCGGTATTGGTATTGTGCGTATGAGTGGTACAGGTTGTATTGATTTGGCAGATACATTGTTTCAGGGGAAAAAGAAATTGACACAAAAAGCAACCCATACCCTTTCTTATGGCAAAATCATAGATGGAAAAAATGGAGAAGTGATTGATGAAGTATTGGTTTCTGTGATGAAAGCCCCCCACACATATACAAAAGAAGATATTGTGGAAATCAACTGTCATGGTGGTTTTTTGGTGACACAACGTGTGTTGCAGGCAGTGCTTGTGGCAGGTGCTAGATTGGCAGAACCAGGAGAATTTACAAAACGTGGTTTTTTGAATGGCAGAATTGATTTGACACAAGCAGAAGCAATCATTGACTTGATACAATCAAAAACAGAGCTTTCTCGTCAAGCGGCTGTCAATCAGCTGGAAGGTAGATTGAAAACACAAGTGCGTGAAATGCGAAATGATGTCATGGATATGATTGCTTCTATTGAAGCAGTAATTGACTATCCAGAGCATGACGTGGAAGAAGAAACATATGACACCATGGAAAAAGGCACAAAACAACTTCTACAACATATGGAAAAATTGCTTGCAGGTGCAGATAGAGGAAAAATATTGCGTGAAGGCTTGCAAACCGTTATTGTGGGTAAACCAAATGTGGGCAAATCTTCATTGTTGAATTGGTTCTTGGAAGAAGACCGTGCCATTGTCACAGATATTCCGGGAACAACCCGTGATACCGTAGAAGAATATATCAACATAGATGGTATTCCTATCAAAATTGTGGATACCGCAGGTATTCGAGAAACGGGTGATGTTGTGGAAAAAATGGGTGTAGAAAAATCAAAAACTTATGCAGAACAAGCAGATTTGATATTGATGATGTTGGATGCTTCCCGTCCTTTGGAGCAAGAAGATAAAGAAATTTTGTCGTTTATACAGGGAAAACATACCATTGTATTGCTCAATAAAGCAGATTTGGAACAAAAATTATCTTATGCAGAATTGGAACAATATGTATCCAAAAAACAAATATTATCTGTATCTGTGAAACATAACACAGGATTTGAGGCATTGATTGATGCCATCAAATCCATGTTTTTCAGTGGACAAACGGCAACTGTAGATGATGCGTTATTGGGCAATACACGTCATAAAACAGCATTGTTCCAAGCAAAAGAAGCCATGGAACGTTGTTTGGTTACGATACAAACCCGTATGCCAGAGGACTTTATTTCCATGGATTTGCAAGATGCAAGCCATGCTTTGGGAGAAATCACAGGTGATGTCACAGATGAAGAAATCATTGACCGTATTTTTACAAAGTTCTGTTTGGGTAAATAAAAAATAATGTGATACAATCATCAAAAGAAGGTGTAATCATGCAACAAAATCAGGCTACAAAAGAAAATATGCTGGGAACGGCAGATGTCAAAACATTATTGAAACAACTTGCCATTCCTGCTATCACAGCACAAGTGGTTAATGTGTTGTATAATGTGGTAGACCGTATGTATATTGGGCATATTCCAGAAGTAGGGGCATTGGCATTGACAGGGGTTGGTGTGTGTATGCCATTGATTATGTTGATTTCTGCTTTTGCGGCATTGGTCAGTATGGGAGGGGCACCTCGTGCATCTGTGTATATGGGAAAAGGAGACCAAAAAGAAGCACAACGTATTCTGGGCAACTGTTTTATGATGTTACTTGTGTTGGCATTTGTGCTAACTGTATTTTTCTATATGTTTGCACAACTGTTGCTATTGGCATTTGGGGCAAGTGAAAACACAATCGCATATGCAGTACAGTATATGAAAATTTATGCTTTGGGTACTATATTTGTACAGCTTGCATTGGGTATGAATGCTTTTATCACTGCACAAGGTTTTGCAAAAATCAGTATGGCAACGGTTATGATTGGTGCTGTTTGTAATATCATACTGGACTTTGTGTTCATCATATTGTTGGATATGGGCGTAAAAGGTGCAGCTTTGGCAACGGTAATATCACAGGCGGTTTCGGCGATATGGGTGTTGCGTTTTTTGACAGGCAGTCAAACAAAATTGAAATTGCAAAAGCAATATTTTGTGTTGCAAAAAAATGTCGTTGCTCCTTGTTTGCTTTTGGGTATGTCACCATTTATCATGCAGGCAACCGAAAGCGTAATTAGTGTTTGTTTTAATGCCTCATTGTATCATTATGGTGGTGATATTGCTGTGGGGGCAATGACTATATTGACAAGCATTATGCAATTTTCTATGTTGCCACTGATGGGGCTTTCGCAAGGGGCACAACCCATTACAGGGTATAATTTTGGTGCAGGTAATGCCGAACGTGTCAGACAGACATTTCGTTTGCTTTTGAAAAGTAGTTTATGTTATTCTCTGGTGTTGTGGGCAATTTGTATGGTATTCCCCAGAGGAATTACCATGTTGTTTAACCAAGAAAATGCAATATTGTTGGATTATACTGCATGGGCAATGCGATATTATATGCTTATGACAGGGATATTCGGCATACAGATTGCTTGCCAACAAACATTTATTGCCATTGGTAATGCCAAAACATCATTATTTTTGGCAGTATATCGTAAAATATTGTTATTGATACCTTTAATTTATTTGTTGCCTATGTTTATGGAACAAAAAGATAGAGCCGTATTTTTGGCAGAACCTGTGGCAGATTTCATTGCAGTGGTAACAACCGCAACGATATTTGCATATCAATTCAAAAGAGCAATGAAAAATTTAGAACAACAAAAACAGAGATTTGAGAAATGACGTTTTATATAAAAAATAGGAGGTATGGTGTATATGTATGAAGCACAAACCATAGATATTGCAGTGATTGGTGGTGGTCATGCGGGTTGTGAAGCGGCATTGGCGGCGGCACATATGGGCAAAAATACCATATTGTTTGCCATTACATTGGACAGCATTGCCATGATGCCTTGTAATCCATCTATTGGTGGTAGTTCCAAAGGGCATTTGGTGCGTGAAATTGACGCATTGGGCGGTCAGATGGGCAAAAATATTGACAAAACATATATTCAAACAAAAATGCTCAATACAGGAAAAGGCCCTGCGGTATATTCTTTGCGTGCACAAGCAGACAAAAACAAATATCACCAAGAAATGAAACATACGCTGGAACAAACCGAAAATCTGCAAATTGTACAAGCAGAGATTGTGGAAGTATTGACAGAAAATAATGTGGTGACAGGTGTTGTGACAGCAGGTGGTGCAGTATATCGTTGTAAAGCGGTTGTATTGTGTATGGGGACTTATATGCAAAGTCGTTGTTTGAATGGGAATCATGTGATGGAAAGCGGTCCAAATAATTTAATGCCTGCAACAAAATTAAGCCAATGTTTAAAAGATATGGGTATACGGTTATTCCGTTTTAAAACTGGCACACCTGCCCGTATGAATAAACGTTCTTTGGATTTTGATAAAATGGAGCCACAATATGGGGATAACGACATTGTACCATTTTCTTTTACAAACACAGCAGATGATATTAAAAGAGAACAGGTGTTATGCTGGTTGACTTATACCAATGAAAAAACACACCAAGTCATTCGGGATAATTTGCATCGTTCTCCTTTGTTTAGTGGATTGATTGAAGGTACAGGTCCAAGATACTGCCCTTCCATAGAAGATAAAGTGGTGCGTTTTGCGGACAAAGAACGCCATCAGCTTTTTGTAGAACCCGAAGGCGAAAACACAGAAGAAATGTATATACAAGGTATGTCATCATCATTGCCAGAAGATGTGCAGATTGCCATGTATCGTACAATCCCCGGTTTGGAGCATTGTGAAATCACAAGGTTTGCATATGCCATAGAATATGATTGCATTGATGCCACACAGTTAAAATTGTCATTGGAATTTAAAGATTTTGCAGGGTTGTTCTCTGCGGGACAATTCAATGGTTCTTCTGGATACGAAGAAGCAGCGGCACAGGGGTTGATTGGCGGTATCAATGCAGTACGATACTTAGAAAACAAAGAACCCATTATTTTACAACGTTCTGATGGATATATTGGTGTTTTGATTGACGATTTAATCAGCAAAGGTACACAAGAACCATATCGCATGATGACAAGCAGAGCAGAATTCCGTCTGTTATTAAGACAAGATAATGCAGACCAACGTTTGACACCTATTGGTTATGATATTGGTTTGATTGATGAAAATAGATACCAAGCATTATTAGAAAAACAACGTTTGACAGAGCAAGAAATCAATCGTGTGAAAAAACGTTCCATTGCACCCAATACAAAAACATTGGAAGTTTTGGCACTGCACAACAGCACACCTATTCAAAGTGGTGTCAAATTGGCAGATTTGATAAAACGTCCAGAATTGGATTATGAAAAGCTGGCTTGTTTGGACGAAGAACGCCCAGAACTTCCTCCAGATGTCAAAGAACAGGTGAACATACAAATCAAATATGAGGGTTATATTGGACAACAAATGAAACAAGTAGAACAATTCCAAAAATTAGAAAACCGTATGTTGCCAGAAGATATTGATTATGAAACTATACAAGGATTGCGTTTGGAAGCAAGACAAAAATTAAATTCCATTCGTCCCCGTTCCATTGGACATGCCTCTCGTATTACAGGTGTTTCCCCTGCGGATATTTCTGTGCTGTTGATTTATATGGAACAGCAAAAACGGCAGATGTGAGGGACTGACAATGATTTGGCATATTCCTTTTCAACAAAACAGACAAAAAGCCATGTCAGTACCAAAATGCTTTTTTGTAAAAAAAACAGTGCCACAAGGCAATGCAAAATGGATATATCAAAAATCACATTTATATTGTTTGACACCACAGGGGGCGGCAAAAGCATTTTTACAGGCAATACAGAAGGAACAACCTGAAAAAGCAAAAATGTATTTATCTCGTACTATGTTACAAGCAGATATTGAAGAAATGAAAAAAGATTTGGTATATGATAAAACGTATCGTTTCTTTACAGAACAAAAAAGCGAAAAAATGTATATGGTAACATTGGCATCAGCAAAACGAAAAGAACTGCTTTTTTTCTGTATGATAGCAGAACCAGACGATTTGGGAACATGGAAAATATTGGGAATAGGAAGGGCGTGACAGTATGGAAAAAACAGCATTGTTACAACAAAGTTGTGAAAAAATGGGTATCACATTGACAGAGCATATGACAACGCAATTTATGGCATATATGGATTTGTTGTTATTCTGGAATGAAAAAATGAATTTGACAGCAATTACAGAACAAAATGATGTCATATTGAAACATTTTGCAGATTGTGTGAGTGTGTTGCCGCATTTGGCATTGCAGGGCAATGAAAGTGTCATTGATGTGGGAACGGGGGCAGGTTTTCCGGGTATTCCATTGAAAATTGCTTGCCCTTGTCTTTCTGTGACATTATTGGACGCTTTGCAAAAACGGATTGGATTTTTGGAGGAGGTCACAAATGCATTGTCTTTGCAAAATGTAACATGTGTGCATAGCAGAGCAGAAGATGGCGGGCAAAACCCACAATATCGAGAACAATTTGATTTGTGTGTATCTCGTGCAGTTGCAAATTTGGCAGTACTTTCAGAATATTGTTTGCCATTTGTGAAAGTAGGCGGCAGGTTGGCAGCCTTGAAAGGTCCTGAAGCCGCAAAAGAAGTAGAAGAAGCAAAAGTGGCTTTGCAAAAACTGGGTGGCAATGTGATACAAATATTGGACGTGGAAATTCCTTTTACAGACTTACAGCACAAACTGATACTGATTGAAAAAGTCGCACCAACACCAAAAACATATCCTAGAAAAGCTGGAAAAATAAACAAAAATCCATTAAAATAACAAAAAAAGCAGGCATATGTCAAATGCCTGCTTTTTTTGTTGTACTGTTTTTGGGAAAAGACAAACACGCCGTGATAAAATGAAGAAAAAGAGGGATTGCACAAAAAATGAAATTTTTTTTGTGACAAATCATAGAATATAAAGGAGCTGTTTTCATGGAAGTATTGAGGTTTTCGGAAATTCGGTTAAAGAAAGGGGCTGTGGTATATCAAATTCCCATTGAAAAAATACGTTCCAATCCCTATCAAAACCGCCGTTATTTCCAACGTACTGCATTGGAGGAGTTGGCAGCATCGATACAAACATATGGCGTATTACAACCCATTACAGTTCGGAAAATGAGTGGTGGTTATTATGAATTGGTTTCTGGGGAAAGGCGTTTGCAGGCGGCAGAATTGGCAGGAGAAAGAACCATTCCTGCATTATTGGTACATATTAGTGAATATGATAGTGCAGTGATGGCATTTGTGGAAAATATACAACGGCAAAATCTAACATTTTTGGAAGAGGCAGAAGGGTTGCAAAGCCTGATAGATGACTATGGATTGACACAAGAAGTATTGGCAGAAAAATTGGCGAAAAGCCCACATTACATTGCAGAAAAATTGCGTATTCTAAAATTGGAAGACCCTCTCAAAAGGCTTTTGGTGGAACACGATTTCACAGAACGACATGCAAAAGCATTGTTGCGTTTGCCAGACACACAAAGTCGTATGGCAGTTTTGGAACAAATGATAAAAGAGGAATTGAGCGTCAAACAAACAGAAGCACTGGTGGCAGAAACATTGGACAAATTGTGTTGTGTGTATACAGAAAAACAGGAACAAAAAGAAAAACGATATGCCGCAGATTTTCGCTTGATTACCAATACCATGAAACAATCAGTGGCACTTATTCGCCGTACAGGCATTGATGTTGCATATGAACAAAATGAAACAGATACAGATTTTGAAATTGTGGTACGTATGCAAAAACAAAATAATAACATCAAAACCATACATATAAATGAAGCATAATATATGGATATAAAAAATAGACAGCAATCTGCTGTCTATTTATGGTATCAACAAATGATATTTTGTTGTTTTCCTGCTTCCCAAGCCAATATATTTGCAAATACAATTTCTGCTCTTGTGAATAATGCTTCATCAGAAGCAAAAGCAACGTGTGGTGTCACAATGGTATGTTTGCTATGCATCAAAACATGGTCAGCAGGTACAGGTGGTTCCATTTCAAATACATCAATACCTGCACCAGCAATTTTATATTGATTGAGTGCATCTGCCAATGCATGGCTGTCTACAACACCACCTCTTGCAGTATTGAGCAGTATAGCATTTTGTTTCATCAAAGCAAGTTCTTTTTGCCCGATAAGCCCTTTTGTTTTGTTGTTCAAGGGCACGTGCAAAGATACAATATCAGATGTTTGTAGCAATGCTTCCAATGACAAATAAGCAATCCCCATATCTTTGATTTCTGGTTTTTCACTGCGACTGTATGCAACCACATGACAACCAAATGCTTGTGCAATTTTTGCAACTTTGCAACCGATTGCGCCTGTACCCACAACACCAAATGTTTTACCATATAATTCACTGCCGACCAATCCAGCTTTTGTACCTTCTTTGCGGCATATTGTATCACAAGCGGGAATATTACGCAGTACAGAAATTGCCAAGCCAAATGTCAATTCTGCAACTGCGTTTGTAGAATAGCCTGCGGCGTTGGAAACAGCAATTCCTCTTTCTTTGCAATAATCCAAATCCACATGGTCTACACCAGTGAATGCCACAGATAAGAATTTTAAATTTTTGCAATGTTCCAATACATTTTTTCCGATGGGTTGATTGGCAATGATTATCACATCAGCATCTTTGCCACGTTCTGCCAATTCGTTTACATCTTCTGTTTTGGTATCATAGGCGACCAATGTGTGCCCTTTTGCTCTGACATCTGCTGATGCTTGTTCTAATTTTTCAGATGTGATACCCAAAGGTTCTAATATTACGATTTTCATTGTCATACCTCCCATATGTGTCAATATAATTTCATTTTATGACTGTTTTTGAGAAAAATCAATAAACATTTTTCATTCTGCTAAAAATTTTTTGATTTTTTTCTTTGTTATGCTATACTGAATTTATATCATAAAAAAGGAGTGAATGAAAATGGCAATATTATTTTTAGAATATCCCAAATGCTCGACTTGCAAAAATGCAAAAAAATGGCTGGAACAACAAAATATCACATTTACAGACCGCCATATTGTAGAACAAAATCCAACTGCAGAAGAATTAAAAGCGTGGCATGAGAAAAGTGGATTGTCTTTGAAAAAATTTTTCAACACAAGTGGTATGTTGTATCGGCAGATGCAATTAAAAGACAAATTGCCACAAATGACACAACAAGAACAATATGATTTGCTTGCGACAAATGGTATGTTGGTGAAAAGACCTTTGGTTGTTGGTGATGATTTTGTATTGTTGGGATTTAAAGAAGCAGAATGGGAAAAATTAAAAAATAACAAGTAATTGGAAACTTTTTGAAAACAAATACGTCTAATATAAATACAAATAAAGTATTGGAAATAGAAAGGGGTTGTTTGCTATGAAAAAGTGGAAACAAAAAGGAATTGCGGTTTTGACAGGGGCTATCTTGTTATTGGGTATGCAAAGCATAGTGTTTGCACAAGAATTACCTCAAAATACCATTACTGTCAATGGGAGAGGGTCTGTAAAAGTAGCTCCTGACATGGCGCAGATTTATCTTTCTATTGAAAAAACAGAAGATACCACGCAAAAAGCACAGTCTGCGGTAAATGAAGTCGTGCAATCGGTTACAAATGCTTTAAAGAAAATGAATGTTGCACAAAAAGATATCATCACAGAAAATGTGTCTGTATATCCAAATTATGAGTATGCAGAGAATGGTAAAAGAACAGAAAACGGTTATCGTGCCAATACATCATTGCAAGTGACCATATATGATGTTACAAAAGCAGGGGCATATGTAGACAAAGCATTGCAAGCAGGTGCAACCCGTGTGCAAAATGTGTCATTTACATTGTCCAATCCAGATACATATTATGGCCATGCATTACAACAGGCTGTCAAAACGGCACAAAGTTCTGCACAAGTATTGGCAACTGCTTATGATAAAGAATTGGTGGGAGTTGTTTCTGTGATAGAAGATAGTGCAAACCATATATTTACAAGTGCTGCAGATTATGCAGGAGCAGAAAGTATGGCAGCACTGAGTGAAAATAGTGCCAAGCCACAAACAGAAATCAATTATGATGATGTAACTGTGGAAGCATCTATTACAGTAGTGTATGCATTTTCATAAAAAAAGGAGCATATATGCTCCTTTTTTTATGGTAATCGTTTTTTTGTATAATCAAAATGATAATATGGTTTGCACACTTCTGCAATGATGTCACACATATATATCGAATGGATATCTCTTTTTTTCCATGTTACACGAAACAATGCATCTGCAAAATACAATGTATTTTTTGTTACATCATATGCGATATTACAACAAAACATATGAGCTGTTTTTTTGGATGATAAAACCCCTTTTCGTAATGTTTGCCAATATTCTGGTGATTGCGTGGCCAAATCTCCAATCTCCATGTTAACGTAAAAACTGTTGGGTTTATATACAATTTCCATTACTTTTTGTATAAAAAGCATAGAAAATGGCTCAGCTTCTTCACAATCTGGCGTATTATGATTACCCAAAAAGAAATGACATTCATGTCCATCATGAAATTTTTGTACAGCATAATAATTGTCAAAAGCATATGGTGTCACAGAAAAGCTGTTTTGCTGTAATGTTTCCACCACTTTTGTAGCAGTGATAGGGGTATGTAGTATATGTGTGCATGTAGATGTATGTTCAATAAAATCCCAAAAACGTTTCTCTTCTTTTTTTAGCATAAAAAATGAGATGATAAACAAAATCACAGAAATAACCAACAGCAATATAGAAAACAGAAATTTTTGATGTATACCTGCAATCAGTGCAAGTATAGAACAAATAAGCATTATACCAAATAAAAAAAATACAAAACCCAATTTTCATTTGAATTGCTGATTCACATGTATATAAGTGTTATTTGAAATATCTTTTTTCATCATCACTCCCCCCTTTTCTATTGATATTATCACATAAGCATATCATAAAAGCAATGATTTCAAAAAAAGCAAAAAAAAAGATACCAAATTGGTATCTTCTAAACGGAGAAGGAGGGATTTGAACCCTCGCGCCGCGTTAACGACCTATACCCTTAGCAGGGGCACCTCTTCAGCCTCTTGAGTACTTCTCCAAAAACGCTTACTGCAAGAAGAAGTATATCATCAATAGTATCATTTGTCAAATACTTTTTTGCAAATTTCCAAATTTTTTAAAAAAAGAAATAGGGTAGCATATACTACCCTAGTGCTGTAACTTTATTTTACTTTTTCCAATTTTTCTAAGCCACCCATATAAGGACGCAATACTTCTGGAATACGTACGCTGCCATCTGCCTGCAAATTGTTTTCCAAAAATGCAATCAACATTCTAGGAGGTGCAGCAACGGTATTATTTAATGTGTGTGCAAAATATTTTTTGCCTTCATGATTTACCACACGGATACCCAATCTTCTTGCTTGTGCATCACCCAAATTAGAGCAGCTACCAACTTCAAAATATTTTTTCTGTCTAGGAGACCATGCTTCTACGTCTACAGATTTTACTTTTAAATCTGCCAAGTCACCAGAGCAGCATTCCAATGTACGCACGGGAATATCCATAGAACGGAACAAATCCACAGTATTTTGCCACAATTTATCATACCATATAGGGCTTTCGTCAGGATTACATACAACAATCATTTCTTGTTTTTCAAATTGGTGGATACGATATACGCCTCTTTCTTCGATACCATGTGCCCCTTTTTCTTTTCTGAAACAAGGAGAATAGCTGGTCAATGTTTGTGGCAGGTCTTCTGCTTTATTCATGGTGTCAATGAATTTGCCAATCATGGAATGTTCACTTGTACCAATCAAATACAAATCTTCGCCTTCGATTTTATACATCATAGCGTCCATTTCTGCAAAACTCATAACACCTGTTACCACATTGCTTCTAATCATAAAAGGAGGAATACAATATTTGAACCCTCTGTTAATCATAAAGTCACGTGCATATGTCAATACTGCGGAATGCAATCTTGCAATATCACCCATCAGATAATAGAAACCATTACCAGCTACTTTTCTGGCACTATCCAAATCAATGCCGTCAAAGCTCTCCATAATATCTGTGTGGTAAGGAATTTCAAAATCAGGCACAACAGGTTCTCCAAAGCGTTCCACTTCCACATTTTCGCTGTCATCTTTGCCAATGGGAACAGAAGGGTCAATGATGTTTGGAATGGTCATCATGATTGTTTTGATACGTTCTTCCACTTCTTTTTCTCTTGCTGTCAATGCGTCCACACGTTCAGCTTCACTGGCGATTTTTGCTTTGATTTCTTCTGCCTGTTGTGTTTCGCCTTTTGCCATCAAACCACCGATTTGTTTGGACAGCTTGTTTCTTTCTGCACGCAACGCTTCCACTTCTTGTTTGATGGTTCTGTTTTCGTTGTCCAATGTCAACACTTCATCAACCAAAGGCAATTTGTTATCTTGGAATTTTTTACGAATGTTTTCTTTTACGATTTCTGGATTTTCTCTTACGAATTTGATGTCTAACATAATCTTTGTTACCCCTTTCTTTTTTTAAAACATATCGAATAAGGATATGGGGTGATTTTTGAAAATAAAAAAGACCCCCAATCCCCAAAAAAACAGGGACGAGAGTCACTCCCGCGTTGCCACCCAGATTGTTCGGACAAAAGTATCCGAACCACTCAAACAGCGATAAAGGGCTTACCCTTCCGACTTTCATCGGCAGGCTTGAAAAATGGACGGTTTTGTTCCTTCTGCCGATTTGCACCCACCATCGGCTCTCTGTAAGAATTTCCAAAACTTTGTTTTTCTTCAAAACGATGTATTTGTTTTACGCCTCATTGCAGTTCATTATAACATAACAAAACAAAAATGCAAGTGTTTTTTTCGGATTATTTTGTCATATTTTGGTTTGTTTTAATGAAATTTTAATCCTTCTTTTATGGAATATAGCATACATTTATTGTATGATAGTACTGTACAAGGAGGCCCCTTTTCCTGTACAGAAACTATGCCCCCGGACGTCGAACCAACGTCCGACACCCGACGGTTCCCCGACCGTTGGGTTTTTTTATGTGTATTGTATTACAATACAAATTTTTCAATCAATGTTGCAACGGCATCTTCTGCATAAGTTTCTTGCAGTACAACATTGGCAGCATTTTTCACATCTTCTACGGCATTTCCAACCGCAATACCCAAACCTGCTCTTTGTATCATAGACAAATCATTTTCACTATCTCCCACAGCAATGACTTCTGATAATGGCACACCTGCTTTTTTTGCAGTTTCTGCCAAGGCATTGCCTTTGCTGACCCCTTTTTTAACAACTTCCAAATAATATGGTCCGGAATAAAAAATATTGAATGTTTCTGTTGTCAAAGGGGCGATTTCTGAGCGAAGTTGTTCCAAAAGTGTGGGTTTGGCAGAAAGCAAACATTTTGTAAAATGTCCTTCATAAGAAAGCCCATCTTCCAGTATACGCATATCTGCCCCCATGACTTTGCAATAATTTTTTGCTTCTGTTGTGACTTTTTCAGTCAAAAATGTACGGTCGTCATATAAATAAATATCCACACCCAAACGGCGGGCAGCTTCTACCACAGGACGCAGTTCGTCCGCAGAAAAAGCGTGTTTGACAACCATATTCATATTTTCCAAATCATAAACTGCTGCCCCATTTTGGCAAATGACATAGCCTTTTTTACCCAAAAGGTCTAATTGTTTTAAAAAACGTTCCACACCATAAACACCTCTGCCTGTACAGATGACAAATTCCACACCTTTTTGTGTGGCTTTTTTGATGGTTGTGATGTTTTTTTCTGAGATTTCCATATCATTTTTTAATAATGTACCATCCATATCAGAAAATATCATACGATATGCCATGTCTGACTTCCTCCTTTGTATTTGTGGATAACTTTTGTTATACACAGAGTTTTCCACAAGATTTATACACATTTCCACAGTTTCTACACAGAAATTTTGATATTCTGTGTAAAAATGTAGCAGTTATCGACAGTATTTGCGAGAATGAAGCATCATGTTTCGACTGTCTGTGCTTCTAAGTTATCCACATTGGCTGCTTGTTCATTGTATGTAAAAAAATCAGCCGTTTCTTCCTGTATTTGTTCCAACAAAGTTTCGGATTGTTCTGTTATATCAGTTGTAGCGATTTTTGCAGCGACAATTTCTTCTTTTTCAATTTGTTGTTTTTCATCTGTTGTGACATCACCAACAGATGGTATTTTTTTTTGTTGCTGTTTTGTAATCAATTCTTGCATATCTGGTGCATAGCGACGTTTGAATAATGGTTTGAATTTTACTTTGACAACTTTTTCGTGTTTTGGTTGATATGCTTGTTCTTGTGCCATTTTGACAGCTTGTTTTTCTTCTTCGGAAAGCATATAAATGCTGACACCCATTTCAATGGGTTTGGCATATGTGAAAGACCCAGTACGGCTGTGTATGCCATTGAGTACCACGCCGTTGTCTTCGCCATCTAACAATGCCAATGCAAAACATAAATTTCCGCCCATTTCTTCAAATGGATTGTATCGGATTAAGCCTACTTTTTGCACATTGGATTTCATGGTTTTGTCCATATCGGTCACCATATTCAATAAATCGGTATATTTGGCATCAATGGCCTTTGTGTTTTCATAATATTCTTGTAATTTTGTTTCTAAATTGTGTGTGGGTCTGCGATTTGCCCCCATAAAAAAATCATAGCGTTTACGTTCTCGTCTGATTTTGGAAAATAATATCAGACACAATACAAACAGCAGAATGATGGC
This sequence comes from uncultured bacterium, assembly GCA_905214825.1. Taxonomy (GTDB): domain Bacteria; phylum Bacillota; class Clostridia; order Lachnospirales; family Anaerotignaceae; genus Anaerotignum. The sequence continues at coordinate 1,208 of CAJMNV010000024.1, read as the reverse complement.
AAAGCCCAAACCGCCTATAAACAAGACGATGTATTTCTGCACGAATGTGGTTATCATGTTTCATTTACCTTTCTGTTTCTAATTTTTTCATCAACACTAGTAAACGGTCTAAATCTTCGTCAGAATAGTATTCGATTTCGATTTTGCCTTTGCGTTTCTTTTTGCTGATGGTGACTTTTGTGGCAAAAATGCCTTTCAATTCTTCTTCTATTTGCTGATATGCAACGGAATTTGTTTGTGTTGTGGGTGGTTGTTTTGTTTCTTGTTTTTGTTCTAATTTTTGTTTTACAAGCAATTCCACAGCACGTACACTCAAACCTTGTTCCAAAATTTGCTCTGCCAAAACAAATTGTATTTCTTGCGGCAAAGGCAATAATGCTCTTGCGTGCCCGCCTGTCAATTTGTTTTCCAGCACAAAGTTTTGCACACGCCTGTCCAGTTGTAACAAACGCATGGCATTGGATACCGCAGGACGGCTTTTTCCCACTTTATCTGCAATTTTTTCTTGACTAAGCCCAAATTCAGATTGCAGACGGTAGTAACTTTGTGCTTCTTCCATAGGATTGAGGTCTTCCCTTTGCAGATTTTCAACCAGTGCAGCTTCAAATGCTTCTGCTTCCTCCCATATTCGCACAACAGCAGGGATTGTTTTTAATCCTGCAATTTTTGCGGCACGCCAGCGACGTTCCCCAGCAATGATTTCATAATATCCATCAGTTGTTTTCTTGACAACAATGGGCTGTATGACACCATAATTTTTGAGAGATACTGCCAACTCTTCCAAAGCTGTTTCATTAAAATATTTTCTGGGTTGTTTGCGATTGGGGGAAATCTTGTTGATGTCTAATGCCAATACACCATCTGCACCATTTTCAAAATCTTCCATTTTGTGATTGATGAGTGCTTCAATGCCCAACCCTTTGGCACCCAGCCCTTTTTTTACTGCCATTTATGACCACTCCTTTTCCATCACTTCTTCTGCCAACAAAGCATAACTTTCTGCCCCTTTGGATTTGGGATCATACAAATGAATGGGTAAGCCATGGCTGGGGGATTCGCCCAAACGAACATTTCGAGGTATGATAGTACGATATACATTTTCTCCCAAACTGCGTTTGACTTCTTCCACAACTTGTAGTGATAAATTGGTGCGTGCATCATACATGGTAAATACAACACCTTCGATTTCCAAACTGCGGTTTAAGCGT
>CAJMNV010000023.1 GCA_905214825.1 uncultured bacterium | reverse complement strand
CTTTTACAACACCTGTTGCTGTCCATGTAACACTTGGCTTGTTTACCATCGTAAAATTGTATCGTACTGTGAATATGTTAGTACAATCTTTGGGTAGATGTGTACCTGAACAATTCAAAGCACCAAACAACAACAATACAGATCCTTGCAAATACTTTGATTCTGTGCCATTCCCTCTGGATTTGTTCTCTCCATCTACCAAACCACATTCTTGTTGCGGTTTTGGAGAAACTTACACATCTTTGGACTGCCCAGAAAACAACATGCCCAACCATGATAACCATTGTGGCTGTGGCTGTAACACAAATTCCGGCAACAACCGAAATGGAAATTCTTGTAATTCCTGTAATAGACAATAACACATTTTCCACACAACCAAATACCTCCTTATTATTATATAAAAAACACAGGGCTGATATTCTATATCAGCCCCTTTTTTTGTCAAATCCGCATACCTTTTTCATATTTCAATGATAGTATTTTTCTTACACTTTGTTCTATTTGGCTTTTTGGAATTTCTCCTTTTTGTACTGCTTCCAATATTGCCGTATATGCTGCGTCCAAACTCATAGGCATCAATACAATATCAATCCCTGCTTGTACTGCCATCACTGCCGCTGTATCGCTGTCATAATATTCTGCAATCGCCCCCATATTCATGGCATCTGTAATCACAATGCCATCAAAATGCAGTTGTGTTCGTATCAAATCCACAGACTGTTTAGACAAACTGGCAGGCAAACCATCCGTTGTTGCATTTGGCATCATCACATGCCCCACCATCACCATATCAATATTTTCGTCCACCAATCGTTGAAACGGTATCCATTCTGTTTGTTGCATTTGTTCTATATTTTTGTTTGTCATTGCCATACCATCATGAGAGTCGGTATTGGTATCCCCATGTCCTGGAAAATGTTTTGCCACACCACTGACACCATGTTTTTCCAAACCATGCAAAAATGCATTTGCCATATCTGCCACAATCTGTGGTTCTGTACCATAGGCACGTTTTCCGATGACTGTATTTTTTGGATTTGTAAAAATATCTGCCACAGGTGCAAAGTCCAAATGAATACCCAAATCAGACAATACACGTCCAATATCATCTCCTGCTTGTGCTGCTTGTGTGGTATCCCCTGCCATATCCAGGGCATTTGGTATTTTGGTATGGGGAATTTGACTTTTATCCAAACGAGAAACCATACCACCTTCTTCATCTACACCCACAAGCAAGGGAATTTTTGCATTTTTTTGCATATCTTCCAATAATTTTTTTGTCTGTTCTGAGGTATCTAAATTTTCTGCAAATACAATCACACCACCCAAATGATAATCCGCAATCTGTTTTGCCGCTTCTTTGGAAAGCACTGTCATATCACTATCATCTGCATTTTTTCGAAAATCCATCATCAACATCTGTCCCACCATTTCTTCTGTTGACATATGCTGTATGCGATGATCAATGGTTTCTGTTTTGATTTGTTCTGCGGTTTTTTGTGGTTGTTCTGTTTGTTCTGGTTCTTGTGTTTCTGCTTTTGTGCATCCTGTCACACCCAACAATATCGCCATGCCCATACAAAGCAATGTTTTTTTCATCAAAAACCCTCCTTTTTTTCTCTCATTATATCGCTTTTACAAAAAAATGAACAGCAAGACTTTTCCTTTTTTCAAAAATTCGTTATAATATGGTTATGTTAGGAGGAAATTTATGAAATTACAAAAATTATTAAGTTATGTCCGCAAAGCGGTAGATGATTATCAGATGATTGCAGAAGGCGATAAAATCGCTGTGGGCGTATCTGGTGGAAAAGATAGCATCTGTCTTTTATTGGCATTAAAACATTTACAACGATTTTATCCAAAACATTTTGAATTGGAAGCCATTACCGTTTCTTTGGGGTTACCAGGTGCAAATTATGATGATATACAAGCATTTTGTGATGAAATCGGTGTACATTATAGTGTGGTACAAACAGAAATCGGGCAAATCATATTTGAAGAACGCAAAGAAAAAAATCCTTGTTCTCTCTGTGCCAAAATGCGAAAAGGTGCTTTAAATACACAAGCAGAAGCATTGGGTTGCAATAAAGTTGCACTTGGTCATAACAAAGATGATGTTGTGGAAACATTTTTTATGTCATTGTTTTATGAAGGACGTATCAACTGTTTTGCCCCTGTTAGCTATTTGGACAGAAGCAAGCTCCACTCCATACGTCCTTTGATGTATGTACCCGAATGGGAATGTCGTTCTTTTGTCAAACAAAATAACATACAAATTGTAAAAAACCCTTGTCTGGCAGATGGCAACACAAAACGCCAAGAAACAAAAGAACTCCTTGCACAACTTTCCAAAGATTATGACAATTTGCAAGAAAAAGTATTTGGTGCCATCAAACGCTCACAACTCAAAGGGTGGAATGGAGAGATATAATATGTCTATCTATCAGGAAGAAAGAAAAATTGCAGACATCAAACGCCTACGGGAAGTCCAAAAAGATTTGCCGCCTTTTGTACAGGAATTTTTTAGAGGAATTGCACAAACCACATCTTCTATGACACGTTTGGCATATGCCTATGACTTGCGTATTTTTTTCCGTTATTTATACGAAGAACACCCCACACTTGCCGGCATGGAAACAAAAACGTTACGCATCAACGACCTAAACGAAATCACTGCCGATGATGTGGACTGTTTTATGGAATATCTTTCTTATTATGTTCGTCCTGATAGGGAGCCTAGCAAACGGCAAGCCGCATACCATAACGATGAAAAAGGAAAATCACGAAAATTGGCAGCCGTACGTTCCATGTACAAATATTTTTATAAAAGAGGAAAAGTAGATTCCAATCCTGCAACCATTGTGGATACACCAAAAATCCATGACAAAAAAATTGTACGACTAGACGAAAATGAAATGGAAAGTTTTTTAGATTCTGTGGAAACAGGCGAACATTTGACAAAAGGGCAAAAAGCACGTCATGGAAAATTACAAAAAAGAGATATGGCAATCATCACATTGCTTTTGGGTACGGGTATGCGTGTATCGGAATGTGTGGGCATCAATAAAGAAGACTTGGATTTTCGAAATTATGGTGTCAAAGTTGTGCGAAAAGGCGGAAATGAAGTCATGCTCTATTTCAGCGAAGAAGTTGCACAAACTTTGCGAGATTATTTGGAACAGCGGGATTTTTTCAAACCCAAAGAAGAACATAGCGACGCTGTATTTTTATCTGCACAGGGCAAACGCATCACCGTACGTGCTGTACAAAATTTGGTCAAAAAATATGCACAAGGTGTAACACCCAAAAATATATCACCACATAAACTCAGAAGTACCTATGGTACCAATCTTTACCAAGAAACTGGCGACATCTATTTGGTTGCTGACACATTGGGACATACCGATGTCAACACCACCCGTAAACATTATGCAGAAATTGAGGAAAACCGACGCAAAAGTGCCGCTTCCTTTATCAAATTGAGAAAGGAATGATTGTAATGCAAAATAAATTCACATTAGATGATTTCAAAACCATATTTGGTGAAAAAGTTGCACAACCTATACTAAAATTAAAAAAATATGGTATATTGGTACTCTTGACAGAAATCAATGGCGAATTACATTTTGTACTGACAAAACGTGCCAGCTATGTACCACAACCAAATGATATTTGTTTTCCTGGTGGCAAACAAGAACATGACGAAACACTCAAACAAACTGCATTGCGGGAAACAGAAGAAGAAATCGGTATCCCCAAAGACAAAATCCGCATATTGGGCAAAAGCAATTTCATGCTCACGGTATATGGTGGATTGATACAACCATACATTGGATTTGTTTGTTATACAGATTATCAAAATTTATATTGTCAAGCTGATGAAGTTGCAGAAGTCTTTACCATTCCTGTTTCTTTTTTCCATAATCAACAACCAGAAATTTATGATATGTATTGGCGTGCAGATATGTCTGTACCTTTTCCCTATGAACGCATCGAAAATGGTAAAAATTATGGTTTTCGGGAATGTCGTGTACCCGAATTGTTTTATACTTATCAAAACCGTACCATATGGGGATTAACTGCACAAATCATACAAAATATCATGCAAGAATTGCAATCTCTTTTTGATGACAAATCACAAAAATAGATATGCGTATTTCAAAAAACATACACAAAGAAACGAGGTGTCATATGTCTGCTTACCAATGGGGTATATGCCTTGCTTTTGAAACATTTCATTTGGGATTATTTCAGACAGTGGTACAATATACAGCCGATACTGCAAATGACAAAGCAATCATTGTATCTCCAAAAATGACACAAATCAGCATGTCAAATATCAAACCACTGCAAACCGCCCCACAATACAATTATGGAGAGCGTGTTACACCTTGTAACCACCCGAATATCATCGGTGTGGTTGTGGGTATTTATTGGCATTTCAATACAAAACGTTTCTTCTACAAAATCAAAATTGGAGAAAAAATAAAAAGTAAGCGATATTTTGAAAATGATTTCGTTCCAAACAATAAAAATTATCTATGAAATTTCAAAAAGGAGCATACCTTGAAAAATCAAAGTATGCTCCTTTTTTATTTTTTATCACACAATCAAAAATTATTGCATTGCTTTTGCAACTTCATCAGCGAAGTTTTCTTCTTTCTTTTCCATACCTTCGCCTGTTTCAAAACGTACATAACGTTTGATATCAATAGGAGAACCAACTTCTTTTGCAACAGAATCAATGTAGTGTTTTACAGTCATATCGCCATCTTTTACATAAGCCTGTTCTACCAAACAGAATTCTTTCAATTCTTTTTTCAATCTGCCTTCAATCATTTTTTGGATAATGTTTTCAGGTTTGCTTGCATTTTTAGGGTCATTTTTTGCTTGCAATGTCAAAATTTCTGTTTCTTTTTCGATAAATTCAGCAGGAACATCTGCTTCACGGATAAATTTAGGGTTCAAAGCGGCAATCTGCATTGCGATATTTTTGCCCAATTCTACCAATGCATCGCTTTCTACTGCACAAGACATTTCAATCAAAACACCAATTCTACCGCCACCATGGATATAAGAAACCAATTTGCCGGATTCTGTTTTTTCAAATTTTTCAAAACGTCTGATGTTCAAGTTCTCACCAATAACTGCAACCTGTTGGCTCAAAGCGTCTTTTACTGTGTATTGTGTATCCAAATTCCAAGCTTCTGCAAAGAATTCGTCCATATCTTTTGCATTGGAAGTAGAAGCCTGTTTTGCAACTGCTGCAACATAATCTTTGAACACTTGGTTTTTCGCAACGAAGTCTGTTTCGGAGTTTACTTCTACGATAGTACCAACTTTGTTGTCATCGCTCAAATAAACATCAACAATACCTTCGGAAGCAATACGACCTGCTTTTTTTGCAGAAGCTGCCAAACCTTTTTCTCTCAACAGTTCTACTGCTTTTTCCATATCACCATCAGTTTCAGCAAGTGCTTTTTTACAATCCATCATGCCTACACCTGTCATTTCTCTCAGTTCTTTTACCATTGCTGCTGTAATCGCCATGTTTTAGTCCCTCCATACATGATTTTGTTTTCAATGAGAAAAGAGCTTCAGCCCGTAAATTGGCTGAAGCTCGGGCAAATGCCTATTTATTCTTTTATTGTTTATTATTCTGCTGTGTTTTCTTCTGCAACTTCTGCGTTGTCTTGTTCACCCTGTTTGGATTCCAAAACAGCATCAGCAACCTTGGAAGCAATCAGTTTTACTGCACGGATTGCATCATCGTTACCAGGAATTACATAATCAATTTCATCAGGGTCACAGTTTGTATCCACGATTGCAACGATAGGAATACCCAATGTGTGTGCTTCCTGTACAGCAATTTTTTCTTTTCTTGTATCCACAACGAACATCAGGTCAGGAACTTTTTTCATTTCTTTGATACCGCCCAAGTTCTTTTCCAATTTTTCCATTTCATGCATCAATGCAGCAACTTCTTTTTTAGGCAGAACTTCAAAAGTGCCATCTTCTTGCATTTTTTCCAGTTCTTTCAATCTTGCAACTCTTGTTTTAATTGTGTTGAAGTTTGTCAGCATACCACCCAACCATCTTTGGTTTACATAGTACATACCGCATCTTTCTGCTTCTTCTTTCATACATTCTTGTGCCTGTTTTTTTGTACCAACAAACAGCACATCGCCGCCGTCTGCTACGATTTTGCAGATTTCTGCATAAGCATCATCTACTTTTTTTACAGTTTTCTGTAAGTCAATGATATAAATACCATTTCTTTCTGCGAAGATGTATTCAGCCATTTTAGGGTTCCATCTTCTTGTTTGGTGACCAAAATGTACACCAGCTTCTAATAATTGTTTCATTGAAATCACGCTCATAGCGCACCTCCTATGGTTTGTCCTCCGTATTTTATTCTCATACCACCACACACTGCGGCACCAGATATAGAACAACAAAATACGTGTGTTTTTTCGTTACCTATGGGATTATATCACAGCCTCAAACAAAAAACAACTATAATTCTTCAAAAATAGCATATTTTTTATTTTGGTGATTGCAATATTTTTTGTCTTGCCAAACGTTTTTTGATTTGTTTCACCAATGACGGCGGTTGTGTCACCATCACAAAAGGCCCAAATGACAATATCCGTATCAAAAGTTCTGTTTCATCATCTTTGTCATAATACAATTTCAAAAAACAACATTCTTCTTTCCACCATGCTTCTTTTTTGAAATGCGAAAAATGCAGCATTGCCCTTTCCACAGCATTTCTGCCATTTTTGACAAGCAATACCGCAAAGCGATTGGAATAATTTTTTTCTACTACATTTTGCACACCGCTTTGTTCTAATATTTTGCATGATTGTATATTTGCAATGTTCATCACAAACACTTGCGAACATTTTACCACCCGCACACGGAATTTGTCATCTTTTTTGGAATACTCCATTTGATAAGGTGCAATGTGTAATGTTGCTTGTTTTCCCTTGTTGCTGGTGTATGTAACTTCCATGCTTTTGTTTTGTCGTATGGCAGACAACACCATACGAAAATGTTTGATATACGTTTCATCTTCAAAAGGGTCTCCATCTTCATAACGGTCAAACACCACATAATCTTTTGGCACAAACAAAGGTGTCACATCTTCCAACCCCTTGCAATCTTGTATAAAAAGTTTGATTTTGGGATCAAGACTTATGGCTTTCAGCCAACGTTTTTCCAAAATTGTCAATGGGCGAGAAGGCACATTTTGCAATGGTGTATGTAAATCATGTTGTAACAACTGCCATTGTTGCTGTTGCAAAGCAGGTAATATAGACAATGCACTTTCAGAAAAAGCCTTTATTTTGACAATCTGCTCCATATCTTTTTGTGTCAAATCACCACGCACAGCCACACGCAATATTTCTGCTACCGCTTGATAATAACAACCATATATCTCGTGAAATATCATGTTGCTTGCTCCTTTGCATCTTCCAGATTATACATATCATACATTTCTTGCACATCTTTCCAAAATTGATTTTCCAAAGAACGATTGGAAAATTCCAATGATACAATACGACAAATAAACGAACGTATCCATGGTATCATTTCGGAAGTATCATACACTTCGGCTGTAAAACGATACAATCCCTCTTTCACACATTCTACTGTCCCACAACGCTTTTCTCGTCGCAATCTTTGTACAATATAATTTTCGTCTTTTCTGCATTGTATGGTAAAAGAAACCCTTTCCATATGTTTTCTTTTACTGCAACATACTCCCCACATATGTTTTTGCATACTTTCCAATGTTTCGATACATTCCGCAAACAATGGAGAAACCTCTTTGATTTCCACCATACCCACATAATCCAAACGAAACGACTGTATCCGTTTATATTTGAAATCATACGCCATCAAATAACTGCGACCATTTTGCACACTTATAAAAATACGTAAAGGCAACACTTTCCGCCATTCTTTTTTCTGTCGATACACACTTTGCAAGCAAACAATGCGTTTTTGCTGTATTGCTTGCAACAATATACAAATTACATCACTTTCCAATGTATGTGTGATATGATGGTGTTTGAATATATAACCTTTTGGCATATCTTCTATGGTGTCAGCAATATAACTGCCAATCACACCGCAAATATCCGCCTCTGCAAAAAAGCAAATTGCCTCTTTCCAATCCGAAATATCAAAATCCGCTGTTCTTGCATATCGTATCTGTCTACCATCTTTTTGTTCTGTCAACAATCCCAATACAACATATTCTTTCAATTTTTTGCGTATGGTGGAAATATCCAAAACCATTGGTGTTTCAAAACATTGCAAATATTCTGTGTCAATTTTTTCTGTAATTTGTTGTACAGTATAAGCAATATCTTTCTGATACAAAATATCCAACAATATAAAATACAATGTAATATCTGCATTTGTAAAACTCTTTGCTTTCCATATGCGATACAATGGATTGGATACCCCTTCTCTGCTGTCTATGGACAAAAACACCCGTTTTCCCATTGTGGTATATCTTGCCCCCATATAATCGCTCAAATAACTTTCCATACGCCGTTTTTCGTTATCATATGAGCGACTGCTTTTTTTGTTATATTCTTCTCTTGTTTTGAAACCATATACATAAAATTCCCGCACATAATCTCGTATTCTTTCAAAGTTTTTGATACATTCTGTATATGCCATGGCACCCCCTCCTCATTGTCATGACTCTACCAATACATTCATCATTTGTTTTGCAAAATCTTCTGCTCTTTTTGCAATGCCTTCCACATGCAATATACTTGATGGATTATTCGCCGTTTCCAACATAGCAAATCTTGGTGGCAAACGAAATGTTTTGTTCATGCTCAATGCACTGATGACTTGCTCTGCAACCAAATTACCGCCGCTATACCCTGACACCACCAATGCAAATATACTTTTTTCAAAAAATTGATTTTTCCGAAACAATGCTGTCAAACGGTTGATAAATGCAGTAATATTGGCACTCAATGCATCGTTATAATTGGGACAAAGCAAAACCAATGCATCACAATTTTGAATGGCTGGATACACTTGCTCCACAATCACACCACCATAATAACAGCTTGATTTTGCACTAAAATGCATACACATTTTATAGGGACAGCCTGCACAATCCTGAATAGTGCCATTACGCAATGATATTTCTGTGATGTTGCAATGGTGCAAATGTGTTTTCACCATATCCCAAAGCATTGCTGTATTTGATGTTTCATGATTGCTTGCATGCAATACCAATATATTGCTTTCTTTTTTTGGGTTTGGTGCAAAAGAAAGCAAACGCTTTGTCATATCCATGGTTGCCATCGTATATGCCCCCATATTATCCAAATCCAAATTCATCGCTTGTATATTGAAATTTTGCAAAGACCCTGTACCTTCCACCATTGCTCTGCCTGGAAAAGCACAGCCGCACAAATTGGCTGTAAACAACAATTCTCTTGCAATCGATTTTGTATACAACTCACTTTCTCCATCTACCAAAACAGAGCCGATACAACCTTCCAACATATCAGTTTGCAAACGCATTTTTTTCAAAAAACGAAAATATTCCAAATTGATACCGGATACCCCCAAAGGAACGGCAAAAAGTAGCCGTTTCTTTTGTAAAGAATGGAAATCTTCTAGTTTTGTAATCATGTTACAATCATATATCTTTTGCACTTGTTTCAATAATGTTTCCAATCTGTGTGTTTTTCTGCTATCTTCACATTGTGGGTAAATGATTGTCAATGTATGTTTCATTCGATTGCCTCCAATCCATTAAACGCTTTTTCAATCCTTTCAAATAATGCCTTTGGCAATGCCAATATTTCCAGTTCCAAAGCTGTCTGTGTGCGATTTTTGCACCCCATATACACACCATTTATAAAATTAGAGCTATAATGCCATTGTCCCTGTATGGTTTGCAATATGGATATTGCCGCAGAAGAAATGGCAGGGGCAACATAAGGCTTAAATCCCATATCACGCACACGCAAATTGGCATCAATGGCAAGTTGTGTCAATTCTTTGGATAGTACATCATCATAACGCAATATACTGTTTGCAATAACCAAATCTTGTCCATGTGGGCCAAATGCACGTCCTTGTGTCAAAAAATCACTATATTTACTGTCTTTTTTTGCGTAATACGCCGCCCTTGCATTCATCACCCCCAATCCATACCCTTGTATCTGTTCCGGACGCAATCCCTTACAATCAAAATCACCCGTTTCATTTGTATTACTTGCCAAAAACGCTGCTTTACAAAGTGGGTCAACCGGATCAGAAACTACAGCAAACAACCCTTGAAAATTTGCATCTCTTGCTTTTTTTGCAAAAGCGGATATAATTTCTTTGTTTGCTTCATATTGCACCATACGAACATCTTTTTGCTCTGTACCCACAGGCGGAATACCTTTTGATGCACAAAATACAAATACATCGCAGTCAAACAACTGTGTTTCTTCCAATATTTCTACTTCTGGCAATACATCATAACACCACGCAAAAGTCACTTGATTTAATTCTGTTTCCCAACGTTGGCAAACATTTTGATTCATATCATAAATGCCCAATGTTTGTATACCATCTCTGCCAAGCAATTTGAGTGCTGTAACAACCGTACTCCCCACATCGCCAAGTGCCAACAAATGTACTCTTTTCTTTTTATTTTTTGTATTTTCGATATTGGAAATATAGCTTGTCCATGCTTCTTTCGACTTCCATGCAGTATTGGCAAGCAGAACCATATGTTGTTTGATTGCTGTTCCCACTTCTTCTTTCAATGTTGCATCTAAATGCATCGCTGCACGAGATAACGCTAGGGTGTCCAACCATTGTAATGCTTCTGGTTCTGCCAACATACCAGTATGTGTTAGTCTTATCAACCCTTTATTTTTCTGTGGTTCTCTTTCTACGAAAAACACCTTTGTATTGCCAATCATTGCACTTTCCATCTTATTGTTCCTCCTTATTTCACCAGATGTTCTAGTCGCATTAGTTGTTCCATATCATTTTTGACATACGTCGATGCTGCCAAATGATAATGATACTTCACACAACTGCCTTTATCCGGTATACGTGGCCAAATCACAACTTCACTCAGACGCCCCAATGTCAAATTTCGCTGATACAATGCTTGGTACTCTTCCTCCAACACAGTCAATATTTCTTTTGCATTTTGCAAGCAAACCATAGACAAATCATAAATACTTTCTTTTGATGCATTGCGAATAAAACCAGGCATTACATACGGCAATATCAAATTGACACCTTTTAAAAAATTCCCCTTCACTTCTGTATCTGTGTCAATGCCATCACCACCAATAAACGGATACATGGACGTTTCCACAAACCAAATACGCATAGATGGTATAAAGTATGCACTTTCTATATGTCTACCTTCAATTTCCATCAAATCTCGACCTCTGCCAGAAAGTACTCCCACAATCAAACGGTCAATTTCCACACCTGCTTTTTTGAATATCGGATTCAATTTTTTGATACGATACCCTTTATGCAACAACTCATCTACCAATATCACAGGTCTTTGAAAGGATTTGATTGTTTTGACCTGCGACTCCAAAGACAAATACTCCGGAAATTCTGCAATTCGAAAAGAACGAATATATGGGTCAAATATTTTTTCTGTATGTAGCACTTTTGTCACAGTATTGGGAATCACTATGCCTTTTAATATTTTACCAAACGGCACACACATTTTTTTACCCAATGTACGCACAGGCAATACTTCCTTTGGCATATCATTTGCGGCAGTAATCAATTCAATCAAACGATTATACAAAATACCTGTATCAAACGATATCACCAATTCCCCAGGGTACAATTTTGTCAAAGCCTGCTGAAAACGATGGTGTGTTTCTTGCAGTACATGCAACACCCGTGGATTGGTATTAAACGGTTCTTTGATGGCTGTTTGCACATTACGATGCAATACCACAGGATTTTTCATATCCACCACATACATCTCTTGGTGTCCCAAATGTGCAGGCAATTTCACAAACCCCTGTCTTTCCAATACATTTTTACATTCTTGTGAAATTTCTCTGCCTTTTTGTAAAAATATGGTATATGTGAAATCTTCACGCAAACATTTTGCCAGTGTTTCTGTCAACAAAATCTGTTCTACATCTGAAATTTTGGACTGTTTGGTAATAAAATATGCTGTAATCAACACAATTTTTCCCGAAGTGTTTTCTCGAATATGGCTTGCCACAAGCATATCCTCAAATTCATGATACAATTCTGTGGTTGATAGCTGTCTGTATACCATAATTCCATCTGGACGATGTTTGCCTTCTATGTCAAACACCACCGTTGCACAGCTATCTTCTGTATGCATTGCTTGCATCAAAAATTCAATATCTTCTGTTGCCAAATTCCCTTGTAATATGGTTTCTTTGAACACACGGCTGTTTTGTATATGTGCAATTTCCACCGATTTTGTTTGCAAAAGTTGTTTATACTGCGGTTCTCGCAAATACAGTCCTCTGTCATAAATATAATTTTGTGCAACCGTATCAATCAAATTTGAAATATCACGATTGCAGTCGATATTTTCACGAATACGTGTAGAGCTGATGTCCTCAAAGTGTATGGGCAATTTCAACTCCAAAACCGTATTTACAATCATATCATAAGAAATCGGTTCTTCTGTTGTTGATGTTTGCGTTTCTCTTTTGAATATTACATGTGGGAATGTCAGTATCGAATGTTCCACTGCTTCCCCTTTATAAGATGATGCATTTTTCACCACATCACTGCCTGCAACCATATAGACTTCTTTATTTGGGAACAATTCTCGTAAATGTTTCAAATCCACAGGATTTGCAATATTGATTGGCGTATCTTCCGGAAAAAGATAAATATTTTCTTCTTTTGCCACAGACATATTCAAAATATCTCGACGTACCATATGGGGTTGTGCTTTTTTTGACCAGGAAAACTCGTCTAATGCCAGATACACTGTAAATCCCATATCACGAATTTCTCTTGCAATTTCTTGATGCCCAAATGTGAACGGGTCAAATGTGCCAGGAAAAAATGCAATTTTTTGTGGTTCCGAAAATGTAAATGTATTTTTTTCAAACAAATATGCACTGATAAAACGATACATAAAATTCCAACCAGCAGTATGGTTAAAAAATGACAATTCCGAAATGTCTCTTTGTTCTACCAGCATTAACATTTTTTTCGCCATAAATGCAAAAACATCTTTTTTCTCTGTCATATTCAGCTTTTCTGTCCCAAACAATTCATGCCCTACAATCCAAAAAGCCTCTCTTTTGACTTCTTCCTGATAATTGGCAAAACCGCACAACAACATTCCCATGATTGTTTTTTTTCTGGTTTCATAAGAAATTATCATTTCCGGAAATCTGCTTTGGTATTTCTGATAACACTGTAACATCACTCCGCAAGTATCCAATGCCACACTTGCAATACGGTCATTTTTACTATGCAGCAAATCCTCCAAATTTTGCAAAAATTCGTCCAATTCTTCTGGGTGCAAATATAATGCAAATTGCCCCAAATACTGTGGGATATATTTTGAAAATTCAAATTCACCCATTTCCAAACCTTTTGTCAATTCAATGGCAACTTCATTTCTTTCGTCCAATGACAGCAAAGGTGCCAACCGCACTAATGTTTCACCTGCATAATGACGCACAGAAACTTGTTCACTGATTTTCAATAAATTTGATAAATGTGTTGCAATATGCAGTTTTGGCATGGAAATTCCTTTTTCGATGCGTGCATATAACAACTTTGTATTGATAATTTTGATTTTCCATGGTGTTGCCGCTTTCAAATTTTCCAAAAAAATGTCAGAAACCACACGTGGCTCTGTAAATATATCTTTTTCTGAAACCGTTTGTTTGATTTGTTCCAAATGATATTTTTGTTTGATTTCATATATCAAAAATTGCAGGCTAATTTCTGTTCTCTGGTTGATTGCCAACACCATTTTTTTGACAATATCCAAACATTGTTTTTCCCACACAAACAAATCTGCCATATCGTACAAAGCCAATAATATTGCTGCACACAATTCTAAATGTTCTATTTGCAAAACGCTTTGTAAAAACAGTAATATTTGTTTGATTTCTTTTTTTTGCAAAATATCCATTGGCATAGATGGAATGGTGTCTGCCAACACAAACGCCGTTTCTGCATCACAATTTTTCTGATAGTATGAAAGCAAATGCACAATATATTTGCGTTTGTTTTCTACTTTGCAATTTTCCAACAACGATGTCACAACACGCTTTAAGCCATAACCCAGCCAACGTTTATGTTTATCAATCATTTTATGATCTGGTAAGAGTATCATATCCAAATATTTTTGCCACAACAAAAAACCGTTTGTTTCATCTAATATAATATCTACATTTTTCGGCAGTTCTTTACCATATGAAATATCATAATGTGCAATCATATTCCCAAGCAAATCTGCTGCCTGTCTGCGAATATCTCCTTCTCTGTGAGACATCAATTCATACAAAAACGCCATTGTCATTTGTTTTTGTCTTTGGCTCATATATGTAAAATATTCCGCAAAAATATTCAAATAGGAACGGGTGTCTTTCCAATCGGTTGTGGTTCTTGCTTTTTCCAAAATATTACCAAATGTCAATTCTCTGCTGAGTTTATGCATCAAACGAATGTTATGGGATATAGCTGTATTTTTATAAATATCCACCGTTTCTTCCATATTCAACAACGCCGTTTGTTTTTGTTTTTTTGGAGATA
This sequence comes from uncultured bacterium, assembly GCA_905214825.1. Classification (GTDB taxonomy): domain Bacteria; phylum Bacillota; class Clostridia; order Lachnospirales; family Anaerotignaceae; genus Anaerotignum. The sequence continues at coordinate 3,339 of CAJMNV010000023.1, read as the reverse complement.
CTTCACATTTTGTCAATGTAGTGTCCACACCCAACGACTTTATATAATTTTCAAAATCTTCCAATCTGGAATACACATGTCGATACCGTTTTTCTTTTGCATCATCTACGTTATCCAATTTATTCAATATCACTTGAAAAGACGAAGCCAAATCATAAAATGTCATAATTTCTTTTCCATTTGCATCTTTTCCACTACTTTTCACACGAAAATCCGCATAAATCAATATCAAAGACTCCACAGGCAAATTTTCCAATTCCAAATCCCATGTGGAATGATTTGCCGCAATATGCCCAATGGCAGACAAGCCATTTTCTTTACACCAAATATCGGTATAATAATAATGCAAATAAGGAATTCTGCGTACTTCATTTTCTCGACAACCATATTTCCCAATATCATGGATAGCGGCAGCACCCGAAACCAAACGCAAATCCACAGGAATACCAATCACAGCAAGCTGTCTTGCAATATGCATTGCCACCATATGTACACCAGCAACATGTGCAACCATGTCAAAAGGCATAATCTCTCTGCCAATACGCATCAATTCATATACATACCCATCTGCAAAACATTTCAAAAATTGCTGATATTCTTCTGCATAGGGGCTGTCTTTTTGTTCTTGTTCTGTTACAAATAAAAAATGAGAAGTACGACAAAATGGTATCTGTTGTTGTTCCCATTTTAAAAATACACGTAATGTTTCCAAATAAAAAAATACTGCTTGCTGATATTTTTGTTCTATCTGTATATCTTCTCTTTCTGTATACAGTTGATGGATACCGCTTTCATATATGCATTGTAGCCAACCTCTTTTGGGCATGCTACCAGATAATGCATACATGGTGTTTTGGCTCATTTGCAATATATCTTGACAAGATATTTCTTTTTTATTTTGTATATTTGCAATTTCTGTAAACCATGCTTCTTTTTCCAATACCGACAAAATTTGTTTCTTTTTCAAACCTGTTTTTTGTAAAAATGATTTTGTTGTCCAAGCTGCTTGCAGTTCTTTATATATTGCTTGTATTTGTCCTTTTTGCATAAAACACCACCTATTCTATCCGATTTTTTTGATAATTTTATTGTAGCACTTCTTTTCTAGGTGTGCAATTTATTTTCCGCTTTTCTTTTTATATACGGATATTTTCAGAAAATCATTCATTTTTTAAATTATTTTTATATCATTTTGTTTTATATATTTATTTTTTTAATTGATTTTATATTTATTTTTTATTATTTTCTCTATTTTACAGTATATTTACATGATATATGCAATTTTATTTATCAAATAATCGAATAATTCTATTTGACTTTTTTAAAATTCATTGATATATTTAATCAATGGAAACAGTATTGTATATTCAGAAACACGCAAAAATACAAATGTCTATCTGTATACACAGAACAACATTCGAAAGGATTGATTGCATTGCTTACCTACAACAACAAAAAAAATCTCTTGGAACTGCGTAAATATCAATACGGTTTACAAGATGTTTCAGAGCCGAATTTATATCGTGATAATTTCAATTATGATGAAGTACCAAAAGTCACATTCAACTATCGTTTGGTACCCATGAACTGCCCCGATGAAATTTGGATTACAGATACCACATTTCGAGATGGACAACAATCCAGAGCGCCTTACACCACAGAGCAAATTGTCAAACTCTATGACATGATGCATCGTTTGGGTGGTCCAAAAGGCAAAATCAGACAATGTGAATTTTTCCTTTACAGCGAAAACGATAGAAAAGCCATTCGTGCCTGTCAGGAACTTGGGTATGAATTCCCTGAAATCACAGGCTGGATTCGTGCCACAAAAGAAGATTTCCAACTTGTAAAAGATATGGGATTGAAAGAATGTGGTATATTGGTTAGCTGTTCTGACTATCATATTTTTCATAAATTACATAAAACAAGAAAACAAGCCATGGATAGTTATTTAGAAATCGTCGAAGCGGCATTGGATATGGGTATTCGTCCCCGTTGCCATTTTGAAGATGTGACAAGAGCTGACTTTTACGGCTTTGTTGTACCATTTTCACAAGAATTGCATCGCTTGATGGAAAAATATCAAATCCCTGTCAAAATTCGTTTCTGTGACACAATGGGATATGGTGTACCTTACCCCGGTGCAACACTGCCTCGCAGTGTCCCCGGTATTATATATGGTATCCACCATTTCGGACAGTTTCCCAGTGAATTGATAGAATGGCATGGACACAATGACTTCTATAAAGCAGTTGTCAACGCCACAACTGCTTGGTTGTATGGTGCATCTTCTATCAACTGCTCTTTATTGGGCATCGGGGAACGCACAGGCAACACCCCTTTGGAAGCAATGGTTATGGAGTATGCACAAATCCGTGGCACATTAGATGGTATGGACCCTACCGTTATCACAGAAATTGCAGAATATTATGAAAAAGAATTGGATTATGCCATTCACAGCCGTACACCATTTGTTGGTAGTGATTTCAATGTCACAAGAGCTGGTATCCATGCTGATGGCATGGCAAAAGATGAAGAAATTTATAATATTTTCAATACAGCAAAAATTCTCAACCGTCCTTTGGGTGTAGAAATCAATAAAAATTCCGGGCTTGCTGGTATTGCTTACTGGCTTAACCACGAATTAAAACGAAATGACAATCAAAAATTTGATAAAAATGCCAAAGAAGTGGCAATATTAAAAGATTGGGTAGATAAACAATATGACCATGGACGTGTTTCTTATATCAGCAAAGAAGAATTGCTAGAAGCAGTACAAGAACTCATTCCACACATTTTTCAACCATAATCGTTTTCTGAGAGGAGGATATTTCAAATGAATATAACAGAAAAACTGATAAAATCTCATTTAGTAAGTGGGGTAATGACACCTGGTAAAGAAATTGCCATAAAAATTGACCAAACATTGACACAAGACTCCACAGGCACTATGGCATATCTACAATTTGAAGCAATGGGTATCCCTAAAGTAAAAACAGAAAAATCTGTTGCTTATATCGACCATAACACATTGCAAACCGGTTTTGAAAATGCTGATGATCACAAATACATACAAACCGTTGCACAAAAACACGGTATTTATTTCTCAAAACCAGGTAATGGTATTTGTCACCAAGTCCATTTGGAACGTTTCGGCAAACCAGGTAAAACATTGCTGGGCTCTGACAGCCATACGCCCACAGGTGGCGGTATTGGTATGCTTGCCATTGGTGCAGGCGGTTTAGACGTTGCGGTAGCTATGGGTGGTGGTGCATATTATCTCGCTATGCCAAAAGTTTGTCATGTGGTATTGACAGGAAAATTAAACCCTTGGGTGAC
>CAJMNV010000022.1 GCA_905214825.1 uncultured bacterium | reverse complement strand
GCATCTGCTCCTTTCCATATATTTTTTGCAATTTTGCTCTGGCTCTGTAAATCTGTGTTTGTACGGTTTTGATATTGCGGTTTTGTTCTGTTGCAATTTCTGCGGCATCTTTTTCTTCACAAAAGTATGCCACTGCAATTTCTTTGTATGGTGATGGCAAATTTTCACAGCTTTTTTGCAATTCCTGTTTCACTTCTTGTACCAAAACCTGCCCTTCTACCGTTTCTGTGTCCGCAAAATCCAAAAAAACAGTTTCTGCTTCTGGGAGAACACGCCGACGGTCTTTTTTCAAAAAATCCAAACATTTATTCATTGCAATGCGACACAACCACGCCTTTTCATGTTCCCCGTCAAAGTTTTCCAAATGTTCATATGCAGCCAAAAACGTTTCTTGTGCCAAATCTTCTGCCTCAAAATAATTGTTTGTCATTTTATAGCAAATTGTAAACACAAGATTTTGATAATCACTCAACCATACCGCAATTTGCTTTGCCTTGTCGATACGCCCACCCCCTTTTTTTGATTTTTTATCTTTTGTTATTCTTTTCATATACTAAAACGATATATCTTTTCAAAAATCTTCAACTTTTTTCAAAAAAACAGCATCTTAAACAATTCTTAAAAATTCAAATAAAAAAACAGACACAATCGGTCTGTTTTCATTTCTTTTTGATTTAGAATAATCCCACCTTAGACAGATACTCATCAATCAACTGTAATTTTGCTTCTGTGGAGTATCCCATTTGTTTGCTGATAAAAGAACACAACAACTCTATGGTAAACATCACACCCACATAAGAATTAAAAAATGTATTGCTGTCCACGCTCACTGTCAAAAGCTGTGTGGCGTATTGTGCCAAAGGTGAACTTGCCTTATCTGTAATCAATATAATTTTTGCCCCAGCCTCATATGCCATTTGTGCTGCCAGCAAATCCATTTCCGAATAACGTGGAAAACTCACTGCCACAATACAATCATTTTCTGTAATATCGCACAAATGGTCAATGACATTCAAGGCAGGATGAGAAGTTTCATAAACATCGGGCAGTAAATGTTTTAACAACAGCAACAACATATCCCCCACACAAGAATTTGCACGAGATGTGACAACAAATTTTCGTTTACTGCCTGTAATCAATCCTGCCGCACGCTCAAATGACAACGTATCATTTTGATTGACACAAGATTTCAAATTCTGCAACACATTGGAAAAATAACTTTCCACAATATCGCTTTTGTCCAATTTTCCAATGCTCAGTTTCAACCGCTCCGATGGTATGATAATATGATCGGAAACACTATTGATACGTTCTGTATATGTTTTTCGGATACTTTTTTGAAAATCCATAAACCCTGTATAGCCCAATGTGCGGGTAAAACGGATTACCGAAGAGTCACTGACCTGCAAACGTTTTGCAATCTCTGTGGACGTAATGAAGCAAGCCTCTGCAAAATTATCTAGTATAAACTCCGCAATCAACTTTTCTTTTTTTGTCAGCTTTACGCCCATGAGTTTTGCTCTGAGTTCCTCTGTCATGTTATTCCCTCTTTTCTTGTTTCTCACGGTTTTGATATTTCTTTTTTATTGTCGCATACTCCTGATTGCTTTTCAATACCAAACCATAAAATCATCTGATATTTCGGAAAATAATACAATATAAAAACAACTTGTATCCCATTGCGTTATCGTTTATAATAAGGCGATAATCAAGCAAATAACAAAAGGAGCTGTTTTTCATGGCAGAACGCATATCCACACCTTCCAGAACAAAACAAATCATAGAAGAAAATGGTTTTTATTTCAAAAAAAATTTTGGACAAAATTTTCTGATTGACAGCAACATTCTGGATAACATCGTACAATGTGCCAACATCACAAAACAAGATTGTGTATTGGAAGTTGGCCCCGGTATCGGCAGTTTGACACAAGTATTGGCAGAAAACGCCCGCCAAGTGGTTGCCGTAGAAATCGACACCAATTTAATCCCCATACTTTCCAAAACATTGGCAGATTATGAGAACATAGAAATATTGAACCAAGACATATTAAAAACCGATATTGATACAATCATAAAACAAAAGAACAACGACCGTCCCATAAAAGTCGTTGCAAACCTGCCTTATTACATCACAACACCCATTATCATGGATTTGCTGGAACAAGAACGCAAAGTGGATACCATCACTGTTATGGTACAAAAAGAGGTTGCAGAACGTATGCAGGCAAACCCCAAAGACAAAGAATATGGTGCATTGTCTGTGGCTGTGCAATATTATTGCAATGCCCATTTGGATATGATTGTACCACCTTCTTGTTTTATGCCTCGCCCAAAAGTTGCTTCCGCAGTCATCACATTGGAAATACTGCCCGAACGTAAAGTCAAAACAAAAGACGAAACATTGTTTTTCCATCTAGTAAAATGTGCTTTTTCACAACGCCGCAAAACATTATTGAATTGTTTGTATAACCAAGGCAATTTGGGACTTTCCAAAGAAGAACTGACAACACTTTTGGAAACATTGGGCTGGGATGCCCGTATTCGAGGAGAAACACTTTCCATTACAGATTTTGCACGTTTGACAGACGCCGTTTTTGACATCAAAGCATAACAAAAAAGTCCTTTCTGTCCCATTATGGAAAGGACTTTTTAAAATTTATGAACAAATATAACCCATTTGTTCCAAAATCTCTATGCCATTTACATTTTTATACCCTTTATGTGCAAATTGATAGTTCTTCCTTCTCCTTGCCTTTTTTCTCATTTATCAGAATAACATTCTGCCGATTATCCATCCATATTTTGGCTTGTCGTTATGATAAACATTTTTTGTTTCTGTTTGTTTTTTGATTATTTTTTGCTGAGAGATTTATTTTTCGTCACAAAAGATTCTCGCTTTTTCTCCGACTATTTCTTTTTTTACCCAGAAATTGTAAATTTTCGTTCTTGCTGCTTTTTGCTTTTTCATCAAAATACACTCCATTCTATAAAAAATCATGTCATTTCTCCATGCCATTTTATTGCATAATATTTGTATTTTTTATGTGATTTTTGATAACTGTTTTCATATTATGACAGAAAACATGTTTTGTTTTGTATTTTTTTAGAAAATAAATGTCTTTTTCATATTTTTTGCCGTCGTTATTTGTATAACGATACCATATTGTCAGCCTGTTTTTGCTGTACTATAATCACCTTGAAAGCAAAAATTTTCCATATTCATGCATGAAATTACACAAGTGGAGGGATATATTTTGAGTCAAATGAAAATAAAAGTGCTGTTAGCCGATGATAATAAAGATTTTTGTGATATTGTCGTAAACCACTTACAAAAACAAGAAGATATACAAATTGTAGCCGTTGCAATGGACGGTATTGATGCTATGAACAAAATCAGAGAACATTGTCCCGATGTTGCCATCATAGATGGCATTATGCCAAGATTAGACGGCATTGGTGTCTTGGAACGCCTGCAAAAAAATTCAGATATGCACCAACCCATTACCATCATATTATCTGCACTCAGCCAAGACAAAGTCATACAGCGTGCTTTGGACTTAGGGGCTAGCTATTATATGGTAAAACCTTTCGATTTGGACACATTGACACAACGTATTCGCCAGCTTATGCAAGAACGCCCCGCCATCAAAACAGGGTCTGTTTCTTTCATGGCTTCTGCAACCCCTATACAACCACAAGTTTTTGACTTAGAAACCAGAGTCACAAATATTCTGCATGAAATCGGTGTACCTGCACATATTCGTGGATACCACTATATGAGAGAAGCCATCATCATGAGTGTCAATGATATGGACGTACTAAATTACATCACAAAAGAACTCTATCCATCTATTGCCAAAAAATGTAACACAACGCCCAGCCGTGTAGAACGTGCTATTCGCCATGCCATAGAAGTCGCATGGAACAGAGGCAAAATTGACGCCATTGATGCATTGTTTGGCTACACCATAAACAACCACAAAGGCAAACCCACAAACAGCGAATTTATTGCTCTGATTGCAGACCGTTTGCGTTTGGAACAAAAAGCCGTATAACATAAAAAAGCGTTTGGCAGACATACCCAAACGCTTTTTTATTTCATTCCAATCCTTTTAATGCTGCAAAAAACATATCCATACTATCTTCCCAACCTCTTGGGGGTTCTGTCGGGCAGCCATAATGGCTTTTGAACACTTTGTCAGAAAATTCTTCCCCACCACCAATCAGCTCCCCCACACTTGTTGGAAACCCCAATTCTGTTGCACATTCACACAATGCCAAAGCAGGGTCTTTTTGCTGTTGTGCTTTCAAAAGTTTTTGTCTGATGGATTTATCTTTTTTTGCTTTATCCAATAACTTCCACAAATTTTCATTCATATTCCGCATATCATCACACACCTTTTTTCTTTTGTGTTATATTGCCCAATACTTTTACAATCATGCAATTTTGTTTTTTCAAAAACCCAAAAGCATAAAAATACCATTTGTCAAACTGCAAATCAATATCCCCACAACCGTTGGCAACAAAAACGAAATTGCTGTCCATTTCCAGCTACCTGTTTCTTTTCTGATTGTCAACAATGTGGTTGCACAAGGAAAATGATTTAATGTAAACAATATGGCACAAACTGCCGTTGTCCATGTCCAACCATGCATTGTCAACATTTGTCCCGCCTGCACCATTCCATCTGCCTCCACCAACATACCGCTTTGGCTATAAAACATCAAAAGTATAGGCAACACAATTTCATTTGCAGGCATACCCAGCAAAAATGCTGCCAATATCACACCAGAAAGTCCCATCAGGCAACCCAACGGCTCCAAAACATTTGCCAACATTTGCAATATGGTGCTTTCTCCCACAGGCACATTTTGGAACAACCAAATCACAGCCCCCGCAGGTATGGCAACTGTCACTGCCCGCCCCAACACAAACAATGTCCTGTCTAACAAACTTCTGACAAGCACTTGCCCAATTTGTGGTTTGCGATAAGGCGGCAATTCCAACACAAATGACGATGGCATACCTTTCAAAAGTGTATGGCTCAACACAAACGATACCAAAAGTGTCAGCCCCACAGATAAACCCACAACAAAAAACACAGCAAATCCCGAAAGCCAAGGCATACCCGCAGATAGAAAAATACCACTCAACAATATAATAGTTGGAAATCTACCATTACAAGGCACAAAATTATTTGTCAATATGGCAATCATACGCTCTCTTGGTGAATGAATGATACGACATGATGTCACCCCTGCCGCATTACACCCAAACCCCATAGAAAGTGTCAATGCTTGTTTGCCGCTTGCACCTGCTTTTTGAAACAAACCATCCAGGTGAAAGGCAGTCCTTGGCAACAGTCCAAGATCTGACAAGAACGGAAACAACGGGAAAAAAATTGCCATTGGTGGCAACATCACCGAAACCACCCAACTCACTGTCAAAAATATACCATCCATCAATAAACTTTCCAACCAAGGCGGTGTTCCCAATGATACCAAAAATCCACATAAAGAAACTCCCAATACCTGAAACCCTTCCATCAACATACTGGATGGCACATTTGCTCCCGCAACCGTAACCCAAAACACAACGCCCAAAAGCAACAACATCAATGGCACACCTGTTTTTTTGTTTAACATCAAACGGTCAAATATCTCTATTTTTTGTTTTTTATTTTTGGTACATACCTGTTTTGCAATTTCTGCGGCACGGTTTTGAAATGCCAAAGAACGGCTTTTTTGATATTCTGCCAAAGAACCACATTCTTGTTCCAATAATTCCAGTGCTGCCTCTCTTCGCATATCCAACTCTTGTAACTGCCAATAGTCATATCCTTTTTGCTCTAATATTTCCCATAGCTTTTGTTCTTTTTCTAGTATCATATCCAAAAACAAACCATTTTGTTTTTTTTCTGTTTCAAATTCTGTCAAACTTTCATTCAAATAACCAAATGTATTCGGAAAACTGTCATGAAAAGCGGTTCGTATCGGTTGTTGTAGCATATAAACCGCCTTGCATAACATTTTTCTTGCTTCTTCCAACCCTTCTTTTGAGCGAGCAACCGTTTTCACAACAGGCACACCAAGCAACGCCTCCAATTTTGCCACATCAATGCAAATGCCCTTTTTTTTGGCTTCGTCCCATAAATTCAAACATACCACAATATGTTGGTTCAATTCCATCAACTGCAAAACCAATGGTAAATTTCGTTCCAAACAAGTTGCATCTAATATCACCAAAACACCATCTGGTTGTTCCAATGCCAAAAAATTTCTGGCACAGCTTTCTTCTGCCCTATCCGAAAACAAAGAATATACCCCTGGCAAATCCACCAATTCCGCTTTTTCATTTTCCAATCGCATCATACCTTTTGCCGTTGCAACAGTTTTTCCTGCCCAGTTGCCAGTATGTTGTTTCAATCCTGTAAATGCATTAAATACTGTACTTTTTCCAGTATTGGGATTGCCTGCCAAAGCAATTTGTAATATTTTTTCCTCCATATCAAACCACCACCTTCACAGCAATTTTTGCTGCATCTTGATTTCGCAAAGCAATATATGTTTGCTTGACTTCATACAATCGTGTACCACCACATAAACAAACAGCAAATGGACGTACTTTTGCTCCTTTGTAAAAACCCAAATCTATAAAATATAATGGTGGTTCTGATAAAATTTCACATACTGTGTCAAATGGTACTTCTGACATATTTTTGCAATCCGTCTGCATAGATTTCTCCTCCATTTTTTTGCTGTTATATACAATATATGTCATGCTTCCTTTTTGGTGTCTGTCTGCATAAAAAAAGAAGATACTATATTACAAGCATCTTCATAAAAAATTTTGACACAAATGGTGTTATTCCTCTTTTTTATTTTTTTGTACTTCTTTATGCATATCCATAATTTGACAAGTATATGCATTGATGAAAAATGGTTCTTCTTGCTCCATAACAGAAATTACATAACATGGCACGGCATAGCTACTGCTATCTGTGCTTTTTGTGCTTGTTTCTGCCACCATATATCCCAAATCCATATGTTGCACAGTTACATTTTGTTGTGGTTTTATTTGTTTCCACGCTCTCATAAATGCCAATAACGCCTCATCTGCATAAAAAATATCTTTGTGTTCCCCAATATATCCTTCCACAGGATAATCGCTAAATTCCATACGATATATCCCTTCTTTTGAAACATACAACAACATATAATTGGAGAATACATATTTATCTTCATATTTTTGATAAAATTTCACACAATAACCATTTTCTTGTTCTTGTATGCCATATAATGCAAAATGATGAAATTCTGCATCTAGATGTTTCATATATTGTTCTGCTTGTTCCAAAGCATCCTCTTTTGACAAACCATCTTTCCCCACAGAAATATCATACACAACTTCTCCTTTTGCACCTTGCATAGTCAATATTGATCGTGCACCACGGTACAATATTTTTCCTTCACTTGGGATAACGGTTGTTTTCTCGCCATCAAAAAACATCTGCTCTAATCTTTCTTTTGTATAAAGTGGATTTTTGCAAACCAAACGCCGCATTGGTTCATATTCTGTAATCAAATCTGTATACATCGCAATACCATTTTTGGACAACACTTCAAATACGGCTTTTTCTTGTGCAGATGTCATAACATTTTCTCTTTGCTGGCTTTGATACAACACAGCTAGCATCACATTCAAAAGCACCAACAATATCAGCACAAATTTTTTTGCATTTTCCCACTCCATTGTTTTCCTCCTTATTCTGCGATTGCCTCAGTCAATTCTTCTGCAATGACAACAATTTTTGTGCTATCTGTTGGAATGATGAATATTTCTTGATACAAATTGACAAACCAATACAATGCAATTTTATCTGTACAGTCTGCATAATATGCCAAAGCAATATTTTTTACATCGGCAATTTCTCGTTGTTCCACACTTTGCTGATATTGTCTGTTTGCAATATCCAATGCATCAATAAACTGTACATTCAATTTTGCATGGTTTTGTGCAATTTCATAATTGACCGCATAGCGACGATATTTTTTCACAGAATCATTGCGGATTGTAATTTCAATGGCATGTCTAGAACCAATTTGTGATTGCAATTCTTTTGATAAATACACAGGCAAATGGTCTACCACATAATCAAAATAATATACAATTTCGTTGCTGTTGCTACTAATATCTGCCAAATACACATCTGTTTTTAATGATGAGTCATTCATCAAAAAATCACAGCTAATTTGATACCCTTCCAATAATTCTGTTTTTTTGCCATCACTGCCATAATTGGCGTAATTATAATATTCCAGCACACGATTATCTGTGTGGTATCGCAAAACAACATCACTATCACTGAATATAAAATCACCATTGCCCTCTCGGTTGCTCCAATCCACAGAAAAATTGCCGAAAAATCGTTCTGCTGTTTTTTCTAACAGCTGCAAACTGGCAGACCCATTTTGTTCAAATGCTGGTTTTTGCTGCAATGTTTTATAATCATAAGGTAAATTTGCCCACTGTGGCAAAAACAGATTGCGTCGCAATATGCCAGAGCTTGTTTTTTGGCTTGTAGAGATATAAACCATATCATTTTGCTCTTGCATCAATGTCTGATGTAATATCGGGGCTGTTTTTGTTTTCAAACCACTATATAAAATACAAGTATTTTCTTTTGAATTGATAAAATACGTTTTGCTTTCTTCTCCTGCCCGTTTTGCAGGTATGATTGTAATATAATCAAATTCTTCCAAAGGTTGGCCATTTTTCAAGCTACGCATTTCTGATAAATATTCTTCCATTGTAATCATAAAGTCATATTGCATGACAATACAACGGTTTTGGAACATTTCTTTCCAATCCGCTTCCATCAACTCTGTACTATCCCCAATATTTTCCACCAATATTTCTCTTAACACATCATTTGCTTGCTGCAATGTTGTACTGTTGCCCACCTGATCAGGATAATAAACAGAAAAATTGGAGCTTCCATCGCCAATGGCATATCTTGTTGCCAACAAAGCATTTTTTGTCACATCTTCTACACTTTGTTTGGAAAACAGTTGTCTTGCCATATAAAAAAAGTTATGACTGGTTGTTCCTTCCAGCCATAACTGTCCCGTTTGGTACACTGCGGTTACAACCAAAGCAACTATGATAAAATTTGTCATATTGTATCTTTTCATGTGATATTCACCGCTTCTTTATGCTTTTAATATGTTCCAGGAAGTGCAATCATATTTTGCAATTCTTTTTTAATCCGTTGTGGCAAACGCTTTATCACAACTGTTTGTGAAACTTGTTCATATCCTTCTTTTTGTGCTGTTAATGTAATATAATTATACCCCATATCCAAATCCATGGTTGCAGAAAAAATCCCTACAGAGCTAACAGTCACGCTTTGTGCATTTGTCACTTGCATATCTCCATTGATGTTTTTTCTGCTAACAGAAACCTGTATTTGTGTACTGGGTTTTGCTTCTCCATAAACGGTTCTTGTGGCATCAAATGTAGACTCTGTTTCTTCTGCATTCAAATCCAATCCGCTGGTAATTGTAATGGGTGTGGGTGTAGTTATTTGTGCGGCAAATACACTGACAGGCAAACAAAGCAACATACCTGTAAGCAGCAGCAACAATCCGATTTTGTTTTTATGCAGTTTCATCGCCAGTCACCTCCAATCCAATACAATACCAATATTATACAACACAAATATTACAGTTTCGTTACAGCAGGCTTACAGTTTTTTAACAGCACCACTGGATATAGATTGCCACACAACAGACATTTTATTCTGTTTTGTCTTCTTGTTCATACTCTAATATAGGGCGTTTTTTGGGAAACCACATGGTCATGGTTGTACCTTTTCCATATTCACTTTCTGCCGTCAAACGCCCTTTATGGCTTTCCATAATCTCTTTTGCAATGGCAAGACCAAGCCCCGTACCACCCATAGCACGACTTCTTGCTTTATCCACACGATAAAATCGTTCAAAAATACGTGGCAAATCTTCTCTGGAAATCCCCATACCGGTATCTTTGACAGAAATTTTGTACCAATTTTCGTCCTCTGTAATATAAATTTTAATTTCCGCTTGTTCCAAACTATATTTGATGGCATTTGTGATAATATTATTCACCACTTGCCCCACACGGTCTCTATCCCCAAACACCAAAACAGGGTGGGCACAAGGCTGAAACAAAAATGTTTGATTTTTTGCTTCTGCATGAATTTTACACTGTTTTACGGTTGTTTCCAAATATGCATTCATTTCAATTTCTGTGATATGCAAACGCACTTGTTTATTATCAAAGCGAGATAATTGCAACAAATCCCGTACCAAAAACGCCATACGGTCAGCTTCACTGTCTATGATAGACAAAAATTCCATTGCCGTTTCTCTGTCTTCCAAAGCACCTTCCATCAATGTTTCTGTGTAGCTTTTTACCGTTGTCAAAGGTGTACGCAATTCGTGTGAAACATTGGCAACAAATTCTTTTCGCATATCGTCCAATTTTTTTTGCTCTGTAACGTCCTGCAAAACCACCACAACGCCTTCCACTTCTTGTTTTGTGTTGTAGTGTGGGGAAAATGTCGCATGAATAAACTGTTTGCCAACAGGGAATGTCACTTTTTTGGAAGGTTCATCTCCCATATCCAAATACACCCCTGCATTGATGTCAAATTCTCGTATGAATTTTGAGAAATCCATATCCATTTTATCCATATGAAGCATATCTTCTGCCGCAGTATTGGCAAGCATCAACTCGCCATCTTTTGCAAAAGATATGACACCATCGCTCATGTTGTGCAATATAATTTCCAATCTATTTTTTTCTTTTGAAATTTCAGACATTGTTTTTCGCAATTCTGCTGCCATGTCATTAAAACTGCTTGTCAACTGTCCAATTTCGTCATTACTACGCACTTGCAAACTTTGTTTGAGCTTACCTTCTGCCATATTTTTTGCACCTTTTGTCAATGCCAATATGGGTACTGTCAATGTTTGTGCAAACACATATCCCATAACGGCTGCCAAAAACAAAGCAATGGCAACTGCAATGATAATGGTTTTTGTGGTTTCATTCAAACTGCTTTGCATATCACCAGCATCTAACCTCGTATAAACAATATACGCCACTTCTCCATTTTCTGTTTTTACTGGCATGGCATAACTGAGCCACTCTTTGAGCAAACCAAAAGAATCCGTACTTTTTTTTCCAGAGGAGAATGAGGCTGTACCATTCATACCAGATAATATGGCTTGGTCTGTGTATTGTGTATAAGGCGGTTGGAGTGCCGTTGTGGTTGCAATGGTGTCTCCTTGGCTATTCAATATGTTGCCTTGTATTCCCATGGCATTTGTCACCGTTTTTTGCAAATTTTCTTGAAATGTTTCTTCCATCGCATCATCAATAACTTGTTCTTGTATTTTTTCTGCATAAATTTCCAAACGCTGTCGAGATTTATCAATTTCAATATTTCGTAAACTCAACAAAATATAAGTACCGCTGACAATCATGACAATCAGTACCAAACCCAAATACATGGCAATCAATTTCCATTTTATGCTACGCAATGTTTCACACTCCGTTTATCAACAATCAAAATAATATCCTACGCCCCGTTTTGTCAAAATATACGTTGGTTTGCTTGGGTTATCCTCTATTTTTTCACGCAAACGCCGCACTGTCACATCAACCGTTCTGACATCGCCAAAATATTCATATCCCCAAACTTTTTCCAAAAGTGTTTCTCTGGAAAACACCTGTCCTTTTTGTTGTGCCAAAAATTTCAAAAGCTCAAATTCTCGCAATGTTAAGTCAATCACCTGTCCATCTTTTTTGACTTCATATCGTTCCAAATGCAATAACAAATTGCCATATTTTACAGCATTTTCATCAGTATGATTTGTTTCCTGCAATGCTGCCACCTTCCGCAAATTTGCTTTGACTCTTGCCATCAATTCTCTCACACCAAATGGCTTTGTCACATAATCATCTGCCCCCATTTCCAAACCAAGCACTTTGTCCACTTCTTCTGCTCTTGCTGTCAACATAATAATGGGTGTATGTTTTTTTTCTCTGATTTTGCGGCAAGCCTCATAACCGTCCATTTTTGGCATCATAATATCCAATAATATCAAATCTGGATTTTCAGAAAATGTTTTTTCCACACCTTCTTCTCCATCTGCAGCTGTAATAACTTGATACCCTTCTTTCTTTAAATTAAACGCAATAATATCTACGATATTTTTTTCATCATCTACAATCAAAACTTTTCTGTCCATGCTTCCCTGCTCCTTTCGCACAAACGCTCTTTTTTAAATTATACTAAAATTTGTACAAAATGTAAACAAAACCTATATTTTCAACGAAATATAGGTACAAAAAGTTCCATATTTTTTATTATTTTATGCAATAATTGCAAAACATTTGTTCTTCATTTTGTTTTGATGTTATACTATTTTATAAAAAGGAGGTATTTGCATGACAACCGCAAAAGCATTTGTAGAAACTGCATTTCAAAAACTCATACAAAGAGGTTGGATATTACCAGAACAGCTCACACAATCTCCAAACACAGAACAACAAATTGCCGCATTTGAGCAAAAATATAATATCAAAATTCCAACGATATATCGTGCCTTTTTACTTTCTTATCAATATCCTTTTTCTGATGGATTAAACACCATTGTATACAAATATGATGAACTGGAACCTTTATGGATATTTTTACCCACACCCACCATCTCAGATTTAGAAAAAAACTATCTGGAATTACAAGAAGTTGCTATGGACTGTTATGACATCACTTTTGAAAATTGTAAACACCTTTTACACATCGGCGATTGGGGATACGGCTGGGGACCGTTATGCATTGACTTATCCAAATCTGAAACAGATGTCAACATAGAAGATGAGAACACATGGCAGTTGGTATGGCTTGACCATGAGAAAAACTGGAATGAATGGGAAACAAACAAAAACGGAAAACTCGTTGGAAGTGCTGCTGCCCCCAATTTCCAAACATTATTGGAATGGTATTTTATGGGAACATTTGAATCCATATTTGAACAAGAATACCATGTCAAACTTACAAAAGATTTGCTTTGCAATGAAAGTTTTTTAAAGTCTTATTGGGAAGAACAATGGCAAACAAAATAAAAAAAGGGCGAAACCGCCCTTTTTTATTTTCAATCAGCCAATCTTTTTTCCAATTCTGCTTTCATATCTTCAAATCCGGGTTTGCCCAACAACGCAAACATATTTTTCTTATATGCTTCCACACCAGGTTGGTCAAATGGATTGACATCTAACATATAACCGCTGATACCAACTGCTTTTTCAAAGAAGTATACCAAAGCACCAAAATGCCAACCGTCCATACGGTCCATTTCGATTACCATATTGGGAACACCACCGTCCATATGTGCCAACATGGTACCTGCAAATGCTTTGCTGTTTACAAACTGCATATCTTTTGCAGAAAGGAAATTCAAACCGTCTAAATCTTCCTTATCAAACGGCACCAATACAGTATTTTTAGGTTCTTTGCACCAAAGCACTGTTTCAAAGAAATAACGACTGCCTTCCTGTATGAATTGTCCGATGGAATGCAAATCTGTAGAGAAATTCGCTGCCACAGGGAAAATACCTTTCCCATCTTTGCCTTCACTTTCTGCAAATAGTTGTTTGTACCATTCCCCAAAAGATGTCATATGTGGCTCATAATTTGCCAATATTTCAATAGATTTGCCATTTCTGTGGAAATAATTTCTTGCTGCTGCATATTGATAGCATTCATTTTGCATAATATCAGGGTTGCTATATGCTTCTCTTGCCCATGCCGCACCTGCCATCACCGCATCAATATCAATACCTGCCACAGCCATTGCCAAAAGTCCCACAGCAGTCAATACTGTAAATCTGCCGCCCACATCATCGGGAATGACAAATGTTTCATATCCTTCTGTGTTACACATGGTTTTCAAAGCACCTCTTGCTTTGTCTGTGGTCGCAAAAATACGTTGTGCTGCTGCTTCTTTGCCATATTTGTTTTCCAACAGTTGTTTGAATATACGAAATGCAATCGCAGGTTCTGTGGTTGTACCAGATTTTGAAATCACATTCACAGAAAAATCTCTATCACCCAATATGCTCAAAATATCACTCAAATATGCAGAACTGATATTATTCCCTACAAAATAAATATCAGGTGTATTTTTATTTTTCTGTTCGTTATAGAATGGTGTTTTGATAAAATCCAATGCTGTTCTTGTACCCAAATAAGAACCACCAATACCAATAACAATCAATACTTCACTTTGTTTTTGAATTTTTGCTGCTGCTTCTTTGATGCGTGCAAACTCTGCTTTGTCATAATCTTTGGGCAAATCCACCCAACCAACAAAGTCATTGCCTTTGCCTGTTTTGTTGTGCAATGCGTCATGGCATTGACGCACTTCTTGTGCCATTGCCGCAAAATCTTCTTTGCTGACAGCATTTCCTTTTACTGTAAAATTGATACTCATGTTTTTTACCTCCTCTTGTTTTAAACTCCCCAAATCTTTTTTATTGTGTCCCTTTGACAATGATTTCTGGTATTGCTTCTTGTGTAATTTCTTTTGAAACCTCTTTTTCTTCTATCACAAAACCATTGACACGGGTGATTTGTATTGTGCTTTTTTTCTGCCCATCTTTACCTTGTTGTACAACCCTTTGGTAGCTGGCAGATTTGCTGTTATCGTATTGTGTTTGATATTGCTTTTTTTCGACAGTTGTCAAAACCTGTGTTTCTACTGATTTGATAGAAACCATTGGTTTTTGCACTGTAACATTCAATGTTTGTCCCACACGAATAGGCGTTTTTATGGTCATACCATCATTGACTTCCAACAATTCCTGCATAGACATCTCATATTCTATGGCAACTTTTTGCAAAGTGTCACCTTCTCTTACGGTATGTGTTTTTGTAACAGGTGTAGTACTGGTCAATTTTTCCACAGCACTTTCCACAGATAATATTTCTTCAGAACTTACAAACTGGCTTTGTATTTCAACTTTTTCCAAAAATCCAATTTCGGCATTGGAATTTTCATCTTGTGGCAAATAGGGTTCTTTCAATTTTTCCAATACTTTATCTGCCTCTGGTTTTGTTGCTAGTGGTGCCACAGCCCCACCATCTACAAACACCACAGAAGCCTCCACCTTGTATGTCACCACATTTTTGAGTTTTGGCATCAAATATTCCATTGTACAGACTTCTTTTTTGCGACTGCCATTGATGTGCAGTCTTTTCAGCACAATTTTTTCATTGATTTGTACTTTTGTACCAACTGTTTCCGCAAGCTGTGCCTCCAACGTTTCTTTGAGTTGTTCTGTAGTCACAGAAGTATCTTTCAAAATACCAACACTGTTTTCTCCCACAGATACTTCTGTACCATTTTTATGAAAAAATACAAAAAACAATATCAGCATCAATAATAATACGCCACCAGCCATAATACCTTTCATTTTCATATCATTTTTTCTGGCTTTTTTTGTACGTTGTGACTTTGTACTTCTGCTGTTTTTTGTTCGTTTGGTTTTTCTTTTTGTTTTGCGTTCTGCTTCCACATTTCTCGTTCTTTGTTATCGCACACGTTCTTCACGTTGTGGGAAATGTTCTTTTCGTTTGTTATCCATCGGAATACTCCCTTCTTTGTTTCAAAATATACCGATACTATTTTATTTTATGCGATACTGTTATAGATTGCAAGAAAAACAGAACGGTTGTGAACAAACTGTAATCTATTTTACCATAAATTGAATTATTGTTTTTGTATGTATCAACGATTTTCATATCCACTTTTTGTAATTAACATCACCATCAGAAAACATATCCAGCAACGTCACAACAACCGTTTCTGTACAATATGGATTTTGTGTCAAAATCTCATTTTTTTATCACATCAAACATCATTTGTTGCTGCATCATCATACTCCTTTCCATTTTCTAAACAGCAAAAATGCCGCAATTTGCATTACGGCATTTTACAAAATTTATGATATTTCATCTTTCACAGAGAATGCTGCAGAAGTGACAGAATGTTTTTGTTTTGGCATTTTTGTTTCACTTGCTGCCAAATTCTTTTCGGCAGAAGAAAGCATCAATTTGATACGGTTCAACTGATTGACTTCACTTGCACCAGGGTCATAGTCAATGGCAACAATATTGGAAATGGGATATTGTTTCCGCAATTCTTTGATAACCCCTTTGCCCACCACATGGTTTGGCAAACAACCAAAAGGCTGTGTACACACAATATTTGGCACACCATTGTGTATCAACTCAATCATTTCTGCAGTCAAGAACCAACCTTCCCCCGTTTGGTTACACAATGAAACTACTTTTTTTGCATATTCTCCTATGGTGTGTATACTTTCTGGACAATCAAAACGTTTGCTCTTTTCCAATGCTTTCAACATCGGTTTTTGATAATATTCAATCGCTTTCAACACCAAATTTGCAATCATGCGTCCTTTTTTTGTACCACCCAAATATTTTTCTTTTTGTGTGGCATTATAACAACAATACAAACCAAATCCCATCAAATCTGGCACAACCACTTCTGCCCCTTCTCTTTCCAAAAGGTTGACCAAATCATTGTTTGCTGTGGGGTGGAATTTCACCAATATTTCTCCTACAATACCAACACGTGGTTTTTTCATATCTTCAAAAATTTCCAGTTCGTCAAAGTCTTCTATGATATTTGTGATATTGTTGCAAAATGTTTTTCTGTCTGCTTTCAAAATATCTTTTTTGACTTTTTCATTCCATTTTTCATACAAAGCATTTGCAGCACCTTTGACTTTTTCATATGGTCTTGTGCGATATAGCACACGCATAAATGTATCCCCATATATCAACGCTTGCAATGCTCTATGCAACATCGCCGGTTTATACTGGAAACCAGGATTTTTCTCCAAACCTGCCGGATTTACAGAAATAACAGGAATATTGGGCATACCTGCATTTTCTAATGCTTTTCTCAAAAATGCAATGTAATTTGTTGCACGACAACCGCCACCGGTTTGTGTAATCAATACAGCCGTGCGATTTAAATCATATTTACCAGAAAGCAAACCATTCATCAACTGCCCAATGGTAATCAACGCAGGATAACAAGCATCATTGTTGACATATTTCAATCCAACATCAATGGCGTTTTTATCCATCGCTGCCATAATTTCTAAATTATATCCACAATTACGCAATGCCGACTGCAAAATATCAAAATGTATGGGTGACATCTGCGGGCAAATGATGGTGTAATCTTTACGCATTTCTTTTGTAAATGCTACCCGTTTCAAAGATGTATCTGCTTTTTTGATTTGTACATTTTTTTCTTTTCGTTCTTCAATTGCTGCAATCAAAGAACGAATACGAATTCTTGCTGCCCCCAAATTATTGACTTCATCTATTTTCAGAGCAGTATAAATTTTGCCTGCTGCTGTCAATATGGTTTTGACTTCATCTGTTGTCACAGCGTCCAAACCACAACCAAAAGAATTCAACTGCACATATTCTATATTTTTTTGTCGTTTGACAAATCCTGCCGCTTCGTACAATCTGGAATGATATGTCCATTGATCACGCACAACAGTTGGACGTTCCACGTTGCCCAAATGTGCCACACTATCTTCTGTCAGAACTGCAATGTGGTAACCTGCAATCAATTCTGGAATACCATGGTTAATTTCGGGGTCAACATGATAAGGGCGACCAGCCAAAACAATCCCTGTCATATTGTTTTTTTCCAAATATGCAATGGTTTCCTCCCCTTTTTTATGCATATCCTCTCTAAAATTACCCCATTCTTTCCAGCCAGCTTCCACAGCCATTTTAATTTCTTTTGCAGTGCAACCCAAAGGCACAAATTCCTCTGTCATACGTTTGACGATGGTATCCACTTTATCCAATGCCAAAAATGGGTTCATAAAGCGAATATTTTTTTCTTTCAAATCTTCTACATTATTTTTGATATTTTCATTATATGATGCAACAATCGGACAATTATAGTTGTTATCTGCTGCATTGCTGTCACGTCTTTCATACACAATACCCGGATAGAATATAAAATCTACACCTTTGTCAATCAAATACATAATATGTCCATGTACCAATTTTGCCGGATAGCAAACAGACTCACTGGGAATAGAATCCATACCATGTTCAAACAACGCTTTTGAAGAATAAGGCGACAATTCCACACGGTAGCCTAAATTTGTAAAGAACGTAAACCAAAA
>CAJMNV010000021.1 GCA_905214825.1 uncultured bacterium | reverse complement strand
TTTTGTCTTTTGTTGATGCTTGCATCAACAAGAATTGACTATGGGTTGTAAGTTTCATTCACTATTCTATTTTCAAAGTTCACAGTGCGTTGTTTCGTAACGCAGGATTTATTCTATCAAAGACAATCCATATTGTCAAGCATATTTTTGAAAAATTTTTTTATTTTTTTTCATTTTTTGCCAGACATATCAAAAACCATTGATTTTTCAATGTTTTTCCAACACCACTTTCCGAAAAACTTCACCAATATTTTCCGAAATCACCAAATCTGCCTTTTTATCCATGCTGGTTACAGATTTATTGATTAACACCAAATGGTTGCCTCTAAAATAATGCAAAAGCCCTGCCGCAGGATACACATTCAAACTTGTTCCCCCAACAATCAGCATATCTGCTTTTGCAATATCTTTCACCGCATTTTGTATGGTATTTTCGTCCAAACCCTCTTCATACAACACCACATCTGGACGCACAATACCACCACAGTTTTCACATCTTGTAATACCATTCTCTTTTGTCACATACGCCAAATCAAACGTTTTTCTACATTGCATACAATAATTTTTGTATAATGTGCCATGCAGTTCCAAAACCCGTTTACTACCTGCTTTTTGGTGTAAATCATCAATATTTTGTGTAATCACAGAACGCAGTTTCCCCATTTCTTCCAGCTTTGCCAATGCTTTATGGCAATCATTTGGCTTTGCATCTGGATACAGCAAATTCTTTTTGTAATACTGAAAAAATATTTCGGGGTGTTCCATAAAAAAAGAATGACTCAATATCACTTCTGGTTGATAACCATATTCATTTATTGCCGCAAAAATCCCATTTTCACTACGAAAATCCGGAATACCACTTTCCGTGGAAACTCCTGCCCCACCAAAAAAAACAATATTTTCACATTCTGCAATCCAATTTTGTAATTGTTGCAATTTCTGCTCCAAATCCACGCAAAACGCCTCCTTTTCTTTTTTTGATTATACGCTTTTTTCATCGTTTATTCAATCCATATCGCAAAAAGGAGACTGCTCCAAAAATATAGAGAAATCTCCTTTTCCAATATTATGTTTCTGGTTCTGTTTGTTTTTGTTCTTCTTTCATAATCACCGTTGTGCTACCAATTCTATGATTATCTACTGTATGCACAACAATATGCATACAATCGGTTTCCGTCTGACAAGATGTACCATCATCAGGAACGTGTCCCAACACACCACAAACATACCCACCAAATGTATCATATTCTTCTATGGGTAATGTCACTTCCAGTGCCTCTGCCACTTCTTCCAAATCTGCACAACCTTGTATTTTCCACTCTAATTTAGATATTTGCACAATATCTGCTTCTTCCACAATATCATCTTCTTCATAGAAATCTC
Organism: uncultured bacterium; assembly: GCA_905214825.1. Taxonomy (GTDB): domain Bacteria; phylum Bacillota; class Clostridia; order Lachnospirales; family Anaerotignaceae; genus Anaerotignum. Next base: position 17,067 of record CAJMNV010000021.1, on the reverse strand, counting down.
CCACCAACAGTTGCAAAATATCACGCAATGTAATAATACCACTCAAACCGCCATATTCGTCCAACAATATTGCAAAATATTTTCTTTCCTGTTTCATATTGCGGAACAAAACGTCTGCTTTGACTGTTTCTGGCACAAAATATGGCTTATTCACTGCACATTTGAGTACATTTTCACGGCTTTTATCATCTAATCTGAAATAATCTTTTGCGTCCAACACACCAATAATATCATCATCATCTTCCCCCGTAATGGGATAATACGTATAACGGCTGTTGTATATGGTTTCATTCCAAACGTCCATATCATCGTCCATATCCAATGTCACAACATCAATACGATGTGTGCAAACTTCCTCCACAGAAGTATCATCAAATGCAAACACCTTTTGTATCATTTCCACTTCTTCTTCATCAATGGTACCTTTTTCATTGCCTGCTTCCAACATCATGCGAATTTCTTCTTCTGACACTTCTTCTTCGTCATCTTCCGGGTCAATCCCTGCCAAACGCAATATCGCATTTGTAGATATTGTCAGCAACCATACCAATGGTGCAAATATACGAGATACCCCTCTCAAAAGCCCGGATAATCCCAAAGCCAACGTTTCTGATTTTTTCATCGCCACACGTTTTGGCACCAATTCCCCAAACACCAAATTAAAATATGCCAAAATCGTGGTAATCAACAATACACATACGGATTTTAATATTGTTTCTGGTATCCCAATATTACTTGCAACCAACATTTCCACCAACGGATCTGCAAAACTTTCTGCCGCAAACGCACTGGACAACATACCTGCCAATGTAATGGCAACTTGTATAGTTGCCAAAAACTTCGCAGGCTGTTCTGTCAATACAGACAAACGTTTTGCACGTTTATCACCATCTGCCGCCATTTTTTTCAACTTTGTTTCATTCATGGAAATGACTGCAATTTCTGCACTTGCAAATATGGCATTTAATGCAATCAATACAACCTGTAATATCAGTGCTTTCCAATTCATATCTTTTCATTCCTCCAAATCATTTTTATTTCTGTACTTCCGAACAAACACAAAAAGGCATACTCTGTTTTTCGTGTAAAATTGCACACAAACAGACTATACCTCTAACATTTCATTTTATTCGGCATTGGGATACAAAATATACGATTTGGATTATTTCGTCGCAAATTGGCGTCACTCTCACTGCCTTCGTCCATGCCGTTTTTCACACTCCTCTCATATCTTTTTCTATATTCTCATATTTCTCAGTAAAAGTCAATGAACGTATCGTTAAGAATTTATGAAAAAAATGGTCTGTATCCAAATCCAAATAGGCAAACACTTTGCTATACAAAACATCTCTCTATCATGATTTGATACTGTAAATATTCATTATGCCCAACCATTTTGTTCTAAGAATACTCTTATCTTTTCCATAGCCATTTGCAGTTGTTCCATACTATATGCATAAGAAATCCGCACATGATTCTCACCACTTTCACCAAATGCATCACCCGGTATCACAGCCACACCTGTTTCAAACAACAGCTTTTCACAAAATGCCTGTGCTGTCAAACCCGTTTTTGCAATAGAAGGAAACACATAAAAAGCCCCTTCCGGCTCAAAACACGTCAAACCCAAACCATCTAATGTTTTCACCAAATACTGTCGTCTTTCATCATAAGCTTTTCGCATATGATTCACATCTGCATCACAAAGCATATCATCTTGCAATGCTTCTATGGCACCATATTGGCTCATCGTTGGTGCACACATAATAATATAAGCATGTACTTTATTGATTTGTTTCATCAATGCTTTTGGTCCTGCCGCATACCCCAAACGCCAACCCGTCATGGAAAAAGATTTTGCAAAACCATTTAACACAACCGTTCTTTCTGCCATACCCTCCATAGACGCAATCGAAACATGGTTTTTTCCACCATATGTCAATTCTGCATAAATCTCATCAGATATCACAAGCAAATCATGTTTGATACAAACTTTTGCAATCTCTTGTAATTCTTCTTGTTCCAATATTGCCCCTGTAGGATTATTTGGATAAGGCAGTATCAACACTTTTGTTTTTTCTGTAATGGCTTTTTCCAAATCTTCTGCCTGCAAACGGAAACCACATTCTGCCTTTGTCTGCACCACAACAGGCACACCATGCTGTAATACAACTGCTGGTTTATATGCCACATAAGACGGTTCTGGTATCAGCACTTCATCACCAATTTCCAATACTGTACGCAATGTCACATCAATCGCTTCTGACGCACCAATGGTACATAATATCTGGTCTGTATCATATACCAAGCCAAAACGTCTTTCTAAATAATGTACAATACATTCTCGCAATTTTGGCATACCCCAGTTGGAAGAATATCTTGTTTTTCCTTCTGCCAAAGATTGTATCGCCGCTTCTCTGACACGTTTCGGCGTTTGAAAATCCGGTTCTCCTACCCCCAAAGAAATCACATTTTCCATCGTTGCCACAACATCAAAAAATTTTCGTATCCCAGAAGGTGGTAATGTCGCAATATGTTCTGCTGTAAAATCTTTCATATCTTCCTCCTTATGCCTGCCGAAATTTCACTTGATACAATGCGTCACTGACAGGCTGTTGTAACGTTTGTTTTATACCATTTTTTTGTATCATTTTTTCTTTTTCTGTCATTTTACCAATCACAGCCGCCTGCACACCGGCTTTTTGCAATTTTTCAACCAACACCTGCCCTTCAAATGCAGTAATCACCATCGTACCACTAGAAATTAAAAGCAAAGGGTCAATTTCTGCATGTTCACAAATCGCTTTTGTTGCTTCTGTCAAAGGAATATCATCTGCAAATACGGTTACCCCCAAACCGGAACATTCCGCAACTTCCCAAACAGCCCCCAGTATGCCACCTTCTGTTGCATCATGCATCGCCGTTGCTCCATACTCTACTGCAATACGTGCCTCTTTTCCCACAGACAAAAACCCTTTATAGCCTTTTGCTTGTTCCAAAAGTGTTTTTGGTACAACATTTTGAAATTGTGTTTCATATTCTTGTGCAATAATCACAGTGCCTTCCAAACCGGCCCATTTTGTCATCACAACATCTTGCCCAACTTTTGCACCACCTGTACAAATCATATTGTGATTTTTTGTTTTTCCGACAATAGTTGCAGAAATCACAGGTCTGTTTACAGCATCTGTGACTTCTGTATGTCCTCCCAACACCTCAATCCCCACTTCTGCCGCCGCTTCCAAAGCTCCTTTTGTCAATGCTTCCAAATCTTTCTCATCGCTGTTTGTCGGCAATAACACCGTCATCAATATTCCAACAGGCTCTGCCCCTGCGGAAAACACATCATTGCAGTTGATATGTACCGCCAAATAACCTGCATCTTTTGTTGCCCCTGTAATGGGGTCTGTCGAAAACACACAAAGTTCCCCTTGTGGGTCTATTGCCGAACAATCTTCGCCTGTTTTCGGTCTCACAACAATATCATCTCTTTGTATTTTGCTATGTGTCACAGGTTCCAAAACCAATTTTTCCAATATTTGTGGTGGTATTTTTCCAATTTCAAACATCATGCTGTTGCTCCCTTCTTTCAAAACTTCAAAAAGGGTGTTCGCACATTGACGAACCCCCTTGCTGTTTACTCTGTTGTTGTTTGTTTTGTTTGTTCTGTTTCTTTAGGATTTGCAGTTTGCTCCGGTTTTTTTGTGCCAACAGTCACTTCATCTGCTGTTGCACGATAAGAAGAAGAACTAAACCAATCTTTACTTGTTTGTTTGCCATTTTCATATACAACTTTATACACGCTGACTTTTGCACCCGTTCTGCCTCTTGCTGTAATTTCTCTTTCCCCTTCTGGTTTTTCTGGGTCTTCTTTCACGATTTCTTCTGGCTTTGGCACAGTTGCCTCATATACGGTTTCATATTCCACTTTATGCCCATTTTTATGTGACTCATGCCCATATATATTCATCACCAAATTACCACCACTTGCATAAGCTTCAACCAATATGGGGTATTCTGTATTATTTTTAAATTTCAAATCTTTGTAAGTACCAGCAACTGCTGCATCTCGTCCCAGAGGTACATAGCCAACTGTCATAGAATGTGGGTGTCTTTCCACAACGTCCAATTCTGCCATCAAAACCGCATTATACAATGTAGTTGTCACTTGACACACACCACCCGCAACGCCTTTTTCCACTTTACCATTGTTATAAATTGCAGCATCTTTGTAACCGCCTGCATATGTTTGCGGGCCAAGCTCTGCATTTGCAGAAAACACTTCACCCGGTGCTATCATTGTACCATTGATGTAATTCGACCCAACCGATAAATTTATGTTTCTGTTCGGGTCACTTCCATTGTATGTTGTGGTATAACTGCCAATCAAATCTGTCACATAGCTGTTATCTTCCGCCGTAATTTTGGGTTGCACAGCTTCTGCACTAATTTCAATATTGCCGCTTTTTCTGGTATCTAACACAGCAGCAGCTTTTTGTTCTGTTTCTGCCACTTGCATACTTCTGCCAATTTGTTCTGGGGTTACCACAAATTGACCGCTTTTTCTACTGACTGTGCTGTTTTTTGCTTCTTGATTGAATTGTGCAGCAATATCATGCAATTTTTGTGACATTTTTTCTTTATTATATGAATAATCCAAAGAAATATCAATACCTTCTTTCAAAAGCACCTTTCCTGTTTGGAAACATTCTTTTTCTGTACCCTGTCTACCTGTATTGTATGCTTTTTCCACAGCTTCTTCCAAGTGGTATCCTGCATCTACCTCTGTAAATGGTACTATCCAGTTTTCTTCCCCATATTGGAATGTCAACGTCTGTCCGTCCATTTCTGTTTTATATTTTCCTTGCAATTCTTGTAAAGCCTGTTCTTTTGTCAAACCTGCCAAAGAAATACCTTCCACAGATATCCCTTGATAAATATTTTCCGATGCCAAAAGCTGTTTTACCAAATGTCTTTGGTATAACAAATACCCAAAAACACTTACCCCACAAACCAGTAATACGCTCAATATACCAATGGCAACTTTCCGGTTTGTATTTTTTGTTTTATTTCTTTCTGCCCTTTTTTGTCTTCCTTCCAACGAAATCCCAACTTTCTTTTTATTCTGTTTGTATTTTCGTTTTTAAACCATAAAAAAAAACGGTTTCTATATGATTGTGCAAATTCTTCCATTTTTCGTAAAAAATGAAAAAAAAACAAACACTCATTCTATCATATCGAAACCGTATGAAAAAAACAATATCATTTCTGCTAAATATCTTTACATTTTTATTACAGAACAAATATTACAAGTTTTTTCTTCTTTTTTTCATATCTGCCAATTTTTGTGCTGTATCATTTTGAGGCAGTTGTGTATGTTGTTTTTCTAAATTTTCTGATTTTTGTTGTTTTTGTATTATAGGTTCTTTTTGTCTTTTTATTTGTTTTGTTTTTTTATGTCTTTGTTCCTGTGTTTGATGTTTTGTCCATTTTTGTTCTATCCCCATTGTCACAAACACAAATCGTCGCAAAGCAATATCTATCAAAAACAATAACAATCCCACAATCAATAATATTTGTTGCAATGCTTTTTGTGCCACAGTACCCATCAATGTTTGTGCAAATACATCTTCACCTTTTGTCAATATGCGACCACCTGTTATATCTGCAATCTGCTGCAACACCTGCAAACCATTTTGTTTTGTTGTCATATCATATTCTTTTGGATAGCCAATATAAAAACCTGTATTTCCATTTGTTTGACTACCATCTTTTTTTGTGAGCATAATATTTGCAATGTATGCCCCTTGTTTTGTGGTATCCAATACCCCTTCATATTTTCCTGGTATCATCATTTGCAATGGCACATCAAATGTTTGGTTATCAGCTGTCACCACTTTTGCAGACACTTCTGTTATGGTTTCATCAAACGGCATTTCCAAATGCAATATGGTTTCTTTTTCACTTGGTTGTGCCAATAATATCATATCATCAGACGCTTGTGTTTTCATTGTCCAAGCCACTGTATTTCGTAATATTGCAACACCATTATCTGCTGACAACCATGATTTTGACCATTGTCCATCTACATCAGCTGTCCATACTGCAGTTCTGCCCAATCCATACTGCCATGTTGCCAATATGGGTTCTTCTTTGTCACTCACAAGCACCATATCTGCACGACCCTTTGCATTTGTTCCAACATAACCGTCCAATGATGGCACAGTTTCCACACCTGACAATATTGCAGAAGCATGTTGTTGTTTGGGATAAAATGTGCGATGGTTCAAAAATTCCTTGCCTGCCAATAGGGTTTCTTTGGCAAAAATTTCTGGCAAATCTGTAAACTCATCTGTAAAATAATATCTGCCACCACCTTTTTCTGCCAAATGCTCCAACAATTTTGTATCTGCATTACCACCCACAGCCACCGTGGAAAGTGTAATCTGTTGTTCTTTCATTCTTTGCAGTACTGTCTGGTAACCGGTTTGTTCTGCCTGTCCATCTGTCAAAAGCAAGATATGACGTTGTTTTGTTTGTTCTTTTTCCATTTCCTTTACAGCCATCTCCAAAGCAGGCAATATGCTTGTGCCACCACCCAACTGTATGCTGCCAGCAGCATTTGTCAAAGTTTCTTTATTTTCTGTGACCTCCTGTGGCTCTGCTGCCCATTCTGCCAAATCGTCAAATGCAATCACGCCCACTCTATCACCTTTTTGGAAATTATCCAAACTGCGAATGACAGCCTCTTTTGCCATTTCCATACGTGTAATACCATAAGCACCATCACTCATACTACCCGAACGGTCAACCACCATAAACATTGTCATATCGGACTCTTGTCCTTCTGTTTTCAAATCCATATTGACGGGTAGTATTTCTTCTAATATTGTATTTTGATAGCTACCCAAAGCAAACGCATTTTCACCACCACTGACCAAAACACCGCCACCTGTCACACGGACATAATTTTCTAATGTTTCCAAGAAGCCTTTTGGCAAATGTTCCACGGCAACATTGGCAAGTATGATACCATCATATGCAGAAAGCTGTTCTATGGTAACAGGTGATGTCGTTGCTTGCACACGTTTGATATGCATTTGTGCAGAAAGCATATCTTCCCATGCTTTACCGCTTTGGTCTTGTTCTATCACAAGTACTTGTGGCACATCGGTAATATAAGTATATGCATACACTTGGTTATTTTCCGGCAAAGTATCTGTTTGTGCTTCAATTTCCGCACGATATGTGACACCACCGCCTTTTTCTGTCAAATCGGAGAACAAGACTTTGTTTTCCCCTTTATGCACAGAAACCGTTTCTTGTACAATGAGTGTATTGCCTTTGTACAATCGTATTTGTGCAGGTGTATCTACATTGGCATCTATTTGCAAGCCAATATCATATCTTGTATTTTTATTGATAACTTTTGGGAGCTTCATATTTGTCAGTTGTACTTCTTTGCTTTCTTCTGTTTGTAATGGTACCACATCTACCACAATCCCTTGTGCTGCCAAAGCTCTCGCTTGTTGCACACCATCATCTTGTGTTTCATTCCCATCAGATAACAGAACCACTCTTTTGGCTGTTTTCTCTGGCATAACCGATGCCGCCAAACGTAATACTGCCGCAATATCCGTACCACCTTTATCTGTTTCCGAAACAAAATTCGCAGAAACATTGGTATCTTGTGTTGGTAATTGCTCTACACCTGCCATGCGTCCAAATGAAAGCACACCCAAAATATCTTTTTTATCTTTTGCCTCTTGTGCCGCAGTCAAAAATGTTTTGATTTCTTGTTCTGTATTTGTTACACTTGCAGAACGGTCAGCTGCAAAAATGGTTGTAGTGCCATTTGCTTTTATGGTGATGTTTGGCTGTGCCATTGCCAATATCAAAACACCGCAAACCAAAATTCGTATCACACTATAAAATTTTTGTTGAAAGGCAGAGCCGAATTGTCCTCTTTTTGCTGCCCAAATCACAATAGCAAACGCCACAGGCAACAATAGCAACCAAAAAGGTTGTTGCAATTCAATGTTCACGACAATTCACCCACCATTCTGTCAATATCACGCCCAACAATAATAACAATATCCAAGTCGTAATGGATTTCCCTGCATGAATTATTTTATTTGTTGTAGCTGTTTGTTCTGCCATCTTTTTTGTCATCCGCAAATCAGACTCACCCACCACTTGTGCATTAACACCAAATGGCGTTGTTGTGGTGTTGCCTTTTGCATCTGTTTCTTTGAGCAGATACCATCCTGTTTGTGCTGTTTCTGTCAACGCTCTTGCAGGGGTTGGCGGCAAAATGGCAATCTCTTTACTTTCTGCGGTTTGTACCATTGCTTTTTGTGTATCTGGCTGCAATGCAAATGTCACAACTTGCCCTGCAACACTTTGTGAAACACCAGAAATTTGTTCTGGAAAATACCATTCTATCAAACGATACCACAACACAGGAAATGTTGTTTGCAATGGGAAATCGCTATGATGCAAATCAAATCCCAATACTGCAATTTTCCTGCCCTCTGCCTCTCCAAACAAACCCAATGTTTTGCCCTCTGCCTGCAAAAATGCCTTACCCCAATTTGCAGAAAGTGGTGTACCCTTTTGTAGTGCAAACGCAATATCTGCCACATTTTCCAAACCAGTAGCATCTGCACCTTTCACCATTTCTGAAAAATTCTGTTCTGTCCCTACGGTAAACAAACTGTTTTTTGGTGGATTGATAAAAAGCAAATGCCCATCTGTTGGCAATGTTTCTGGCATCATACCATCAAAAATATATAACCCATATCCTGATGATTGTGCAGTATCCGTTTTATAGAAATCCACTTTTTCCAACAATGACAATGCTTTTTCCAAAAACAAATTGCCTTTTGTTACCAAAAGCACTTTTTGTGTTTCTGCTTTTCCGACACCCAAATACCTTGTGTCATCTATGGGCAAAGCATCTTGCGGCGAGATACGCACCTCCAAAGTTTTTGCTTGTTTTGGCACACCTTGAAACACCACATCGGTATCTTGTTCAGCGTGTATTGTAACGGTTTTTGTGTCATATACTGCACCATCAGCAAACAATGTCACTGTTTTCTGCATTTCTCCTGTGCCATACCAATGCAATCGTGCTAACACATAACTACCATCTTCCTGCAATGTATGAGAAAGCAATGTCACAGCCGTATTTTGTTCTTGATTGTTGTAAATTTGCTCCACTGCCTGCATAGTACCCAAATTACCATAATCATCTGTATACAGCAGTATATCGCCACCCAAAGCATCTTGTTCTGCTGCCAACAATGTTTTTGCACTTTCCCAATCCACACCACCTGCACTTGGTGTTGCTTTTGACAACAGTTGCAATATGGTTTGTTTGTCTTGACTGCCGCTGGCTGCCACAAATGGACTATCTGTCAGCATCACCAATGAAAAGGAAGAATTATCAGCCGATTGTTCCACCCAAGTCATCATATCTTTTTTTGCCAAATCAAAACGAGATTGTTTGCCATCTGTGGTTTGCATACTCAAAGAACAATCCAAAGCCAGCACTGCATCTTGCACCTTTAGATTTCCTGCCACAAAAGGGGCTGCCAGTGCAAAAGACAAAAGCACCGCTGCCGCAATCTGCAACAGCATCAATTTATTTTTTTTCAATTTTTGCCAAGGCTGTTGTGATTTTGTCTGTGTCAATACCTTTTCCCAAAGAAACAGGCTTGGCACCTGTTTTTGTTGATATTTTTGTTTCCACAAATACATCAAAACAATCACAGGTACCGAAAGCAATGCCAACAATCCCAAAGGCTGTAACAATCCCATGCCTTTTCCCCCTTATATTTTATACAGTGCCAAATGCAACCAAACCATCTGTCACACTTTTATCTGTTTCATATGTCACAAAAAATGCATCTTTTGGTATCAAATCATTCAAATACTTTGTCACGCCGTCCAACACCTTTAACTGCACATAACCATCATATACAATCATATTTGCCAAAATCAACGTTTTTTCTGTATGATGTCCATTCATCTCTATATCAAATGTACGTTCTACATCATACACTGCCAAAGGTGCTTTATCCGTAGGCAAAGTATCAACTTTCTTCCATTCTTTCACGTTCATATTGGCAATAAAATCCTTTGTTTTCGTGATGGTTTGTGGTTCTTGCAAATCTGTTCTTGTCAACACCAATTTTTCTCTTTCGACTGTATCCCCAATCAAAAATACTTCTTGTGCCCAGTGAATATCTTTTAACTCTTGTACAACTTCTGTTTTTACATCGTTTATGGTTTGTCCCATTTCATTTTTGATATTTTCCAGTTCTGCCATACTTTGTTTTATTTCTGTCTGTGCTTGTTGTGGCAATACGCCACAACCACTCAAACAAAAAGCAGTCAATATCCCAAAAATCCATACTTTATTTTGTTTCATTATCAAAATCTCCTATTATTCTCTATTGTTCTCTATTGTTCTAATGTAGAAAAATAATCAGAAACCAATGTTTTCATACCATATGGAATATTTTGTTCGTCCAAAGTACACATAGCATCGTTGCGGTATTGTTGATATACGGTATCATATGGCACACTTTCGCCACGTTCTCCCATGGTATGATGTTGTGTCATCGTTGTTTGTCCCATTTGTGTATCTGTGCCTTGTATTTGTACATCTTCGCCTGCTTTTTTTGCAGCAAAACGGGTATAAATTTTTTCAGACTCTATATGCCCTGAACCTCTGCCCTGTCCAGACGTCCCCATACCTTGACCACCATTTATACTGCCGTTTCCCGCTCCGCCGCCATTGCCTTGTTGCCCATTGCCGTTTCCCGCTCCGCTTTGATTGCCTAGACTTTGCGAAGGGCTTTGCAATGCATTTTCTGCCAAAACTTGGTTCATTTGTTGCAAACCATATCGCAAATTGGCATTTTGATTTGCCTGTCCCACTGCAACTTTTTCTAAATTTTCCAATATTTCTTGTAAATCCGCATCATTTTGTAAAGCCTCTTGCAACTGTTCTAACGCTTGTTGCATATCTGCATCAAAAATTTCTGTTTGTGCCAATGCTTGTGCCAATGTACCTTTTTGTTCAGCGGACATACTTTGTAATTGTTGCATAATATTTTGTATTGCCGCAGAAATTCCTTTGCCATTGCCTTTTTCCATTTCGTTTGCCAGTTGCTCCATACCACTTTGTTTTTGCAATGTTTCTGCCAATGCTTTCAAATCTTTGGAAACACTTTGTTTTTCCAGTGTTTTCATTTCTTGTTGTGCTTGCTGTATGGCATGTTCTGCTTGTTTTTGTGTTTTGGATTGTTTCAATTCTTTTTCCAAACTTTTTATCGTTTGTGCAAATATTTTTTCTTCTTCTTTTGTCATATCTTCTTTCGTTTCTTCTTGCACTTGCCCTATTTTTTCCAATTTTGCATTCACAAACACCTTTGCTTCTGGTTCTCTTTGTATGGGAACAAATCCCACACACACCAAAAGCACAAACACCATACCACACAGACGCAACCATTTTTTTGGCAAAAGTATATGATATTGTTTTGCAAAATTTTGTGTTTTTGCATTGGCAAAACCATCTGCCACTGCCAAAACTTCCACTTCGTTTTTTGTGCCTCTTTGTAGCAACTCCATCGTTGTAATCATACGTTCTGCACCACCACATGCATCCGCTGTGAGCGCAGTTTCTTTTGCTGTTACTTTTTTTACAAAAAACGCTGTGATAATCGTTGCAACCAACCCACACAAAAGCAAACCACTGCACAAAGCAAAAACACCATCTATACGATAAAATTTAGATAATAAAATGACAGCAACACTCATACCGCCTGCTATTGTTTCCCATATCAAAAACCATTTGCAAAACCGTTCCGCCATCATTTTTCTTTTCAGCGGAAACAGCAACCGCAGAAATTCTTTCATTTTTTACGACTCCTTTTTTGTTCTCTGACAGGATTTATCGTTTTGGCAGCCAGCAACACAAACACAACTGCTACCACAATATCAAACACCATATGCAACAACCACATATGCGATGCCATCCACAGCTCCATAGAAGAAACATCTGGTACATTACTCATCACAACACTTACAATATCTGTACCAAGTTGTGTATCTATCATGGAGAAAAAAGCCACTCCTGGATTTGGTATCAATACCAACACACTTACCAAAAGCGGTATTTCGCCATTTTCTGCCATTGTTGCAGAAATCAATATAAATCCCAACAACAACAATGTACCAAAACACAGCACACCAATCACCAAGTACATCAATACAATCGACGTAATGGTCTTTTTGAACACACAAGAAAAAAATACGGATATTGCCCCCACCATGCAGGCATTCACCAACACAAATAAAAACAGTTCCAATATTTGCAATACCGATACACTGCCAAAGTAAAATGCAATACCAAATATCGGCAATGCCCCTACAATCAAAAGCAATATATACATCAATGATGCCATCAATTTCCCTATCACAATCGAAAGTGGGCTCATTTTTGTCACCAAAAGCAAATCCAATGTCTGACGTTCTCTCTCACCGCTGATACTACCTGCCGCCACAGCAGGTGCTACCAACATCACCAATCCCATCTGTATCGACGCCAACACAATGTAAAGCACAGTCATGTTTTGTGGGTCAAAAGACAAATTATAGTTTTGGAACATACTCACATATACAAAGAAATTTGCTCCCAAAGCTGTGATTATCAAAAATATTGCCAAAGCACCATATGTTTTCCAATTTCTCATGGTGGTGATGGCTTCTCTGCGTAATACAGGGTTTATCATACCATTTTCCCTCCTGTTACTTGCATAAAGATTTCTTCTAAATTCCCTTCTTTTTCTTGGAACGACAACACAGGAATATCAGCAACCACAAGCTGTTTCAAAACATCTGCCAACTGCTCCTCTGTACCATCAAATGCAAATTGTACATCTGTTGTTTGTTCTTCAATATTTTGTATCATAGGCATTTGTTGCAAAATTTTTATTACTGGTTGTGCATCTCCCATAAACTTCACATGAATGATACGTTTTTGTGTCAATTTCCGCATAATTTCTTGCACAGTACCTTGTGTTGCCACTTTGCCATGATTGATAATACCCACTTCTGTACACATTTCTGCCAATTCTGGCAATATATGCGAACTTATGACAACGGTTTTCCCCATCACCTGCAACTGTTTTAGCACTTCCTTCATTTCTATCCTTGCCCTTGGGTCAAGCCCGGATGCAGGTTCGTCTAATATCAGTAAATCTGGGTCATGTACCAAACTTCTTGCCAAACAAAGACGTTGTTTCATACCTCTGGATAAACTATCCACGTATGCCTCTTTTTTGTGAGAAAGGTCTACAATTTCCAACAAATTATGGATAATGGCATCTCTTTCTTTGTAGGGAATTTCATATGTACCCGCATAAAAATCCATATATTCTGTCACTTTCAAATTGTCATACACACCAAAAAAGTCGGGCATATAACCAATTTTGCTACGCAACAATGTTGCATTTTTTGTCATATCCACATCATTGAGCAATATACTGCCATCTGTTGCCCGCAACAAACCTGCCATCATACGCATGGTAGTTGTTTTACCTGCACCATTTGGTCCTACAAAACCAAATATACTGCCATCTGGTATGGTTAAATCCAAATGGTCTACTGCTGTAAATTTTCCATATTGTTTCACCAAATTACGCAGTTCAAGCATACAAACCGCCTCCCTTCACACGCAATTTTGGCACGGTGATATAGCCATGTTCTGCCATAAATATTTTCATTTGTATTTGTCCTTTTTCATTCAAATAATCTGCCGCAGGAGTATAAGGACTATCTTTCAATTCTTCCCACTGTTGTGTTTTGTTATTATAAATTTGTGATGGTTGCGTCAAACCATTTTGATACATATCATCAGCTAAATAAAATTGTATGGTATCCACACGCACATCTTTTCCAATGTTATATGGCAATATCACTTCTGTTTCCATATTTTTGTCATTTGTGAGATTGTAAGAATTATCCCAACTGTCATACTCTAAATAAACACTTTCGTTTTGGAAATCCTCTGCTGATGGAAATACACTAAATGGCAAATCAAATTCTTTTACTTTTGATAAATCTTGTTGAAAAGAGGCATAATACATATTTATGCTACTTTCTATAACAGGTTTTCCATTGATGTATTTGTTTCCACCAAATATTGGTGTTTCACTAAAACCATAAAATTTGCAAATTTCATGTTTGTTATTCCAGCCGGCTGTACCATATACATATGCATTTCTGACTTGTTCTACGAAATCTCTTTCTCTACTCAAGCGATACCCTTCTCTTGCGGAAATGACACCTGTATTAACCAAATTCATCAAACTTGTATCTTCTCCATATTCATTTTCATACAATGCGATTGTAATTTGAGAATACAGGCTTGTTTCTTTTAATTGTCTTTTATTGATTGTTTGGTTTACTTGTATGGTACCACCTGCAGGAATTTCCCCAATTTTGACATAAAAATTACCCACTTCCAACAATGCGTCTACAAAATGTACATTGGTATGATTGGTCACACTGCCTTTGACTGCCTTTCCATCAAATACCACATCACAATCCACACTACCGCCCAAATTCAAAACTGTATTTGCTGTGACGGTATGTGTTTCCCATGTACCACCATGATAGAACGTCAGATCTGTTTTTTCATCATCATACAATACTTTATATTTACATTCTTCTATTGGTTGTGCATTATCTCTATAATAACGTCTTGTATACATTGGTTCAACAGGAATATTTTCTTCTGTTTCAAAATCCAATGTACCTGTTTTTGGAGATTTCATTGCCATATAAACTTTTGCTTCTGCTGTGGGTGTATTTTCTTTCATTTCTACCATTGCCACAGAATGAAACAAATTCTTTTTATATGGGCTGTTTTGTGTCATCACAGACATAATCCCCAAAAATACCACAGCCAGCACAGGAATGACAATCCAGCCCAGTTCCCTTTTATCTTTTTTCTTTAATATATAATATACAACGGGGCAAGCTAACAAAATATACAGTATAATGCCACTAAACATCAAATACACACTCTTTGCGGAAAAAGGCGGAAACAAATTTGCCAAATATTCAAAATTGACATTTTGTTGTATATTTTCAGTAAAATGGAGTGGTTCCACGACTTCATACCAATTCGCCAACAAACCTGTATTGTTTTGCAAATCAGAAAATGGTTTTAATCCCAATGCAAAATGATGAATCAACACCGCCCCATTGCCATATTTCAATTTTGACAATACATTATTTTGTGCATACAATGTTTCCCCTTTGATATCAGCTGTCTGCATGGGTGCAGATAACACAATGGTATTTCCAGACATATCGGAAAGTGTTGTCACACTACTGCCACCATCTATCGTTACTTCCACAAAATCCAATCCAGATAACACTTTATTTGCTTGTGGCCCTGTACCCAGCAACAACAATCCGCCATTGCTGACCCAATTTTGCAATGTTTTTCTTTGCACATCAGACAAACGTTTTGTATCAAAATCATCTATGACAACCGCTTGAAAATTTTGCATCACTGCTTCACTTACAGGAAATGTTTTTTCATCTAAAAAATATGTGTAAGACCTTTCCTTTTCTACATTTTTTGGTTGAAATTCTGAAAAATACTGTACCGTTTCTAAATGTTCCGACAATACCCCTACCATCATTGTATCCACACGTTTTGCTTTCATAGGTACATTTTTTCGATATACCACAGTACCTTTTTCATCAATCAATGTAACCTCCATTGCTTTCACAATGGTATTCAGCGGCAGATCCATTGCTATTTTTTTGGTATTGCCTTGTTCCAAATCCAATTTTTGGCTATACAAAGCATATTCCAAAATATTCATATCTTCATAAATATACACTTTTGCTTGTATTTCTCCATGAAATGACTGTCCCAAATTTGTGACCTCTGCCAAAACAGGTGTTATATGCTCAACCAAATACGTCCCATCAAAGCCAGCAGATACATTCATTTCAAACCGTTCTTTGCCAATTTCTTGTTGTAGTTTAATTTCTGTTGTAGTTTCTTCTTCCACTTCTTCTGTGCCTGCATTGATTGTGGTTGTTTGTGCGGCAAACACAGGCAATATCAACCCCATTACCATAATTATGGCAATGAGCAATGCAATGATTGCAGCAATTCTTTTTTTCCACTTTTGTTTTTGCTGATACTTCATATTTTACCTCCCACTTTACATATATTCCCATGGTAGTATTATAACAAAATTGTATCATTTGTTTTTTAACTCTTTCTTAAATTTTCCTTTTATTTTTTTGAATCAGTACAGACATATCCAGACCCATTTCTTTCAAAAAACGAGAGGGTTTTGCAGGTTTGTCATATCTGTTTTTGGCAAAAGAAATATAAAGCCTGTCTTTTGTTCTGGTAATCCCTACATAACAAAGACGGCGTTCTTCTTCCAACAATAGACCTTCTTTGCTTTTTTCATATGGCAAAACACCCTCTACCATAGATGGCAAAAACACTGCTTCAAATTCCAAACCTTTTGCAGAATGAAATGTTGTCAATGTCACTGCTTTTTGATGATTTCGTGTTGTTTTCGATTGTTCTTTCATTTGTATGCTCATTTCTTCCAATCTTTGCCCAAACATCAGAAAATCTTCTATTCCTTTTGCCGTTTCTGTTATTTCATCTGCTATTTCCAACATAGATGGTAAATTTGCTTTGCGATATATAGCATAATCTGCCAAATATTCATCATATCCCACAACATTGCGGATATAGCGTAATGCTTCATATGGTTTTCTTCTTTTGATTTGTATCAAATCTATTTCCAAACGTTCCAACTGTTCCACCTGCCATTTTTGCAACGATGGGCAAACGTGTAGACTACGCAACAATCCATAAGGCATTTGTTTTGCTTCTGCCAACAATGCTTTACTGATGTATCTCTTTGGTTTATTGGCAATACGCAACAATGCTTGGTCGCTATTTGGATTTTCTGCAAGATATAAATACGCCTGCAAATCTTTTGC
>CAJMNV010000020.1 GCA_905214825.1 uncultured bacterium | reverse complement strand
GTTTGGAAATTTATCCTGTTCATACAGATGAGTATCGATATTTACATGCATGTGGTGTGGATTATGTGACTGTTTTTCAAGAAACATATGATGCCGATAAATACGAAACATTGCATTTGTTGGGGCATAAACGTGTTTGGCCATATCGTTTTGATGCACAAGAACGTGCGTTGATGGGTGGTATGAGAGGGGTTGCATTTTCGGCATTGTTGGGGCTTGCGGATTTTCGGAAAGATGCTTTGGCAAGTGCATTGCATGTTTACTATTTGCAAAGAAAATATCCACATGCAGAAATGTCATTGTCTTGTCCAAGATTACGTCCTATCATAAACAATGATAAAATCAATCCGCTTGATGTGGGAGAAAAACAGCTTTGTCAAGTTTTGTGTGCATATCGTATTTTTATGCCTTTTGTGGGCATTACCGTTTCTTCCAGAGAAAATGAAAATTTTCGTAATGGCATTGTGAAAATTGCAGCTACAAAAGTTTCTGCTGGTGTTTCCACAGGTATTGGTGACCATGAAAGCAAATACACAGGTAAGGAGGCAGAAGGTACAGAGGGTGATGAGCAGTTTGAAATCAACGATGACCGTACATTCCAAAAAATGTATGATGATATGACAAAAGAAGGACTGCAACCGGTACTGAATGACTATTTATATGTATAATGTAATTTGTGTAACAAATCGAAATATTTGCAAGTATGATTTTCTGGAAAGGATAGAACAAATCGCACAATGTAAGCCAAAATGTATCATTTTAAGAGAAAAAGAACTTTCTGAAACAGAATATAAACAACTTGCAAAACAGGTATTAGAAATATGTAAAAAATATAATGTGAAATGTATATTGCATAGTTTTGTTAATGTGGCAGTGGATTTCGGTACAGAGGCAATACATGTACCATTGCCAATATTAAGAAGTATGCAGGAGAAAGAAAAGAAAAAATTTACAGACATTGGTACATCTTGTCATTCTGTGGCAGAAGCAAAAGAGGCACAAGTACTGGGTTGTACTTATATCATTGCAGGACATGTATTTGCAACAGATTGTAAAAAAGATGTTCCTCCACGTGGGTTGGATTTTTTAGAAAGTATTTGTCAAAGTGTTTCTATTCCAGTCTATGCCATAGGAGGAATATCTGGTGAAAATATAAAATCTGTTTGTACGGCAGGTGCAAAAAGCGGCTGTGTGATGAGTGGATTGATGCAATGTACAAATGTAAAAGATTTTATGAAAGATTTTATAATAGAATAAAAAGTTTGTTTCTGATAGATTTCATAAAAAGAAAACAAATCCGTATAAAACGGAAAGGCAGAGGGGGAGCGCCCTATGTCTTGCAGAACATAACAGCGATGGGAAGCCGTGTTCCGGCGTGAGAGGAAGCCATGAAGTTTCGACCGATTTTTTCAAATAAGAGGTATTTATTTGGGGAGAACGCTGTTGTGAGCAGTGTTCTCCTAATTTTTATGAAATATGTAATAGAAAGAAAAATATGAAAAATATATTTTTGATATTTTTGTTTATATTACAATTTGTTTTTACAAATTTGATTTTGTCTATTGGAAATCTACCCAAAATTATTTGCTTATTTATGATAAAAATGACTATATACAATCTGCATATTTCGTGCTATTTTAATATCTGGATGGCATTTATCATAAAGCTGTACCAGATATATTTTATATTTTTTATGATGTCTGCAAGCTGTATCTGTAAAGAACGGTATTCGCAGAAGACAGATTCGTTTTGTACAATCACGAGATATTGGGAGGTGATATGTATCAAAATCGGATTTATAGGAGCTGGAAAAGTCGGCTTTTCTCTTGGAAAATACTTGTTAATACATGGATATGTGGTGTCTGGCTATTATAGCAGGAGTTGCAATTCTGCAAAAGAAGCAGCAGCATTTACACAAACCAAATTTTATGAAAATTTAGCTAGTATTGTAGAAGACAGTGATACCCTTTTTGTTACCGTTCCAGATGATGTAATTGGTAATATATGGGATGACATGCGTAATCTGCCAATAAAAAATAAAAATATATGTCATTGCAGCGGCTTGATTTCATCAGACGCTTTTTTTAATGCACAAAAATATGGTGCTTATGTTTATTCTGTTCATCCATTGTACGCAATTAGCGACAAATATCATTCCTATCAGGAATTATCGAAGGCTTATTTTGCGATTGAAGGAAGTGAAAAAAATTTGCATATGATGCAACAATTATTTCAGTCTATGGGGAATCGGGTTATTCTGCTTTCGTCTGCACAAAAAAATTTATATCATGCAGCAGCTGTTATGGTAAGCAATCAAATGCTTGCAATGGCTGATGTTGGCATTGGATTGTTGATGCAGTGTGGTTTTGAAAGAGAAGATGCAAAAACGGCGTTATACCCACTGATGATGGGAAATCTGCAAAAACTTGCAGATATGGACACAACAGAAATATTGACAGGACCTGTGGAAAGAAATGATGTCGCAACTGTGCAAAAACATATGGCTGCTTTGCCAAAGGTGGAAAAGGACATTTATAAAATACTTTCGCAAAAACTGGTCACAATCGCAAAAAGAAAACACCCACAAAGAGATTACACAAACATGGAAAGGGAGATTAGCAGATGAAAAACACAGTATCTACATTTCAACAGATGAAAAATGATGGAAAAAAGATAACGATGTTGACCGCATATGATTATTCTATGGCAAAGTTGATGGACGACGCAGGTATTCATGGTATATTGGTCGGGGACTCATTGGGTATGGTGATGTTGGGATATGAAGATACATTATCCGTTACGATGGAGGACATGATTCATCATACAGCAGCTGTGGCAAGAGGTGCAAAAAATGCATTGATTGTGGGGGATATGCCATTTATGTCTTACCAAACATCGGTATATGATGCTGTTTTGAATGCGGGACGTTTGATGAAAGAAGGCCGTTGTCATGCTGTGAAATTAGAAGGTGGTGCTACAATGTGCCCACAGATTCAGGCAATTACACAAGCCTCTATTCCTGTTATGGCACACATTGGATTGACACCACAATCTGTCAATGCTTTTGGAGGATTTAAAGTGCAGGGAAAAACACAAAAAGATGCACAAAAATTATTGGATGATGCAAAAGCAGTAGAAAAGGCAGGTGCATTTGCTTTGGTTTTGGAATGTGTGCCTGAAAAACTTGCAAAACACATTTCAGAAGCAATCTCTATTCCAACGATTGGGATTGGTGCAGGTGCAGATTGCGATGGACAGATTTTGGTTTATCAAGATATGTTGGCAATGTTTTCAGATTTCAAACCGAAGTTTGTCAAACAGTTTGTAGATATTGGAACTGCAATGAAAGCAGGATTTTCAAATTATATACAAGAAGTGCAAGCAGGAACATTCCCAGCACAAGAACATACATTTCAAATAGCAGATGACGTGATAAATAAATTGTATTAAAGGAAGATGTAATATGCAGATTATCAAAACAATAGAAGAAATCAGAACACTTGTAAAAGCATGGAAAAAAGAAGGCTTGTCTGTTGGGCTTGTGCCAACAATGGGTTTTTTACACGAAGGGCACAAAAGCTTAATTGTCAAAGCCGTTGCAGAAAATGATAGAGTTGTGGTAAGTGATTTTGTAAATCCAACACAATTTGGCCCCAATGAAGATTTGGAAAGCTATCCAAGAGATTTGGCAAAAGATGCAAAATTGTGTGAGGTGGCAGGAGCAACTGTCATTTTCAATCCAGAAGCAAGTGAAATGTATACAGAAAGCTTTTGTTCATTTGTGGATATGCATGGATTGACAAAAGAATTATGTGGAAGAACAAGACCCATTCATTTTCGAGGGGTATGTACTGTTGTGACAAAGTTGTTCCATATTGTGCAACCAGATAAAGCTTACTTTGGACAAAAAGATGCACAACAACTTGCGATTATCAAACAAATGGTACAAGATTTGAATTTTGATATACAAATTATCAGTTGCCCGATTGTACGTGAAGCAGATGGGCTTGCAAAAAGCTCCAGAAATACATATCTAAATGCAAAAGAAAGACAAGCAGCATTGGTATTAAGCCAGGCAGTGTTTTTGGGCAGAAAAATGGCGGAAGATGGAGAAAAATCAGCAGATAACATTATCAAGGAAATGCAACAATATATTGAAAAAGAACCTTTGGCAAAAATTGATTATGTAAAAGCAGTAGATGCCAAAACAATGGACATTGTGCATGAAATGAAAGGTTCTGTATTGATTGCAATAGCAGTTTATATTGGAAAAACAAGATTGATCGATAATTTCATATTTGAGGAGGCATAAAATGTATTTACATATGTTAAAGGGAAAAATTCATAGAGCAACTGTGATACAGGCAGCGTTAGATTATGTAGGCAGTATTACAGTTGATGAAGATTTGTTGGAAGCCTCTGGTATACAAGAGTATGAAAAAGTACAGATTGTGGACGTGAATAATGGAGAACGATTTGAAACATATACCATTGCAGGAAAAAGAGGCAGTGGCATGATTTGTTTAAACGGTGCGGCTGCACGATGTGTGCAAAAAGGGGATAAAATTATCATTATGTGTTATGCACACATGACATTAGAGGAAAGCAAAGATAACCCGCCAAAAGTGGTGTTTGTAGATGAAAATAATCAAATACAACGTGTGACCAGATATGAAAAACATGGTAGATTGGAAGATATGGATATATAAATGGTTTGAAAATAATATTTTGATTGAAAAGTAAAAAAAGGCAGTGTGAATAAAAATCATACTGCCTTTTATCACGTGCTGAATAAATGTTTATTCCATAATGGAAAGCATGACAGCAAATAATGCTGTTTTCTCTTGTATGGTAGGAATGTATACTTTTTCTTCTGTGGTGTGCATACCATACTGTACAGGTCCAAAGCCATCAACAGCAGGCACACCGTAATAGCAAAACCAGTTTGCATCTGTGGCTGTTGGTTCGGCTGTTTCTTCCATAGTAATACCCAAAATATCTCCAGCTTTTTTTGCAATTTTAAATGCTTTCACACTCATTTCACTTTTTTCCAAAGCGGGAAATAGTATTCTGTGGCTTACGGTTGTTTCACATATGGGGTCTTCATTGTATTTTGCCAAAGAGTCAATGTTTGCTTGTGCTTCTGCAAAAGAATCGTTTGTGGGAAGACCTGCACAGCAAAATCCCATGTGTGCATCTCCTGCCACAACACCATTGGGACGACCACCAGAGATAGGGGCAGCGTTATAATAAATTTGTCTATCATAATCATTAAAGCTATAAAGTTTCAATATTTTATGTGCCAGTTCTTTATTTGCACTATGTCCATCTAGATATGCACCACCTGCATGTGCTTCTACACCTTTGATATCCAGTTCACCCAATATCACACCACGTCTTTCATTGACAACGCCATAGCCATTTTCTGTTTTTACTGCACTTTCAAAAATATAGGCACATTCTGCACCAACAGCTACTTTTTCAAAAACCTCTCTACCGGTGATAGAACCAATTTCTTCATCACAACTGTAAATCATAATAATTTCTTTGTTGGGAAGTATCCCCAGTGCAGAAGCAATTTTCAAAGCATAAGCAGGAACAACAAAACCAGCCTTGCAGTCTCCTACACCAAGACCATGTAGCCAGTTTTCATCATCTACAAAAGGAGGATATTTTTCGGCAAAACCTGATGGAAAAACAGTATCCAGATGGGCATTTAATACAATTTTTCCGTTAGGATTTTCAGGTTTGATGCGTGCAATTAAATGTACACCTGTTTCTTCAAAAAACATTTCTTCCAGCGTTATGCCTTTGATACCAGATAATATTTCACGAGCAATGTCAACCACTTTTCGGTTGCCTGCTATATCTTTTGATTCACAATCAATCATTGCAAAACGTTTCAAAACATCTACTTGTTCATCTAAATAGTTTTCAGCCAGTTTTTGAATTTCTTTTGCAGCCATATCTACCATTCCTTTCTGCGTGATAAAAAAGTGCTTTCACATCGGAAAGCACCTAAAACACAATGTTACTTCCCTTCGTTGGCATTATCCAAATCAGGTTGAGGGTTAGGCATTTACCTTCTCAGCAATGAAGCACCCCTAGTATTTGTAAATATTGGTAACTAAATATAGATTAAACGTCAATTATCTTTTTGTCAATCATTTTTTACAAACCAGTTGTAGTGCATATTTTTCAGATTTTGGACAATATATGATTATAGATGAAAAGATAAAAAATTTTTGGGGAAATGCACATTGATTAAATAATATATGCATGATACAATACAACAAAAGATGTTGGATAAAAAACATAGATGGGAAGGTTGTATTTTATGGCAAATACATATAACAAATCAAATAAAAAAACAGTGAAAAACTACAAAACAATAGACATCGATTATAGCTTGCGTCCAAAATACTATGATGACTTCAAATGTACTGCACAAAATTGTAAGTTTACATGTTGTACTGGTTGGAGAATTACGATGAATAGAAAAGATTATTTGACTATGAAAGACCAGCATGGTTCTGAACAGTTAAATCAACAAATCAAACAGGGATTACATAAAATAAAAAATGGGCAAGGTGAGAATTTATATGCAGAAATACTTTGTAATAAAAATAATCATTGTCCATTATTTACAGAAGATGGTCTTTGTAGATTACAAATGGAATGTGGATATGAGATATTACCTACAATATGTAAAACATTTCCTCGTAACAAAAGTTATGAATATTCTGGTTATGAAGAACATGATTTAAATATTTCCTGTGAAGCGGTATTAGAGCTTTTATGGAATTTACCAGAAGGCGTTGATTTTGTTTTAGGGGAGTTGCCAAAACATCGACAAAAAGTCATAGAGCTTGCACCATCTTCACCTTACCTTTATTTCCAAGAAATACGCTCTTTATGTATTGATTTATTGCAAGATAGACGTTTTTCTATGGGACAACGTATTTTGTTAATGGGAATTTTTTTGCAAAAGTTACCATTAGATGCTGTTGGAGCAGAAAAGTGGTGCATAGAAACAAAAGCAATCATAGAAAGTCAAGATATTGTGGAAATATCTGCAAATTTGATGCAAACAACAGATGAAACGGTAAAAAAATATCTTTTGCAGAATCTACAAACATTCCTACACCCCAATATGATATCGCAAAATGAAGTGCTGCAAGCATATCAAAAAAAAATTTTGGATAAATTATTGGTTAATATTCAAAAAAGTGAACAAGGTTATACAACTATTTGTGGGAATACAGCACTCTATAAAAAATATAAAGAAAATTTTTACAAGAATTTTGGCGATACAGAGTATTTTTTTGAAAATATAATGGTAGCTGTTTTTTTCAGTTGCAAATTTCCTGATTTATCTTCTAAAGAAAATTTATGGAAAGGTTATGTGAGTTTTTGTAATATTTATAGTTTAATTCGTTTTGTATCAATTATAAGTTGTGAGGAAGATGTTTCTAATCCAAAAGATATGTTATTCGAGGCAATATTATTCATTGCTCGCACGGTGTTGCATGATAAAAACACAACTAAGGAATTAAATGATTTATTTTTTAAAAATGAAAGTTCTTCTTTGGCATATATGATGATTTTACTTAGTGAATAATGAGTGTCTACATTTTATAGAAAGAAAATGATATAAATCAAATGGTTCGATGAGCTTTTCTTGAATATCAGAAAATTATCTTTTAAAAAATGGACAACATGACTTTATATGTAATGTGTACATTTAAATCAATATTATAAAAAATAGACACAATTTATTTTATACTTTATTTTTTGGAATAAAACAAAAGCCGGCGTTATTTTGACACTGGCTTTTCTAATTTATACATGATCAATTTTGTGAAAATGTTATAAAGAAATTTTTCTATTTCTGGGTCTGCACCACTGAAAGACATAATGGACATAACAAGAAATCCAATAGAATTATATTTACTTGTGGTGTTATATTATAAAAATTTTTTACTTGGTATCATATTTGTATTATCTAAAAAAAATATATCTGAAAATATTTTTTTCTATTCTTTTTATTCAATTATCACAAAAAAGTGGTAATTCTATAAAGACCATTTACTTTATAAAAAGACCATCGTATAATGATATTGCACAATATTTGTATAGAAAAAACAGTATACATACAAAATATTGAATGTTCTGTGATGATGATTCAAAAACAGAAAAGTGTTATTGTTTTTATTTTGTGATTGTTACGCCAAAAATGGCGTTGCAATAGATTACCATTACTTTATCATTATGTATATTGGAAAAAGGAAAAGGAGAGTATGTATGAAAAGATTCAAGAAATTTGCTGCATTGGCTTTGGCAGCAACTATGACAATGACAGCACTGGCAGGTTGCGGTGGTGAAAAAGCACCAGCAGAAGGTGAAGAAACTACAAAAACAGCAGAAGATGTGACAACAGTAGGTTTTATTTACATTGGCTCTAAAAATGATGGTGGTTACACACAAGCACAAAACCAAGGTACAGAAGCAGTAAAAGAATACTTTGGCGATAAAGTAGAAATCCTTACAGCAGAAAGTGTAGCGGAAGATAAACAAGCTGTAAAAACAAATGCACTGAATATGATTGACAATGGGGCTTCTATTATCGTAGGTACTAGCTTTGGCTATATGGATGCTTTAGAAGAATTGTCAGCAGAACATCCAGAAGTAACATTCTTGCATTTTTCTGGTAACAAAATGAATGACACAAACTTTGCAAATTATTTTGGGGCTATGGAAGAGCCTAGATATTTGTCTGGTATTATTGCAGGTATGCAGACAAAAAGCAACAAAATCGGCTATGTTGCGGCATATCCTTATACAGAAGTTTTGATTGGTATTGACGCATTTACATTGGGGGTACAGTCTGTAAATCCTGATGCAGAAGTAAATGTTGTTTATATCAATAGTTGGAATGACCCTGCAAATGAAAAAGCAGCAGCAGAATCTTTGTTGGCACAAGGTTGTGACGTAATGGCACAGCATTGTGACTCTACCGGACCTCAGATTGCAGCAGAAGCAGCAGGGGCATATGCTATTGGTTATAACTTGGCAAACCCCGATGCAGCACCTAAGGCATTTTTGACAGCACCTATTTGGCATCATGACAAATTCCTCATTCCTACTATTGAATCCATCATTGATGGTACATTTAAAACAGTTTCCTATTATGGCAACATGGCAGATGGTTATGTAGATTTGGCTCCTATGAGCGATTTGGTAAGTCCTGAGGCAAAAGCAAAGGTAGAAGAAGTACAAGCAAAAATGGAAGCAGGAGAATTTGACGTATTCGCAGGTCCTATCTATGACAATGCAGGAAACTTGGTTGTTCCAGAAGGCGAAGTTTTGGACAGAGCTGGTATTTGGAGCATTGACTATTTGGTAAAAGGTGCCGCAGGCACAAATAACTAAGGAACAAACAACAGGAGTGACTCACCGATGGAACCTACAAAAGCAATCGAAATGAAAAATATTTCCAAGGCTTTCGGGTCCGTAAAGGCAAATGAAAATGTAAATCTGACTGTGTATAACGGTGAGATACATGCATTATTGGGAGAAAATGGTGCAGGGAAAAGTACATTGATGAGCATGCTGTCTGGGATTTATACCCCAGACAGTGGCTCTATTTCTATTTATGGACAACCCATAGAATTTGCCTCCCCAAAGGACTCTATCGCATTGGGTATTGGTATGATACATCAACATTTCAAATTAGTGGAAGTGCTTTCGGCCAAGGAAAATATGATACTGGGAAGCAAGGGTGGAATGATTCATGGCAAACAGCTTTCCAAAGATATGCAAAAAATTTGTGACCAATATGGTTTGGACATTAAGCCGGATAAGAAGGTGTACCAAATGTCTGTTGGTGAAAAGCAGACATTGGAAATTATAAAAGTACTGTATCGTGGTGCAAAAATTCTGATTTTGGATGAACCCACAGCGGTTCTCACACCACAGGAAATTAAGCGTCTTTTTACAATTTTGCGAAACATGAAAGAAAAGGGTTGTGCCATTATTATCATAACCCATAAATTGAATGAAGTTTTGGAAATTTCTGATCGTATCACGGTACTGCGTCGTGGACAGTCTATCGAAACTGTGGAAACAAAAAATGTTGCTGTCAATCATTTGGTAGAAATGATGGTAGGCAAAAAAGTGGATTTGGAATTGGAAAAACCCATTTGCCAACAATCAGAAGAACTTTTGCGTGTAGATGGATTGTATGTATCTACAAAAGAAAATAAACATGCATTACAAGATATTTCATTTACACTGCATGGTGGTGAAATACTTGGTGTAGCAGGTGTAGCAGGTAGTGGACAAAAAGAAATTTGTGAAACCATTGCTGGGCTTTTGCCTGCGGAAAAAGGTCGTATATTTTTTGAAAACGAAAACATTCTTGGAAAATCACCTGGCGATATTATCCGTTTGGGTATTCGTATGGGCTTTATTCCAGAAGACCGTTTGGGTATGGGATTGGTAGGCTCTATGGATATGGTACATAATATCATGCTGAAAGATTATCGTAACCAAAAAGGTATTTTTCTACATAGAAAAGAAGCGGCAGAAAAAGCAGAACGTTTGATAGAGGAATTGGAAATTCTCACACCACATATCCATTATCCCATCAAAAAACTCTCTGGTGGGAATATACAAAAAGTGCTTTTGGGACGTGAAATTGATTCTAATCCTAAAATATTGATTACGGCTTATCCTGCTCGTGGTTTGGATATTGGGGCATCTTACAAAATTTATGATTTGCTGAATGAACAAAAGAAAAATGGTGTAGGAGTATTGTTCATTGGGGAAGATTTGGACGTACTGATGGCATTGTGTGACAGAATTATGGTATTCTGCGGCGGACAGATGAGAGGTATCGTTGATCCGGATACCATGACTAAAGAGGATATTGGTTTGTTGATGGGAGGTGGTACGGCAAAAAAGGAAGGTGAAACATCATGAATTTTCTGAAAATTACTAAACGAGAAGATACGCCAAAAAACAAAGTAATTCTCATTCGTATCATATCCGTTGTCCTTTCTTTGGTATTTGCCGGATTGGTCATTGCCATTTTGGGCTATAACCCGATTGAGGTATTTTCTTCTATGATAAGTGGTGCTTTGGGGAGTGTGACACGTCTGCGTCAGACAGTATTAAAAGCGGTTCCGCTTATCATTACTTCATTAGGGATACTGGTAGCATTTAAAATGAAGTTTTGGAACATTGGCGGAGAAGGGCAAATTATGATGGGGGCTTTTGCGGCATCTGCGGTTGCTCTCTTTACAAATTTACCACAACCATTGATGCTTGTTTGTATGGCGGTGGCTGCTATGGTTGCTGGTGGTATATGGGCATTTATTCCTGCAATATTTAAGGCAAAAATGGGAACGAATGAAACTATTTTTACACTGATGTTAAATTATATTGCCATAAAATTTGTCACGTACTTGCAATATGGTCCTTGGAAAGACCCAAATTCACAAGGTTTTCCAAAGGTGGCAGATTTTCCACAAAATGCAGTTTTGCCTTCTGTAGGTGGTGTGCATATTGGTTGGATCATTGCATTGGTATTGGTAGTTTTGGTATATCTCTTAATAAACCATACAAAAAAAGGCTTTGAAATTTCAGTTGTGGGCGAAAGTGTGCAAACAGCAAAATATGCAGGTATGAATATTTCTGGTATTATTATTATTTCTATGCTGCTTTCTGGCGGACTTTGTGGTTTGACTGGTATGATTCAAGCATCTGCTGTGGAAAAAACACTTTCATCTGCATTATCTGCAAACTATGGTTTTACTGCAATTACAACTACATGGCTTTCTGGATTGAATGCCATTGCGACATTGTTTGTTTGTTCTGTATTTGCGATTTTGGTACAAGGTAGTAGCTACATACAGATTTCTATGAGTGTACCTGCTGCGGTTGCAGACATGATTCAAGCGATTATATTGTTCTTTGTACTGGGAAGTGAATTTTTCTTGCAATACAAAGTATCCCTACATAAACATGGAAAGGGGGCAAAATAATGCTGTTGAATTTTTTGATGGCAGCGATTGTTGCTGGTACACCTTTGATATTTGCAACTTTGGGTGAAATTATCACAGAAAAAGTCGGAAATACCAATTTGGGTGTAGAAGGTATGATGTTTATGGGTGCTATCATTGGCTTTATTGTGGGACAAAATACGGGAAATCCCATATTTGCCATGTTAGGTGCAGCTGTTGCTGGAGGAATTGGTGCATTACTCTATGCATTTTTGACAGTTTCATTGCGTGCAAACCAAATTGTATGCGGCTTGACTTTAACCATATTTGGGGAAGGGTTTGCAAGCTTTTTGGGACAAAAAATCATGGGTACATTGGTTCCATCTTCGATACAACAATTTTTTGTACCTAGACCCATTCCGATACTATCCTCCATTCCATATATTGGAAAAATTTTTTTCTGTCAAGATGTATTCGTATATTTTGGGTATATTTTGGTCATTGTATCTACCATTTATCTATTCCGTACAAAACAAGGATTGAACTTGCGAGCGGTTGGTGAGAGTGCGGCTTCTGCAGATGCTTCCGGTATCAATGTGACACTGTATAAATATGTGCACATTATCATAGGGGGGGCATTGTGTGGTCTGGGTGGTGCATATATGTCTTTGGTAACTGTGCCTGTGTGGCAGGAAAACATCATTGCAGGTCGTGGTTGGATTGCAGTTGCTTTGGTGATATTTGCATCTTGGCACCCTGTAAAAGCACTGATTGGCAGTTTGTTGTTTGGTGGTTTGAGTATCATTGGTTTCCGTCTGCAAAGCATGGGAATTCAAGTTTCCCAATATCTGATTGATATGTTGCCGTATGCAGCAACAATACTGATTGTTATCATCAGTACCAGAAAAAATAAAAAAGAAGATATGGCACCTGCGGATTTGGGAAATGCTTATTTCCGTGAAGAACGTTAATTTTTAAATATACAAAAGTAATCAAAGTGGTATCTTTTCGTTGGGATACCACTTTTTTTATACAGATGTCGCAAAGAAGAATGCCAATGTTCTATTCAATATATTTTAATAAAAGTGTATATTTTATAGATTATATTTTGTTTTCATAGAAAATCAGTAGAAAATAAAGGCTTTGATATTCGACAGAATATACAAAAATATGTATGGGATACAGTATGTTTTTCTCTGTTTCTTTTTTGGATTTTCCATTGAGAAAAGCTACGGTTTTTGTTATGATGAAGTCGCACATGCCACATAGGTTGTGAAAATCAAGTGACACAAGAGCAATGGTAGGTGTTTTTTTGTCGTATTGCAAATTTTCTCTAAGGAGAGGAAAATGGAATGATGTTTTTAAGGGGGTCTTTACTATGCTGCGGGTATTCGCAGAAGGATTGAAACAGGAGTTTAAGGGATACAACTCCACCATGTTGATGAAGGATATTATGGCAGGTTTGACCGTTGCTGCTGTTGCATTGCCGTTGGCACTTGCATTTGGTGTCAGCTCTGGTGCAGATGCAGCGGCTGGTTTGATTACTGCGATTATTGCTGGTTTGATCATGAGTGTATTGGCAGGTGGGTATTATCAGATTTCTGGTCCTACGGGTGCTATGGCTGCCATTTTAACTTCATTGGTTGCAGGATATGGATTGGATGGTGTATTTATTGCGACACTGCTTGCTGGTATTATGTTATTGCTTGCTGGTATTCTGCGTCTCGGAAAACTGACTTCTTTTATTCCTGTGCCTGTTATCACAGGATTTACCACAGGGATTGCGGTCATCATTGCATTGGGACAGATTGACAATTTTTTTGGTACGACAAGTGAAGGCACAACTGCTGTTGCAAAACTCATCAGTTATGGAAAACTGGGATTTCATCCAAATATCACTGCTGTGGCGATTGGTTTATTTGTGATTTTATTTATGGTATTTTTCCCGAAAAAATGGAATGCTGTTGTACCAGCTTCTTTGGTGAGTATCATCATTGCAACCGCAGTTTCTATATTTGCAAATTTGGATATTGCTGTTGTGGGAACAATTCCACAGACACTATTTCCAGAAAATAGTTTGAAACTGTCTGCATTAGACCTTACCACAGTTACAGGATTGATTGCACCAGCGTTTAGTATTGCCATTTTGGGTATGATAGAAAGTCTTTTATGTGGTGCAAGTGCAGGACAGATGACAGGAGTGCGTTTAAACAGCAATCAAGAATTGATTGCACAAGGTGTGGGGAATATTCTTTTGCCATTTTTTGGTGGTATTCCTGCAACAGCTGCTATTGCACGTACAAGTGTTGCCATTCGTTCTGGGGCAAAAACAAGATTGACAGGTGTATTTCATGCCATAGGGCTTTTGATTTCTATGTTTTTGTTGGCACCTGTCATGTCTCGTATTCCTTTGGCGGCATTAGCTGGGGTACTTATGGTGACTGCATGGCGTATGAATGAATGGAATGCCATTTTCTATATGTTTTCTCATAAATTCAAAGGGGCTATGTTGGAATTTATTGCAACCATGATTGCAACCATTGTATTTGACTTAACGACTGCTATTTTGGTAGGTGTTGTGATTGGTTTGATATTCTTGGTTTCTCGTTTGTCATTTATTGAAATCAATTATGAGCGTGTTGATATGGAGCGTTTGCACGTTACAGATGAAACACTTTGTAAGAGATATAATAATGCGATAGTGGCTTATATCACAGGTCCTATGATTTTTGCAAACACACAGAATATTGCAGAAATTGCTACACATACAGAAGGTTGTGATACACTTTTGTTGTCTATGAGAGGGGTATCAAATATTGATATTTCTTGTGCACAAACATTGCGTGCATTGATTGCTGATTTACGTGAAAAGGGTATGGATATTGTAATATGCGGTTTACCTTCTTGTGCGATGGAAATGATGCGTCGTACAGATTTAGACACATTTATTGGAGAAGAAAACTTCTATTGGAGTGTGGAACGTGTGCTTTTGACAAACCGTTCTATGCCTGCTTGCCGCAATACTGAAAATTGAAATAAAAAAGAAACTGTGTGTAATACAGTTTCTTTTTTTATTGATAAAATACATTAGCATTGTTCCAATGCTTGACGCAAATCATCTATAATATCTTCTGCATTTTCAATTCCTACAGATAATCGTACCAAATCTGCACCAACGCCTGCGGCTGTTAGTTCTGCATCTGTCATTTGGCGATGCGTGGAAGAGGCGGGGTGGAGAATACAGGTTCGTGCATCAGCTACATGGGTTGCAATCATAATATGTTGCAAACATGCCATAAAAGATTCTGCCGCTGTTCTACCACCTTTCACACCAAATGTCACAACACCACAAGTACCTTTGGGCATATATTTTTTTGCACGTTCATAATAGCGATTCCCTTCTAAGCCAGCATAATTGACCCATGCAATTTTTTCATGTGCTTGTAAAAATTTTGCAACTTGTAAAGCATTAGCACAATGACGTTCTATTCTCAAATGCAAAGATTCTAATCCCAAATTCAACAAATATGCATTCATGGGAGCAGGTGCAGCACCCAAATCACGCATCAACTGTGCTGTGGCTTTTGTAATATATGCCCCTTCTTTTCCAAAACGTTCTGCATAAGTTATACCATGATAAGAGGCATCGGGTGTCGTGAGTCCAGGAAATTTATCTGCATAAGCCAGCCAATCAAATTTACCAGAATCCACAATACAGCCACCAACTGTGGCATCATGCCCATCCATATATTTTGTTGTGGAATGGATAACAATATCAGCACCCCATTCAAAAGGACGACAGTTGATGGGTGTTGCAAATGTATTATCAATAATCAATGGTACACCATGGTCGTGGGCTGCTTTTGCAAAACGTTCAATATCCAAAATGGTTAAAGCAGGGTTTGCAATGGTTTCGCCAAATACAAGTTTTGTATTGGGAAGAAAAGCAGCTTCTAATTCTGCATCTGTACAGTCAGGGTCTACAAAAGTCACAGAAATCCCCATTTTTTTCATTGTGACAGCAAATAAATTGTATGTGCCACCATAAATAGCGGCAGAAGATATGAGGTGGTCGCCAGCACCGCAGATGTTAAATACAGAAAAGAATGTTGCTGCTTGCCCAGATGATGTAAGCATAGCGGCTGTACCACCTTCTAGCTCACAAATTTTTGCCGCTACATAATCGCTTGTGGGGTTTTGCAGACGTGTATAAAAATATCCATCTGCTTCTAGGTCAAAGAGTTTTCCCATTTCTTCGCTGGTATCGTATTTGAACGTTGTACTTTGTACAATGGGTATCATGCGGCTTTCGCCGTTTTTGGGTGTGTAACCTGCTTGCACGCATTTTGTTTCTGGATGTAACTGTTTCATGTTTTTTGCTCCTTTCGATTATTCACTAATTTCATCAATATTGTAAGGGGTTTCTTGATATACAAAATAGTTCAGCCAATTAGAATAAAATTGATTTGCATGTGTTTTCCAACACATGGGCGGTGTTTGGCTGGGGTCATCTTGTGGGAAATAGTGAAAAGGTATTTGTATGGGCAATCCTTTCTCCAAATCCCGATGATATTCTTTTGCCAAAGAATTGGCATCATATTCAAAATGTCCTGTAATGAAAATACGTCTACCAGACTTGTCTGCAATGATATGTGGTCCTGCATCCGTAGACTGTGCCAAAATTTCCAAATCTTGTACTTTTTGAATATCTTCTGTGCGTACTTCTGTATGCCGAGAGTGTGGGCAATAAAATATATCATCAAATCCTCTCATCAGAATATGGTCTTTCTTTTCTACAATATGAGAATAAATACCAAATTTCTTTTCTGGTAAAATATATTTTGGAATATCGTAAAAATAATGTAGTGCTGCCTGTGCACCCCAGCAAATATGTAATACACTGAAAACATGACTTTTTTCCCATTCCAGTATTTCGCATAATTCCTCCCAAAAGTCCACATCTTCAAATGCATAGTTTTCGATGGGAGCACCTGTTATAATCATGCCATCGAATTTTTTATCTTTTATAGCATCGAATGTCTTGTAAAAGGAATCCAGATATGCCGCAGATGTATTTTTTGTATGATGGCTTTTCATTTGTAAAAGTTCTATTTCCACCTGTAAAGGCGTATTGGAAAGTAGACGCATCAGCTGCACTTCTGTTTCTGTTTTATTGGGCATCAAATTCAGTATCGCAATACGCAAAGGGCGTATATCTTGATGTACCGCACGATGTGGTGTGACTACAAAAATGTTTTCTTGCTGCAATACCTGATATGCAGGCAAATCTTCTCTGATAATAATAGGCATTTTTTCTACACTCCTTTTTTCATATTGACTGCAAAGGAGAGCCGTTGCTTTCTCATTTTTTAAAACAAAAAACGGCTCGCATCCTTCGAGCCGTTTTACGTTACCGTTTTTTGATAGTCTCAGAACGATTGCGAAAGTTTTATGCACATCACGAAAAGCATAGACATCATCATGCCCATGCTCATCATCATATCCATATGCAGTTTCAAATCAAAAAAGAAATTCTGCATGTCAAAAACCCTCTCTGTCGTTTGATTGTTTTACAAAATATTTCTTTTATTATAAACATATGTCTTTGATATGTCAACAGTTTTTTTTGCAAAACAAAATCATCTAAATTCATCTGTAGCATTTTGTACAAAAGTATGATAGTACAAATGAATCCATATTTTCAGTTATGTGTTACCAATTTAGATTGCAGTATTATTGTTTTTTCTATATAATTAAAAGCAAAAAGCAATATAAAAATGGAGTGTTATGATGAAAAAACATATGATAAGCGAAGAACATATGAGAGTAATTAAAATAAGCAAAGAAGCACTTTTTGAATTTATATATGAAAAATTTATTGAAGATGCAGATATTTTTTTTGATGTGAATGTATTAGATGTGATAACTTCATTTGATATAGATTGGGAAAATAGACAATTTATTTTTTGTGTACATAAAAGTGAAGATGCTGATGGAAATATCATACCGTTTCCAGAAGAAATTGATTTACAACAAGTTATGAAAAAAATACCTGATACCACTTCATCTATGTACAGAAAGTATCGTTATCATGAATATACAAAACAAGAATTGATTGCATTATCAAAGGAATAAAAAGATTGGTGATATTTGATATGGCAAAGCATGAATTTGGTATTATGGTATTATGGATACAGCAACCATTTGGGAGAACGTTAGGATGCATATGAATCACAGAATTATCAATGTGTAAGGTGTTGTTTGAAAGAACAGACATAGAACATAAGTTTATCATTCATTTTGGCATATAATATAAAAAGTGAAATAAAAAACAGTAAATCTTTTTTGATTTACTGTTTTTATGTTTCGTCTGCATCAGCCCAAATAAAGCTGTCTACTATTGTTTTGGCTGCCTCGTTTGCACTTTCTGCCCCTGTATAATTGGTCAAATGAATTAAGCAATAACGATAATCATCTACAATATAATATTGTTGTGTGACAATATTTGTTTCGTTTTCCGTAATTGTAAAAATATAAACAGGATAACCTTGTTCAGTGTATGTACCACTTCCGTCTAATGTCGCTTTGACACCATCTAGCTGTTGCAAAAGCTGCTGAACAATAGCGTCACGAAAAGTGGGATGTTCATCTGTAGAATATCGGTTTTTTCCAATATTGATAGAAATATTGTTAGGTACAGATGATGTTGTATCTTCATTTCCTTCTTCTATATAGAAAAATTTTTTATTTGTAGAATATTCCTCAGATTTTACCCAGCCATTTGGTATTGTATAAGTTGCTGGAAATGCAGTTTCTTTTTCGGTTTCCGTTTTTGT
>CAJMNV010000019.1 GCA_905214825.1 uncultured bacterium | reverse complement strand
TTCTTAACCAATACTGGCTGTATCCACTTGTCTTTTTCCATTTGCCCTTTTTCAACAAATACTTGTTGTATTCTCTTACCATTTTCTTCTTGCTCTTTCTTAACCAATACTGGCTGTATCCACTTGTCTTTTTCCATTTGCCCTTTTTCAAGAAACACTTGTTGCATCAACCCTGTTTTTTCAGCTTTGTCTTTCTCAATATCCTTTTTATTTCCAACACTTGTTTTTTGCTGTTTTTCTGTACCATCTTTTGTTGCATTAAAAAAATTTTTCTCTTTTGGCATCATTTGTTTGCTTGTATATTGTACATTTTTTTCATCTTCTGTATATTTCTCTATATTTTCTGTAAATCTTGCTTTATTACTTTTTGGCATCTGCCATAATACAGATGATTTTGTTTTTATCAATGGTAACCCCAACCAAACTGCTGACCACAACCACCAAATTTCCCCCATACCATCACTCCTCCAACATTTGTTTCTTTTGTTCCAATTCCAAATCAATAGTAGCACAAACAAACATTTTTTCTGTCAAATCCATATGCAGCCATTCTTTCGGACGAATACCATATTGACGGAGGGCATAGCAAGCATAATCCGCCTCATCTACGCCCCCCACAATCAGTTTTTTGCTTTTTCTTTGATTTGTTGTTTTCGTTCTTGGTATCCATTCAATATTTTGCTTGCCACCAAAAGCCTGTAATACTCTACGGGTGTGAGCATTTTTTTCAAAAGCATTTTTTCATCATCTGCTTGATAACTTTCCAAAAGCTCTTTTTCTTTTAAATTCGGAAACACCACAGCTGCCGCACACACACCATCTGCATCATCTATCTGTTGCAACTCTGCCGCAGACACTGCTCTTATCTCCCAATCAATAGGTTTTCCTTTTTCTGTAAAACGCTCAGAAACAAACACGTTTTCATTTTGTGGCAAATGATTATTTTCTTGAAAAAACCAATGCATTTCTCCCATATTTTTATTCCTCCACTCTAATATATAGTTTTGTTTGATGCATTCCCTCTCGAAATATATGTACACTTTTTTCCACCAAAACAGTTTTTGTAATACCAATCTCTGCCAAATCCGGAATTTCCAAATACACACTCTGTCCAGCAGATATATAAACATCTCCGTTGCAATTATCCACAACCAACGTCTTCTGTACATGCCCATTTTGTTTCAATATACTTTCTGCCATTTCTTTGAGCTGTGCCTCATTCAGTGCTACCGACACATGTGCATAATACCCAAGTTTGCCCCATTCTTTGATTTTATCTGGTTGTTTTGTTTCCCAAGCCAAATGTTCCACTTCTTTTCTTGCGGCTTGATACAATCGCACTTCGTTATAAGTCCCATTTGTCAAATCCGTTACATAATGATACCCTTGTATGCTACCATCACATCGCAACATATATTGTGTCACCAATGTTTGTCTTTCTTTGAGCACCAGCAAACCGCCACTATCATACAAAAAATATTCTTTTCCCGTTGCATGTTGTGTCAATGTCAATGCTGCTTGTATCATATCCAAAAGCGTTTGCCCTTGTTCAATTCTTTGTGGTATCTTCCAGACAGTATCTTGTAATGTACCTGTTGGCAAACCATATTCTCCTGCAATCATCGCCACCACATCTTTTGCCGTTTTATCCCAATACACATATGTACCTTTATTCTTTGCCAAATAAAACAACATATCATATGCCGTCACTGTAATCATTTGTGCATCTGTTCTTTCTTTTTTCATCACAAAACCACAAAACCGCACAATACCATTTACTGCAAACTGCACTTTATCGCCTTCCACAAAATTGATAATGCCATCACGTTTCACAGCAAACATCAACTTTCCGGCTTCCATCAAAACGCTTTGTTCCAATCTTACCCCTTCCAACACAATCGGAGAAGCATCATATATCGTACCATTATGTTCCAAAAGCAATTTCAATTCCATACCACATTCCCCCTCACAGTTGCAACACCTGACCGGGATAAATCAACGATGGATTTTGAATATTATTTTTTTTTGCAATCTCTCTGTATTTACTGCCGTTACCCAACTCTTTTTTTGCAATTTTCCAAAGGCTGTCACCTTTTTGCACCACATATGTTTTTGCTGGTGTTTTTGCTGGTCTTTGTACATTTTGTTGCACTGCATGATTGGCATTTCCCGCATTTTGCGGCAAAGGTTTGTAAGCAATACTTTGAGAGCGTCTGTATTCTTTCAATACAATATCCACCCAAATATCCCCCTGCTCACCGCCTTTTTCTGTCATGGTACACTGTTCCAAAGCCATCTCTCGATTATCCGAAAACAATAAAGAACCATCTGCAATTTGTCGAAACACCGTCAACTGTACTGGCAATTTCGCTTCTTGAAATGTTTGCAATATTTGTATATAATAGCTTGGGTCTTTCCACTGATTTTGTGTCTGCACAAATCCATAGGGGCGATTGGGAAATAACGCTGTAAAGCGTATTTCCTCTAATCCTCTCCCTTTCAAAATATTCACTTGTCCTACATTCAGTATGGAAACCGTTTCATTTTGATTATCCGTTTTCACTTCCAATTTTGCAGGTGTCACAGGAAATAAAAATTGTGTTTGCCCTTGTTTCAAATAAAATCTGTACACATGCTTCCTCCTGTCTTATCGGTTCACATCTTCTGCCGCTTCTTGCAGCACTTCCCATTCTCCTGCCAAAAGCATTTTAGAAAGCAAACTTTCTGCACCTATGGCATGGTAACTATCTTGTAAATCTGCTTGTTTCAAATCAGGGTACACCACAGACGCTGCCAAAGCCATTCTTTCATATTGTTTTGGATTTTGTCCGCTTTTCTTCCAAATCTCCTCATTTTCCAGTTGACTCATCGCCTTCAACCGCCATAATAAGGGTGTGCCATCTTTTTGAAACCGTTTTGAAATATCATACTCTTCTTCCCGAAAAGGCATTGCCT
Source organism: uncultured bacterium (assembly GCA_905214825.1). GTDB lineage: Bacteria > Bacillota > Clostridia > Lachnospirales > Anaerotignaceae > Anaerotignum. Next base: position 16,462 of record CAJMNV010000019.1, on the reverse strand, counting down.
GTTGTTTATAAAACGCCTGTTGCATACCCTGCCTCCTTTTTATGACAACTTATCAAATTTATCCAACAAATCTGCGTCACTAAATGTAAAAGAAAGTTCTTCTTCCAATGAAAATTGTTCCACATCTAATTTCGTCAACACCATTTCATTGATATTCACATCTTTGAGCAATACGGTTTGTTTACCGGTTGCACCTGTTGGGTCTTCATTTGTCACCATCAGCTCAAAATAAGTATCAATACCATCTTTCATATATTGCAACATCACCTCACGGAACAAACTGGAAACATAATACACAGTCATTTTGCCAGTACCTTCCCAGCCACCACTTTTGTGTTGTTTGCCTGTCAAACCCAAAATCGGAATTTCTGTTTTTGTTTTTTTGACTTTTGCAGTCACATTTTTCACTTGCATCAACTCATGACGTTCTCCATCAATCCTTGCATAACAAGTCCCCATCGCACCATCTATGGTATCTTTTGCTCTTAAATATCCCATGCTTTTCCTCCTTTATTTACACCATTTACACCACTTCAACTTGCATATACAATTTTTCCATTGCATCCGTTGGCTGCACTGCTTCAAACACAACAACATCTTGTTTTTCTTTTCCCTGCATCACAGTAATATCTTCCGCCTTAAAGTTTTCAATCGCTTCAATCTGTTGCAACTGCTCATGATAAGCAATCAACTCTGCTTTAAACAAATTTCTGCCATCTGCATTGTTGCTGCGTTTGCCCAAATAATATTGCCCAAATATTCTTGCCACATCATTTGCAATACCATCTAACACACGTACCACACGGTTAGAAGAAAAATCGCTGTTCTTCTCTGCCACAAACGATGTAAAACTGTTAATATCTCGCAGCACACGCACCTCATCGCCATCATCATAAAACAAGAATTTTCCCTCTTGTATCCCTTTGATAAAATTGCTTTTGGTATCTTTTGCAGAAATCACATATTCCCCATCATATTTGCGGTTTGTCAAACTTTCATTCACTGCGGCACCTGCCTGCATACCACCAACCCAGTACACCAATTCTTTTGCCGTTCCCACAGAAACCACGCCCTCATAATCGGCAGTTGCATAATCATGTAATACCGTTACAAACTTAATCCCTTCTTCTTCACGCAATCTTTTTGTAAAGCTTACAAACAATTTTTTTGTCACTTCATCTGTACCACCATACACCAAAGCATGGAATGTTTCTGCTTCTGCGGCAGCCAAAAATTTTGTATACGCACCACCATCTGTGGATTCTGTTGTTCCGTTTGTCAAAGATGTTGCCGCTGTAACAGTCAAAGTACCTGTACCACCAAATGTCACAAATTTGTTTGGTTGTAATTCTTCTATTTTTGTCACAGTCTGTATATCCACCTGTTCTGTACCAATCCATGTCGCAACATCAAATTTCCCTTTTCCATCCACAGCATTTGCCACAACCACACGAATATCATTGCCACGCAAACCGCCATATTTTGCTGTCACTGTCAATCCGCCAATCGTTGCAGTTGCCTTTGTGCCATTGTTCAAACGGAAAATCTTTGCTGTTTTCGCCCCCATAAACAACTCACGAATATTTTTCATTTTTTCCGCTGTATAATCATAACCAAACCATTCCATCGCATTTGTTTGAAAATCGCTTGCCTCTACGGTCATCATTTCTGCTTGTCCCCAATCCAGCTCCAAGCCTACACACACAACCCCTCTTTCACCCAAATTGCCCATCGCTCTTGGTCTTGAAACAAAATTGATATACGCTCCTGGTAATACTTTGTTTTGTACTGTAAATGTACCGCCACCCAATGCCATATCAAAAACCTCCTTTTTGTTTTCTGTTCAAATATGTTTTAATTTCTTCTTTTGCTTCTTCTTTTGTATATTGTTTGTTGTCCTCCAACACTGCATCTGTCAAATCACGAGAATATTCCCATGTTTTGCTCTGCAAAAATTGTGTTTTTTCAAATGTTGTTTTCTTCTGCAAATTCTGTACCTCCTCTATAAGCCAAATGCCCCATCAACACATCATCTTCTTGCCATACCAAGCCATATCCATACCACACATCAAACTGCAAACCATATTCTGTTTTTTGATGTGTCATGTTTTTTCCTTGAAAACGTTCTGTATCTTCCACAAACCATAATACATCATACAATCTTTCTGCCACATCTGAGACATTTTGTTGTTTTGGAATATCTGCTCGATATTCCACACAAACACAACTATCCACCCAAAACCGCCTGCCCAAAAGCGGTTGTTTTTTTGTTTCTTTCACCGTCACACAAAAACATGGGATTTTTGCTTTTTGTGGCACTTCTTCCATATAAATCGGTATTGCAAACGTTTGATATAATGCTTTGCAAACTGCTTGTTTCAATAAATTTTGCATGCTCATTTGTTCCATATCCACTTCTTTTGCACACCCTCTTTCAACCAAACACTTCCGTTTCCTGCCATTGTGCTTCTTTGTGTGTACAAAATGATACACTTCCACCAATTTTTCCTGTATAAACCACGCCAGATTGTTTTTCTATCATCACCAAACTACCTTGTGGTATTGTCATATCTGCAGGATACAACAACACGCCTTTTTTTTGATTTTCCCAAATCAAATCTTTTTTTTCCATATTTTGTTTTTGGTTAATCAGTTTACATATCGTTTCCATTTGCTGTTTTGGTATTATTTTGGTTTCTCCCCATGCAGTTGTCTGTTCTTGCATATCTGTAAAAATGCATTTATCCGTCATCTGTTTTTCCACAGCATTTTTTATACGTTGCCATGTTCCCATCACCAATGCACCTCCCGAAAACGTTGCAATTCTTCTTTCCATTTTTGTTGTAATTCTGTCTGTTGTGTAAACGTCACAGAAACATTCCCTGTTTGTATTTTCTGTATCTCTTCACACCGCCCCGCATCATACAACTGCAATCCCATATCCACACATACACCAATCACATCTTCTGGCAATTCTTTTCTATTACAGTATGCAAAAGCCATTTCCAAACTTCTTTTTGCCGCAAATGCAAGGTATATTTGTTCTGCATCTTTTCGTAACGCCTGCATTTTTTGCAATATCTTTTCTTCTAAATTCACATTGCTCACGCCCCATCATTGACACTAACCAAAATCCCTTCCATACCATTATCTGTAATCCAAATATCATGATATTTTCTGTAATCAATTTTCCAAGCATTTGCATTTTGGTTTGTCATCGGGTCAAAAATACGTGTCACATCTGTTTTGGAAACCGCAATCGGTGCATGACGCACAGCAATAATCCAGTTAATTTCTTTTGCATCACTTGCAGCCACAAAGCCACCGTTTTCTTTACCACCTGTCACACCATCATAAAATTCATACTTTGATTGAAAACGCACAGAAGGTACACGAATAATCGGACAATGATCAATTTCTTTCACTTTCAGCGTCACATTACCTTGTGCAAACTCTCCACTTTGAATAACTTGTGTATTCCCTTTTGCCAAATCCAGCATACCGGCTGTTTTTGCCGACATCGTAATCACAATATCTTCTCCATCACCCACTTTGTCACGCACTTCTGTCAAATCTGCCAGTAGTGTTTCCAATATAGTATCTTTTGCAGGTGCATATGTTTTCTTTTTGCTTTTTGCAGTAGCCAATTCCACAATTTTGCTATAACGATATGCATCAATCTCTGGAATCACTTTTGTTCTCTGAAACTCTCCCATCACATTACCTGCAACTGCTGCAAAATTGGTTTCATCCACGTCCATTGCATCCACCTGAAATGCTCTACCCCTGTCTTGTGTCATTTTCTTTGTTTCATAATTAACCGTCACATTTCCGGTTGCAAAACCACTATCTCTGTCATAATTTCCCAAACCACTCATTTCCATTTTGGGAATTTTCACTTCTGCCCCACCGCTGTACTGCACTTGTTTACCATTATCTTCCATCCAACCTGTGGTAGAGCACTCCACCATCTGACTGTCCAGTTCCTGCATAAAAATTGCTGCATATTCCAATGTATTGATACTCATATTTCAAAATCCCCCTTATCTTCTCAATGCTTGTTTGAATGTTTCGCTGATATTTTCTTTTTTTCTGCCACCTGTTTTGCGAAAACCCGTGCCCACCATTTTTTCTTCTTTTTCTGTAAACAAATAAGGTACTTCTTCTTTGATACTTTCCAAATCCAGCCCTTGCACATTACCTTTTTTGTCCAAATTCAAATCTTCCCAATCTGCCAGTGCCAATATGGCTTTTGCATTTTTACCGCCTGCCTCCAAAACTGCTTTTTCTGCCGCTGCAACCAATTTTGCTTGTTGCAATGCTTGTTCTGCCATCGTTTTTTGTTCTGTCAGCTTTCGATTATCCTCTTCCCATTCCAAAAAAAATGCTTCTGCTTCTTCTGCTGTTTTTGGTTGTTTTTTTTGCCAAATCTGCCAACCAGTTTTCCAATTCTTTTTTCATACTTGTTCCACGTTCTCCTTTCGTTCCAAATACAGTTGTTCCATTTCAAAATTCACATCTTCCACAAAAGGGTGTTTGCCCAACAATGTTTTTTCGCTCACCAAGCCTTTTGACGCTTGTATCATCTGTACCGTTTGCCATTCATCTGTAATACCACTTGTATTCAATGTAATTTGAATATCTTTCCAATTTCTGTTACCCCCATCACAACGATTCCAATGTTCCACCAAAAAACGAAACATCTGTTTCATCGCACTGCGAATTTCAGGCATCATACCATTGACTTTCAAATAAAACATCGCATACTGAAACTGCAACGCAATACCGCTTGGTGCTTTTCCCCAGTTTTCGCTGTCTGTATCCACACCCATACCAAAATGAAAAATATCCTTTCGCAGCAATTTCAACCAAGCCATACGACTTTCCATAGGCAATTCCACCTGTTTTGCTTCAATATGTCCACTGCTGTCGCTAATATGAACTGCTTTGTTAATCTGCAATTTTTTTGTCACCGTATTTGCTGCTTCTCCGCCATATCCTTGCAAAACCCAATACAACTCCACCAAATCCAACAAATTATTTGTCCCCTCACTGCTCAACAAATCATAAGCATCTATCAACCCTTTAATCGGTTCCAAATCTGTTGTTTCCTCTGCATTATTTTGCAGTGCAATGAAAGGCACTCTTCCCCAATTATGTGCAATGCGTTCCACTTCTTCTCCATCTTCTGCTTTTGTGACAATCCAATGTGGTGTTTTTTGTTCTTCCACAAATCCACCGTTTTTATTTTCTTGAAAATAAGTCACATCTTCTTTTGTCCACCATTCCACACAACGTCTTGTTTGCCGCTTACCAAGTTCCCAAACACTTCTGTCGTAATATCGTATAACATCTGTCATTTCTGTTCTTTTTTTTTCATCATAAAACACAATCAACTCTTCCGCTGGTACAAAATCCATCGCAATATCACCATCTGTGTCATAATAAATATGCAAATATGACACACCACTATTTGAAGCTTCCACAACCCAGCGATACAACAAGCGGTTAAATGTTTCACCACAAAAATCAGTAATTTCTTTTTCAAACATTTCATTGTGCCCCTTTATCGTCACAGTCGGCTCACGCCCCACCAAATACGCCGCTTTTTGCATCACCAATGTATGATGAAACGGATTAACATTTTTGTGGTTGCTACGGTTTGGATTATAGAATTTTTTCAATTCCTCTTTACCATCTTTTGTTTCAGACACTTCTTTTTGTCGAAAATCTCTCCGCAAAATATCATGTTCACACAAAAAATACCGTTGTCCCTCTTGCATTCTCTGCTTTTTTTCACCCATTGCATGTTGTTGCAATATCCATTCCAAAAACTTGCTTTTGCTTTGATTTTGTTCTGCCATCTGTTTTGCTTCTGCCAATTCTGTTTCTGTCAAATACAACATTTTTCCTCCTTTCTACCATATCTGCAACGGCTGCATATCTCTTTCTCTGCTATACCTTACTGCATCAATACTGTGATTATTTTTATCTGGAAAATATGCCCGCCAACCACCATTTCCATCTTCTTCCAAACTATAATTAACAAACTCTTTTGCCGTTTTTGGGCATCGCACAGGGTCAATCACAATCTCCTCCAAATCCTGTAACCATTTAATGCCATAAGAAACACTATCTGCCCCTTTTTTTGCTCCCATTGCCTGCAATCCATATTCTCGCAATTCTGCAATCGACTTTGGCTCTGCACTATCGCAAACAATACTATCATTTTGTTTATTTTCCGCCTTAATCTTTTCTGCCAGCACACGATTGCTCATACGTATTTCCTGTATTTCAAAAAATATATACAACCGCCTTCTTGTACTATCATAATGATTCACCGTATAATGTAATGGGTCAACCGCATATCCCCAGTCCAAACCTCTTGCAATATGGTCAAACATTTCCAACTCCTGTTGTGTAATTTCTCTCATTGTCACATTGCCAAACACTTCCCCTCCAAAACCAACCACTTCCCCCAAATATTCATGGCAATAGCTTTTTCGATGTTTCTTTTTCATATATTCTGCTTCCCAGAAAAACTGTTCTCCCAACCATTCTTTCGGCATCGACAAATAAGTACTATGATGTACCAAAGTATCTTCTCTTTTTTCTCTCACCACTTCATTCACCCAACTATTGTGACTTTTCGGTGGATTAAAAGAATAAAACACAACAAAATCTTTTCCGCCTCTCATCAAACTTTGATTGATATTGCGTATCTCCTGCATACCACCAAACTCATCCACCTCTTCATACCAGATATATTTTGGGTATCCGTTACGAAATTTTGTAGATTTCATTTTTCTAGGATTATCCGCACCTTTAAATACAATTTTCTGTCCTGTTTTTTTGTATATCAATTCCAATGGTTCCAATTTGCTTTCCCACTGTGCAGAAACACCCAAACTTTGTATCGCCCATAACAACTGTTCCATCACACTGCCACGCAAATTTTTTGCAACTTTTCGCAATACCACCGCTTGTGCATCACTATCAGCCATCATGCCCAATACAATTTCCAATGATATAAAAGAGGATTTTCCGCTGCCTCTGCCGCCTTTACACCAGTAATGGGTATGTTTTTGTTCCCAAATATCTCTATGCACATCATAAAATGCTTTACCCATCACTGTGGAAAGTTCTATTTTTTTCCTCATTTTGTTTCGCCCTTTCCAATATCATCCACAATCAAAACACCACCATCTTCTTGTGGTATCAAAAACCCTCTTTGTTTTGTCAACAATTCAGCAGCTTTTATTCTGGTTTTAATATCTTCGGCACCATTTTCTCCCCGCATTGTTTTTTGCAAAAACATCAATATCTCATCATCAGCAGATGGTTCTGTTTTTTGCAAAACCGCTTGTATATGTTCTCTTTGTAGCAACACATTGCCATACCCCCTACGTTGATACCCTGCCATTTCCGCAGCATCTTCTGCCAAAACCCCATCTTTGTAATATTTACAAAACAACGCCTCTTTTTTGGATAACTTTTTCACTTCCTCCCCTCCTTTGTGACATATTTTGTTTTTTCTTTCCACCTCCTTACAAATCACATCATGCATCATGAAAACTCTCATTTCGTCCCAACATATTTTTGTTAATGTTTTTCACACTTTTTGTAATTTTTTTTCATACTTTTTTCTACCAAAACTTGTAATATTTTATCATGTATCCGAAAACAAGTAGAACGTCCCATATGTAATTTCAAAGCAATATAATCATACCCATACCCTTTTTCATACCGTAAATGTAAAAACTCTTGTTCTTCTATCGACAACATAGAAACCAAACGGTCTATTTCATTTTTTCGCTCTATACGCTCTATGATTTCTTGTTGTAAATATTCCATGTTCATTTCATACCCTTTGACAATATGGTGCATATGTAAGGGATATTCTTGCAAATCTTTTTGTATTTGTTGTGCTTCTTCTTTTAATCGCATCAATTTTTTCATTTGTTCCTGTTGCTTGCTACAAAAAGCCAATGTTGCCCCCCAATCCACCAATTTTTTTTTGATTTCCTTTTTCTGTAACTCCATACATTTTTCCATTGTATTCCTCTCTCCTCTCTTACACAAAATTACATCACAATTTGATAATGTTTTTTCTTTATTTTTTCACAATATAACACACAACATTTCATATGTCAATTTTTTTCACATATAATTGTAATTTATATCACGATTTGTTATACTAAATCCATATAAAATCTTTTAGAAAGGAGGTTTTTATCATGTTTGAAAAAGTTTTATTCAAACAACAATTAGAACAACTCATGCAAGGTTGCACAACCACAGAATTTGCAGAACGCACAGGCTTTAACCGCACTTATCTTTCCAAATACCTCAATTTGCGTTTAGACCGTCCTCCCTCTCCAGATTTATTAAAATCCATTGCAGGCCCTTCCGTTTCTTATGAAACATTGATGGTCACTTGTGGTTATCTTCCCGCCTCTACATTTTCTGTACAAAATTCCGTGCGTATTCCCATACTTGGTGCCGTCCATGCTGGTTCTCCCGCACTTGCCATAGAAAACATAGAGGGTTATGAAGTCGTAGATGCCTCTGAAATCAGTCCATCACATGAATATTTTTATCTACGTGTGCAAGGCGATAGTATGATAAACGCTCGTATCCATCACGGGGATTTGGTGTTTGTCCGCAAACAAGATGATGTTGCTTCTGGTGACATTGCGGTTGTCATCATTGACAATGAAAGTGCAGTACTCAAACGTGTATTAAAAAAAGGAAATATCATCATATTGCAATCTGAAAATAATGCATATGAACCTATGGTATTCACTTCTGCGGAATTGGATCATATCCACATCATTGGCAAAGTCATACATGTAAAATTCAAAATCCCTTAAAATATCATATTTTTATCTCATCAAAAAAGGGTATTCTTTGATTTCACAAAGAATACCCTTTTCTTCTTTTCCAGCACATATTTTTTCAATTTGGTATTTGCAATTCTTGTCCACAAAATATCAAATTTGCATCAGCCATATCATTGGCATTCATGATTTTATCCACATTTTGTGTTGTTCCATAATATTTTTGGCTAATACTGCCCAATGTTTCTCCTTCTTCCACAATATGTATTTTCTGTGCATATCCATGTTCTGTTTTTGTTTTCTCTGTTTGTTTTGTCTGTTCTATCTCCTCCACTTTTGTATTATCTTCTTTTGGTGTTTGTTCTGCAAAAGCTGCTTGTGTTTGTATACTTTCTGCCAAATCCACATATGAGTTTTGCACCATCGCCATTTCGCTTTCCAAATTTTGTACTCTTTGTACATTATTCCATAATGCATACCCCATACAAACACAAATCAAACACAACATACAACTCATACTTGTCAACATTGTATATCTGCCTTTTTTTGTCTGTTCCACCTCTTTTGCTCTTCGCTGTAATACACGTCGAATTTCCTGTGCAGCATCCATACGTTCTTCCGGAGTTGGTCGTCTGTTTTCTTCTTGTGGTGTTGTTTCTTGTGGTGTTGTTTTTTGTGATGTTTTCTGTTGTTTTTGTTCTGGTTCTTCTTCTTTTGGCTTTATCATGCTGTGTTCCAGCATATATTCTTGCATTTCCTCGTTTTTTTCATAATAAATAAAATATCCTCTTGCTTGTTGCAAAGCCGATTGTTCTTCATTGTACAAATAAAATGTATCCATTTTGTCCACACTATCCAGCACAAACAGCACTTGCCAATGCTCCTGAAAATAATTTTTATGAAACACTTCATCTTTGGCCATTAAAAACGAACCAAAACCGGGCTGACAATGCACCCACCCCACCAAAGCCATACCATGAAAATAGGTTTCCATCTGATTGCCAATATACTCCCAAGTTTCAGCACCAAACATAAGCATGCCATTTTCTTGCACAGCATATTTTCCTTGTATTGCCCCACAAATCAGCAACACATCTTGTTCCTCTATTTTCATATATCGACCGACCAAAGCTGCTACTTTTTCCGTATTACCGCCGCTTCTACCATACTGGTATAAATATGTATAGACATAATCCTCCATATAAATTTTGATGCGGTTGTCTATCGCCCCCATCTGTTTTACTTTTGCGGGAAACGAAAGCTGTTTCGTTTCATATCCATATAAATTGCTGTCGCCATCAAAATAATACCGCATATACTTCCTCCTCATTACACTTTTCTGAAATTTCTCAGCATACTAGCCGTTTCTTGAAATATAACATTTCTTTTGTGCATAATCTGTCAAAGGCTGTCGTAGTATTCCTTTTTTTATACAGCATTTCCTTTCAAAATCTTCCATAAATCCACACAAAAAAGAGGATACCTTGATTTTACAAAGTATCCTCTTTTTTTAATTTTATAAAAAACTTTTTATATATTTCCTTCAATTTTATTTCTAATTTCCTGCATACGACAATCCATAGCCGAAATCACATCTGCACACTCTCGCAACTCAGCTACAATTTCTTCTGGATGTTCCACATCTTTTTTATATTTCAATTTATGTTCCAAACTTGCCCAAAAATCCATTGCAATGGTACGAAATTGTACTTCCACTTTCATATGTTTTTTACCCGATGACAAAAATATCGGAATGTCCAATATCAAATGCAAACTACGGTATCCATTCTTTTTTGGATTTTTAATATAATCTTTGACTTCCACCAGTATAATATCATCTTGTCTTGTCAACAATTCCGCAATCGCATAAATATCATCGCAAAAAGAGCATATCACACGAATACCAGCAATATCAAATAAATTTTGCTCCATACCCTCCACAGATAGCGGAAAACCTTTTCGTTTCATTTTGTTGATAATACTCAACGGCTCTTTGATACGAGATTTAATAGACTCAAAAGGGTTTCTCTGATATTTCAATGCAAATTCTTCGTTTAGTACATTCAATTTTGTTTCTACTTCCATCAACGCACATTGGTACTCCATCATCAAATCTAGAAACGGTTGTGCTTCTTTGAGAATTAACTCAGGGTGTTCTGTTTTTAACACATCATTAAATTGAAAAGTCAGTTCTTGCACACTTTTTTCCTCCTGCTTTATGGTTTGCTTGTATCAGTATATCATACCATCATCATAAAATCCATTTTTCTGACAAAATCTTAATGCATTTGTTAAATTTTTCATACTATTTTTGTAAAATAAAAGAGAATGCTCTAATTTTTCAAAGCATCCTCTTTGTTTATGCAAAATTTACCTTTGCATATGATTTCATTTTTAATCATCGCTATGATTGCCAAATATAGATATCAAACGCAACAATTCCAATATTGCAACTGCTGCGGCTGCCACATAAGTCATTGCTGCGGCAGAAAGCACTTTTCTTGCACCACCCACTTCATCTCTGTCCAAAAAAGACTGTGATTCCAACAAACGCAATGCTCTTGCAGAAGCATCAAATTCCACAGGTAGTGTCACAACTGTAAACAATACAGACAATGCATAAAACAATATACCCAGTCCAATCCATGTACTGCTAGAATGTCCACCAAACAGCAGTCCAATAATTATCAAAGGCCAAGCCAATTTGGAACCCAAATTAGAAATCGGTACCAACCAACTACGCAAACCCAAAAAAATATATCCTGTATCATGTTGTATCGCATGACCTGTTTCATGTGCCGCAACACCCAACGCTGCAACGCTTCTACCATCATACACAGAAGAAGATAAACGCAATGTTTTTGTTCTTGGGTCATAATGGTCTGTCAAATGCCCTGCCACACGTTCTATAGACACATCAAAAATTCCTGCATTCATCAACATTTGTTGTGCAACTTCTCTTCCGGAAAAACCACGTCTATTTGGCACTTTTGAATATTTGTTGTAGGTAGATGACACTTTTGCCTGTACCATACCTGTCAACACCATTACAATAATCAAATACAACCAATAATTCATATTCTGCCTCCTTTTTTACACAATAATATATATATATTTACTGTAAAAGGATACCCAATTCCATACTATGCCCACGCAAATATGCATCTGCGTTCATTCTTTTACCACCTCTTGCCTGCACTTCTGTCACAAGCAAACAGCCGTCCCCACATTTTACCACAAAACCTTTTTTCACAACAGCAACAATCTCGCCACATTTTTGACTCTCTGTTATAATATCTGTTTGTTCTGCCTTAAATATTTTCAACACTTCATTTTCATATATGACATATGCCGCAGGTGCAGGATTTAACCCTCTTATCAGATTGATAATTTCCTTTGCTGTTTTGCTCCAATCAATATGTCCTGTTTCTTTTGTCAACATGGGGGCATATGTTGCTGCATCATGATTTTGTTCTTCTCTTTGCAATGTACCATTTTCCAATTTTTGCAATGTTTCCACCAACAAGTTTGCCCCCACAACTGCCATTTTGTCATGTACCGTTGCAAAAGTATCTTCTGGTGTAATTTCCACTTCTTCTTTGAGCAGCATATCACCACTATCCAAACCTTTTGCCATATACATAGTTGTAATACCTGTCACTGTTTCCCCATCTATAATTGCCCATTGCATCGGAGCTGCCCCACGATATTTTGGCAACAAAGAACCATGCACATTGATACAGCCATATTTCGGTATCGACAATATATCTTCTGTCAATATTTGGCCAAATGCTGTTACTGCAATCAAATCTGGTTGATATTCCCGCAATTTTTCCACAAATTCCGGTTCACGCACCTTTGCTGGTTGCAATATAGGAATATTGTGTTGCAATGCACACTCTTTTATCGGAGAAAATGCCATTTTTTTCCCTCTGCCTTTTGGTTTATCTGGCTGTGTCACAACAAGCACTACTTCATGATATTGCAACAATGCCTCCAAAGAAGGTACTGCAAAATTTGGTGTTCCCATAAATATCACACGCATGTATACGCCTCCTTATTCCGCTTCATCATTTGGTAATGCTTTATCTATATATAATACCCCGTCCAAATGGTCTAATTCATGACACAATGCAACAGCCATCAAACCTTCACCTTCTACAATGAATTGATTGCCCTCTCTGTCAAAAGCTTCCACTTTTACATAAGCAGGTCTATCCACTTTTGCACTACGTCCAGGCACACTCAAACAACCTTCATAATCAATTTGAGAACCTTTTTTCTCCAACATTATTGGATTGATTAACTCCAATAGTCCATCACCAATATCAATCACAACCACACGTTTCAAAACGCCCACCTGTGGTGCTGCCAATCCAACACCATTTGCATCATACATTGTTTCTGCCATATCATCTAACAATGTCAATGTATTTTTTGTAATTTCTTTTACAGGTTTACAAGTTTTTCGCAAAACCTCATCTGTACTCAATCGAATTTGTCTTTTTGCCATATGTTTACCTCCTAAAAAAACCAAATCATATTGGTATATCATTCTTCACGGTAATAGGTATTGTATCACAAAACCTATGGTTATACAATATTTTGTGGTTGTAAAGCCAAATGAAAATATACATTTTTATTTGTCTTTTTTTTGGTTTTTTCTACCGTATACAACACAAAAGATTGCAACCGCTCCGCATCTTTACATTTTATCAAAATCCGCCAACGATATTCCCCACGAAATTTTGGCAAAGATGCTGGGGAAGGTGCAAGCACAGTGCAATCTGCCCGTTCTTTGAAATATTCCATAATTCTCCATAAATTTTGTGCTGCTTCTATCACATCATGCTCTTTTTCTCCTGTAATCAACACAGAAAACAAATGTGTAAAAGGTGGATATTCCATTGCCCTTCGCAGTAAAATTTCTTGTGAATAAAACCCTTCATAGTCTTGTGCCGCAGCCGTTTTGATTGCAGGGTGTTCTGGCTGATATGTTTGTATATACACTTCTCCTGGCAAACGGTCACGTCCTGCACGTCCAGCCGCTTGTGTCACCAACTGAAAGCAATTTTCTGCTGCTGTATAATTATTTGCGTGTAATGACAAATCCGCTGCCAATATCCCCACCAATGTCACATTTGGAAAATCATGTCCTTTTGCAATCATTTGCGTACCAATCAAAATATCGGCATCACCTTTTCCAAACATTTCCAATATATGTGCGTGACTATTTTTTTGTGATGTGGTATCCAAATCCATACGCAACACCCTTGCTTCTGGAAACAATTTTTTTGTTTCTTCTTCAATTTTCTGTGTACCTGTACCAAAATACCGAATATAAGAAGAACCACAAGCAGGGCAGTGCTCTGGCACTTTTTCTTGTCTGCCACAATAATGACAAAGCAATATATTTTCTTTTGCATGATAAGTATATGTAATATTGCAATCAGGGCAAGTCATGGCTTCACCACATTTCCGACAAGAAACAAATGTTGCATATCCTCTACGATTCAAAAACAACATAGTCTGTCTTTTTTGTGCCAAATTTTGTTTGATTGCCTCTTGCAACACACGACTAAATGGAGAACGATTGCCTTCTTCCAATTCTTTTCGCATATCCACAATCGTTGTATGCGGCAATACATTTCCCTTTGCACGTTCTTTCAATTCCACAAGCAAAAACTCTCCCATAATGGCTTTGTGATAACTTTCCAAATCTGGTGTTGCACTGCCCATCACCAACAACGCCCCTGTCAAATCTGCTAAATCTTTTGCCACATCTCTTGCATTATATTTGGGTGTGGTATCTGAATAATAACTGCTTTCGTGTGCTTCGTCCATAATAATCACACCCACATTTTGAAAAGGCAAAAACAATGCCGACCTTGCCCCAATCATCACAGAAATTTCGCCATCTCTTGCTTTTCGCCATTGGTCAAGCCTCTCCCCCACAGACAAACGGCTATGTGTCACCGAAACCACATCACCAAAACGAGAAATAAACCGTTCCATAATTTGTGGTGTCAAAGAAATTTCAGGCACTAGTACAATCGCCTGTTTTCCTTCCGCCAAAACTTCTTGTACCAGTTGCATATATAATTCTGTTTTCCCGCTTCCTGTCACACCATGCAACACAACTGGACGTTTTTTTTCTTTTTTTCGTTCTGCAAGCATTTGTTCCAATGCTTGTTTCTGTTCTGCTGTTGGTGTAAATGGTTTTGATGGTTTAAAATCCTCCAATCGAAACACATCTCTCTTTTGTTGCTCTCTTTCTTCCAGCAATACGCCTTTTTGCAATAATGTTTGTATTGGAGATTGTGTCACACCTGTTTTTTCTTTCAAATCCTCTATGGATATTCTTTTCACTTCTTGCAACAATGTCAGTATTTTTCTTTGTCCCAACAATCGCTTTTCTTTTTTTGCTTTTTCCATTGTTTGCGACAACAACATCGTATCATCTGTCAATGTCACATATCGCTTTTCTTTTTTATATGTACTTTGCAACGTTTTTTGTCTAAACTTCAAAATTCCTTTTTCTTTTAATGTTTGTATTGCATACTGATACCGACTGCCAAAAGCATTTTCTAAATCTTGTATTGGCATATTTTTTCCTTTTTGTTCCAAATATATGACAATTTCTTTTTCTTGTTCTGTCAGTTCTGCTGTCAAAATCGGTTGTAATTGTACATACCATATATTTTTGGTACGAATACCTGTTGGCATAATCGCTTGCAAACATTGGTTTAATGTACAAAAATATTTTTGTTTCATCAATTTTGCCAATGCCAATGTTATGGGTGTAAACACTGGTTTTCCTTCGTCCAAAACATCTAATATGGATTTAATTTTATTTTTTGGTACATTTGTGTGTTCCAAAATCCCCATAACATAACCTTCTGTTCTGCTATTTTTTTGTCCAAACGGTACAATCACACGCCCCCCGACACAGATTGTATTTTCCCATTCTTTTGGTATACCATAATCAAATATACGATCCACTTTGCTGTGTGTAACCGCCAAAATCACTTGTGCATATTTGTCATACATTGTTTTCCCTCCTTTCTATTTTTGGTATGACAAAAAAGCCAGATGGATTTCATCTGACTTTTTCTTTTTTTCATTACATATCTTCCGTTGTAATTTCTACCACAGGTTCTTCCGAATGTACAAATTCATCTGTAAACTGTCCTTGTCGAACAGTAATTTTACCTTGATATAATTCATTCACTGCAATAGATACAGGTTTATCCACTTTTGTATCATACACCAAAGGTTCTGCATGGTCTACCAACTGTCTTGCACGTTTTGCTGCCGCAATCACAATGGTGTATCTGCTGCCTAATGTAATATCTTTTGTGTGTTGTGACATCACTTCTAATAAATCTGTGTAAGATGGTCTTAACATAATCAAATCTCTCCTTTAAATACTTTTTTAATTTCTTTGTTTCTGCTACAACGCATTGTTTCTGCGTGTACAATATCTAAAATATCTTCTGTTGCTTGTGCCACAGCATCATTGATTACCACATAATCATAATCCTGTACAAATTCCATCTCTTCCAACGCCCGATGGATACGGCGATTGATGGCTTCTTTATCTTCTGTACCTCTATTTATGA
>CAJMNV010000018.1 GCA_905214825.1 uncultured bacterium | reverse complement strand
CGAAATATTTTTTGGCAAACATGTAATCAAGTTTCTGCCTCTGACATCTAACGTTGCGGGCACAGTTCTTGCAAAAGCTGTACCAATTTGTATTTTTAATTCTTCTGCGGTTCTTTCTCCAATCAACACATTATGTTTTTTTCGCATATATCGAATGATGGCATCATCAAAGTTATCCCCTGCAATTTTCAAAGAATAGCTGACAACCGTACCACCCAATGAAATCACAGCAATATCTGTTGTACCGCCACCAATATCTACCACCATACTTCCACATGCTCTGGAAATATCAATTCCCGCACCAATCGCAGCTGCGATTGGTTCTTCAATGATATGCACCCTTCTTGCACCTGCATCTCTGGTTGCGTCCTCCACAGCACGTTTTTCCACTTCTGTAACACTGCTTGGTACACAAACCGCAATGGTAGGTTTTACAAAAGAGCGTTTGCCCATTGCTTTTTCTATAAAATATTGCAACATTCTTTCTGTCATTTCATAATTAGAAATCACACCTTCTCTTAAAGGACGAATTGCTGCAATATTGCCAGGTGTTCTTCCCAACATTCTTCTTGCTTCTTCACCAACTGCCAGTATGGAATTGTTGTCTTTGTCAATCGCAACCACAGAAGACTCTTGTATTACAATGCCTTGCCCTTTAATATAAATCAAAACGGTTGCTGTCCCCAAGTCAATTCCGATATTTTCACCAAAACCCATAAAGTCCAACATATCGTATCTCCTTTGTTTATCTACATCTCTTTTTTCCAGTATAGCGAAAACCAAGGCACTTGAAAACCCATTTTCGCAAAAATTCTTGTTTTTCCTGCAATTTACACCATTTTTTGTTTCAATATTTCAATCGCTTTTTGTAACTGTACATCTTGTTGTTTGGGTATATCTTTCTGACTTTGATATTCTTTTGCTTGTTCCACATAAACATCTGGTTCAATTCCCACACCATGAATGGAAGTTCCTTTTGGGGTATAATATTTTTGAATGGTAACATTTAATCCAGAGCCATCAGGTAATGCAAACAATCGTTGTACCAGACCCTTGCCAAACGTTGTTGTACCAATCAATTCTCCTCTACCAGTATCTTGTATTGCACCTGCCAATATTTCCGACGCACTTGCACTATGTTCATTCACAAGCACTACCAATGGGATGTCTGTATATTCTGCATCACAAGTGGTATCTTGTCTATGCCCCTCTTTATCCATAGTATACACCATTGTACCTTCGGGCAACAACCTATCACCAATCTGATGTGCCGCCAGTACCAAACCACCTGTATTTGCTCGCAAATCCAATATCAATCCTTTCATACCTTCTGTTTGCAGTGTCTCCAAAGCCTTTTCAAATTGTTGATATGTATTTTCTCTGAAATTGGATATAGAAATATATCCCATATCATTTTCAAGCATTTCATATGCCACAGTATGTACTTGTATATCGGCTCTTGTCACAGTAATCGTTTTCATATCATTTACACTTTTGCGATATATGCCCAATGTAACATCTGTACCAACTTCACCTTTCACCTTTGCAGAAACATCAGCACCTGACAGCCCCTTAATACTTTCGCCATCTACCTCCATAATTTTATCATCAATTTGTATGCCTGCTGCTTCTGCTGGACTGCCTTTTGTTACATCGCTAATGGTAATATAGCCATCATCTGTTGCATAAATACCAACACCAATCCCAACAAAATGCCCACTATTTGTTTCCATTTGCTGTTTCAAGCTATCTTCTGGTAAATAATATGTGTATGGGTCGCCAATCCCTGCCACCAAACCCGCATACATCATTTCTTTTGTTACATCAGCATCATAACTATCCACATAATAATCTTCCAAATATGTTTCCAGCAGTTGCAACTTTGCATATTCTCCTGAAAACGGCGGGAGTTGATGCATCTGTATCATCACGTGTTTGCCACCATATAGCACCGCCATCAAAACACAAGCTGCACCAAATCCTTTCCAAAAGTCTTTTTTTTGCAATCTCATCGCCTCGCTGTTTGTTCATATTGTTTATGCATATGAAAAAACATTTGCAATTATAAGCTGTTTTTTCAAAATACAAAACCCCTGACAAACGACATCTAACAGCAGATTGTATTTGCCGATATTGTCGTTTGCAGGGATTACTTTTTGTTATACTTGTAAATGTTTGCGAATAGATGTTACACTACCAATCACACCCAACAGCACGCCAAACAACAACGCCGCAGGTATCAAAAATGCAAACACATCTCCTGTTTGTCTAAAATGAATAAAGTTTTCTACAAATGGTACATAATTATAAAACATACTGATTGCTTTTCCGTATATGGGTAATCCCAACAATGCAGGCACAATAGCCCCCACCAAACCAATCATTACACCTTCCAAAATAAAAGGCCAACGAATAAACCAGTCTGTCGCCCCCACATACTTCATAATGTTGATTTCCACACGTCTGTTTACAACAGAAATACGAATGGTGTTTATGATAATCATAACGGATATTACACCCAGTATCAACATCACCAATATACCAGATACTTGGAACACTTTACTAATACTAATCAGCACTTCCGACAAAGACTGTCCATATTGTACATTTTCAATGCCTTCAATGCTTTCCAAATCTTTCAAAACCGGATTTTGTGACTCAATTTCGTCCAACTCAATCTGGAATGAATGTGACAAGGGGTTATTTGTATCATCCAAACCAATGAAAATATCTTCATCAGCCCCCCATTGTTCTTTCAAATTTTCCAAGGAATCTGCTGGTGAAACATACGTCACATTTGTCACATGTTCTATTTGCTGAATTTCGGTTTTCATTGTTTCAATTTCTTCACTGCTCATTTCTCCTTGCAAAAATACGGAAATCCCAATAGAATCCTCCATCTGTTCCAACATATATTGCAAATTGCTTACCACACAGTAAGAAAAAGACATAATGGAAATACAGGCAGCCACAGCAACAATAGACGCTACCGTCATCAACAGATTCTTTTTCAGCCCGCTAAATCCTTCTTTGATAAAATATTTGATTGTACTAGGCCTCATCGTCATACCCACCTTTTTCTATATCTCTAGTAATATGCCCTTTTTTCAGTGTTACGACACGTTTTTGCATTTCGTCTACAATATCTCTTGCATGGGTTGCCATAACAATGGTTGTGCCTCTTTCATTAATATCTTCCAATAAATCCATAATATCCCAAGCAGTATCTGGGTCTAAATTCCCTGTTGGTTCATCACAAATCAATATCGGCGGATTATTGACAATCGCTCTTGCTAGTGCAGTTCTTTGTTGTTCCCCACCAGAAAGCTGATTTGGATAACTTTTTGCTTTTTGGCTCAAACCCACCAAAGCCAACACCGCAGGCACATTTCTTCGTATCACACGACTGGGTGCTTCAATGACACGCATGGCAAATGCCACATTTTCATACACCGTTTTGTTTGGTAGCAAACGGAAATCCTGAAACACAACACCCAAATTTCTACGCAAATATGGAATTTGATTTTGACTTAATGTATTTGTTTTGACACTGTTGATAATAATTTCCCCTTCTGTGGGGTCTAATTCTTTCAAAAGCAATTTTATCAATGTCGATTTCCCTGAACCGCTGGAACCTACCACAAAAACAAAATCACCTTTTTTGATATGTAAATTCAATCCCTCAACACCTTTTGAGCCGTTGGGGTACATTTTTGTTACATTGGTCAGTCGAATCAAAATGTATCTCCCTTTCTTTTCAAAATCTGACGGAAAACAGCATTTTCCGCCATAAATACCATACGATTATAGCACAAAACCCATATCGTAACAAGGAAAAAAAGTTTAAGAAATACGAAAATTCTTCAAACATTACAAAGCCGTCTTTCTCAAAATGAAAAAGACGGTTCTTTATTTAGTATGCAATTTTATCCATATACATCATATATTTGCTCACCATCAATGTAATTTTAAATATAATGGCATCATCAAAATTTCTCAAATCCAAACCTGTCATTTTCTGCAATTTATCCAAACGATATACCAATGTATTTCTATGGATATACAGTTGGCGGCTGGTTTCTGATACATTCAAATTGTTTTCAAAGAATTTGTTCACCGTTGCCAATGTTTCATCATCAAAGTCGTCCATTGTCAAACCATGCAGCACCTCTTTGATAAACATTCTGCACAACGGCAAAGGCAACTGATAAATCAAACGACCAATACCCAATTTTTCATAATTGACAACAAATTTATCTGTTTCAAATATTTTGCCAACTTCCAAAGCCATTTTTGCTTCTTTGTAGGAACGGGAAACATCTTTCAAATCTGCCACCACTGTACCACTGGAAATATATACTCTGCTGTTTGTTTCTGCATTCAGTGTTTCCTCAATAGCTTTTGCAATGCGGTCAATTTCATCGCCAGACTCTTTTTCACGCAATTCTTTTACCAATATAATGCTGTGTTCGTCCACAGCTGTCACAAAATCTTTTGTTTTTGCCGGGAATATCCCTCGAACCAATTCCACAACATTCATTTCTTTGTCAATATTGGTTTCAATCAAATACACAATGCGATTGATGTTGTTTTCGATATGCAATTTTTTTGCTCTGCTATAAATATCCACAAGCAACAAATTATCCAAAAGCAAATTTTTGATAAAATTATCTTTGTCATATCTTTCTTTATATGCCACCAATAAACTTTGAATTTGAAATGCAGCAATTTTACCAATCCGATACCCTTCTTCATCTTCGCCTTTGACTTGCACTACATATTCCGGCACACCATTATCATAAATTTTAAAGTATTGATATCCCAATATCAGTTGGCTTTCTGCCTGAGAACCGACAAAATTTTCCACAGCATCAATCTGTCTGCCAATCATATTTTCTTCCGTTGTTGCAATTACTTTTCCTTCTTTTTCCACAACGCTCAATTCTTTTCTAGTGATGTTTTTTAATCCATCAATGGTACTTTGCAAAATCTGGTTGGAAATCATTGTATTATCACCTCAAATTATCCTTTATACTCCCTTTTTTCATAACGCATTTTACTTTTTCTGTTCAAATTAACCAAAAAAAGAGATTTCTCACATTATTCAAATACACTAAATCTATTTTATAACATAATGCTAAAAAAAGAAAGAGATTTTGTAAAAAAACATACAAAATCTCTTTCCCATTGATTTTTCCATAAAAAACATACACTTTTTACATAGAAACTGTATTTTTTGTACGTTTTCTCATGATAAAAAAAGAATTTTCTTCAATTTTTTATTGTTCTTTTTTACTTACGGACAACATATTATCCCCATACTTTTCTGTCATAAGAAAAAATAAAGAATACTCTATTGTCAACTTTTATCACAATACCTTTCATAATTTTTAATTCTTTTCAAAAAACACACAAAGCAATCAATCCTTATCCGTTTCATCCAAAATGACTTTTTCACATTCATCACAACAATCCAAAATAATCCCTACCGCACAACTGCCACATTTTTATGAGAAGTCATCTTTTTTTCTGCTTTCTTAACACTGTAATTGCAAATTTTGGCAAACGCATCATTCTTTTCCATCTAGTGGGTTGTGTCATCAAACGATAAAACCATTCCAAGCCCATTTTTTGGAACACTTTGGGGGCTCTTTTTACATTACCTGCCATCACATCAAAACTACCCCCAATACCAATGGCAATTTTTGCTCCTGTTTCTTCCAAATGTTCTGCAATCCATTTTTCTTGCTTTGGTGCCCCCAACCCCACCAAAAGTATCGATGGTGCTGCATGTTTAATATCCGAAATAATTTTCTTTTCTTCCAAATCGTCAAAATATCCATTGTGTCCCCCAACAATTTGCAAATTAGGATACACTTTTTTCATTTGTCTTGCCGCAGCAGATGCAACACCTGGAGCACCTCCAAAAAAATAAATACTTTCTTTGGTATCTTTTATAGATTGAAATAAATTTTGCACCAAATCATATCCTGCCACACGTTCTGTCAAGCGAATTTCGCTGTATCTGGAAGCCCAAACCACACCAATGCCATCTGGTACAACCAAATCTGCTTCCCGCAATATCTTCATCAATTCTCTGTCGTCTTGTGCTTCCATCACAATTTCAGGGTTGGGTGTACAAATATAATGTTGTTTTCCATCTTGCAAAAACATTTTCAGCTTACCCACCGCTTCTTCCATTGTCAAGGCATCAAAAGGTACGTCCAATATTTGTGTCATTTTTCTCATATTGTTTTTGTTTCCCCCTTATTTCTGTTTTTCCAACAAACGCATGAGATATTTTTCATTGCAGTGTGCTTTTTGATTGAGCATATCCGCTTTTTGTGCCAATCTTTCGACATATTGTTGTTTGTTATGCATAATATCGTCCACCAAATCCAATGTCTTTTGCATATCAAATGTTTTCAAATCCCCGCCACTTGGCATTTCTAACTTTTCCAAGTAGTACTCAATTTTGGGGTCATAAATAAAACCAACCAAAGGTACATGTTGTCTTGCTGCAAATATCAGCGTATGCAAACGCATACTCAATATAAAATCAGACAGAGAAATAATTCCCATCACTTCCGCAGGGTTAAATGTTGTTTGTAGAATATACGCCTGTTTTTTCATTTTCTTTTTGACTTTTTCGCTTATGGTAATATCATTGGGCATTTGCATTGCCAAAAACACAATATTTCTGTCATATCTTTCCACAATGGTATCACAAAGCTGTGCAAATCTTTTGATAAATTTATCCATATCTTTCCAGTTTCGCACAGAAACCACAACCAAAGGTTTATCCAGCGGAATACCCTCTTTTTGTAATAATACTTTCGCTTCTTCTTTGGATATACCATCCATTGTAAATACAGGGTCAGCCGTTACAAAGCATTTTTTCGGATTTACCCCCATATTCAGCAATTCCTCATAAGAATTTTCTTCTCGCAAAGTAATCAAATCTGCTTTGTTGACCACTTGTTTGACCAATCGACGATTTCTTTTTCCAGAAACAGGGCCAATGCCATTTGCATACAGCATCACTTTTTTTCGCATAAATTTTGCCGCTGCTGTAATGGATAAATAATACATCAAGGAACGTGTGCTTGTACTGTCTTGCAGTAATGAGCCACCACCGCTCAACAAAGCATCACTTTCTTTAATCGCTTTCAATACATCACGCATACCAAAACGATATACTGCCTCAATGCCGTATTTATCTCTTGTTTCCACAGGTTTATTAGACAACACAGTAATATGGTAATTGTCACCCAATCCTTGTATATTTTTATGCATAGAAAGCATAATCGCCTCATCACCTGTATTGTTAAAGCCATAATATCCACTCATCACAACATGATATTGTTTTTCATGGCTTTCTTTCCAAGCCGCATCATACGCTTTAACGCTGTCTTGTGCCATTTTTGTCACAGAATAATACCGGAATATCACTTCTCTGCCATAGGCACCAGCTTCTGCCCGTTGTTCTTTTGTCATATTACAAAATGCATATACCAAATCTCGATACAACTTTTCTTCTTCTGACATTTCACAACCACGACAACAGAAATTATTTTCTTGTGCCATTGCCAATTTGTCCGCTCCAAACAAACCAATATACCCTTCATTGCCTGCCACGATAACGGTTTTTGCCGCTGCCATCGCCTCCAAAGCCGCACGGCTAACACCCACAAACACATCTGCAACAGAAACCAATTCATTGATGTCTGTTCTTGCACCTGTCATGGTAATGCAATTTCTGCCCAACATTTCATTGACAGATTTGCTTTTTTGCAAAAGCTCCTCATACACATCGCCGCCACCCACAACCAATATCCGCAAATTTGGTACTTTTTCTACCAATTTCGGTGTAATTTCAATCAGTTGTCTTGCCACCATTGCACGGCTTTCGTCCATTCGACTGACATATACCAATGTTGGCTCGTCCGCTTTCAAGTCAAATTCTTTTCGGATATTGCTACCATCTGTTTGCGGTGAAAATTTATCTGTGTCAATACCATTGATTGTCACAAATATATTTTCATTTCTCACGTGATAATTATCCATCAAATATTGTTTAATGTCTTCACTTACTGCAATGACTTTTTGTCCCCAAGTGGTCAAATATTTCAAACCCATTCCCGTATAAAAAACCCAATGTGCCGATGTCACAAATGTAAATTTCATCTTTTTTTGCAATCTGCCACAAATAAACCCTGGTATTCTGGCATGAGAATGGACAATATCCACTTTTTCTTTCTTGACAATTTTTTGCAACAGAAAATAGGATTTTATCATTTTCAAAACATTTCTTTGGTTCATTGGTACTTTGTAATGCTTGATGCCCACATCAGCAAGCTCTTTTTCATACACGCCGCCATTTGATGCCACAATAATATCATATCCCTGTTTTTTGAGTTCTTTTGAAAGTTCTACAACGTGTGTTTCTGCACCGCCGATTTCCAACCCCATCAGCGTCATCAATATTTTATATCTCATATTTTCCCCACCTGTCACTTGTTATATCGCAATCGACGTCACTTTCATTCTGGGCATTGCATATTTTGTAAAAATCTCCATTTCTGCATTGGCTTTGATTTCCACCACACCATCAGCAAAATAGCCATCTTCTTTTTCAATAATATTCCCTTCCAATGTCAGTGTTACCCCATAATAATCAGGGTATTCCACCAATATCATATTTCCTGTATTATCAATCACATTTTTCATTTTAGGGGCATATTGCACATCGGTAATGGTACCAATACAAGTTCTTGTTTTTTTGTCATACACATTATCGCCAACGTGCAAAGCATCTACGGTTGCCATACGCACATCATCAATAAAGGCTGTATATGTGACTTTGCTCGCCTCTTCTGTAATACCATTTGACTCTTTTTTATTCACCACACCAAATTTCAGTACAACCAAACCAATCAAAACCACCACTACCACAAATATCAATATATCAATCACATTCGGACGTCTTTTTGCCATATTATTCGCCCTCCTTTATTTCTTTTACTTCCACAATATAGCCTCTAAATGCAAATCCTTTGCCTTTTACTGTTTGTTCATCGCCAACCTTTACCACATTTCCTTCTATGATAATATCTTCATCATTTTCTTGTGTATTTCCCTCAATTTCCAAATAAATATTGGAATATCCGGGGGCAGGTACTTTTTCATATTTGTTTGTCACACGATTGAAATTGATTTCTGTAAAAGGTTCTGTGCGATAACTTTTAATAGTACCCAAATATTCTGATGTAGAACTATCAAACACCTTACCGCCTTCTTGCGGAAAATTTGCAATCTCATCTAACACTTGCCGTCCTTCCACCACATAAGAATATGCCTTTTGCTCACCAACAGCCCCACCATCTGTGCCGCCGCTTTTGAGCCAATACACACCAAATGCACAAATCGCCAATATCAAAAGTAATATCAATATATCTAATCCATTGAAAATCCCAAATAATTTTTTGTTTGTTTTTTCTTTCATCTGATTGCCTCCAAATAGAGTTTTTCCATTCTTTCTGCCATCTGTTCTGCTGTAAAATGGGTTCTTGTCCAAGACATTGCTTTTTTGCTCATACTTTCATATAAATTGCGATCAGAAAGTATTTCTGTAATCCGCTTTGCCAAATCCGCATCATCACCCACAGCAACCAAATAGCCGTTTTCACCATGACAAATCACTTCACTTACGCCACCACTGTCTGTGCCAACCGCAGGCACACCTGCACTCATCGCCTCAATGAGTGACAAACAAAGTGCCTCCTCTTTTGATGTAATCACAGCCAAATCCAAAGCGGCTTCCAATTTTTCAATATCAGATACAAAACCTGTCATTTTGATTTTATTTTCCAGTTGCATCATTTTGATTTCTGCTGCAATGCTTTCTTCCATACTGCCACTGCCGATAATCAAAAATGTAATATCTTGTCGTTGTTTGCAAATCCGTTCTGCGGCTCTCAAAAATGTATGATGGTCTTTGACCTCTTCCAATCTTGCCGCAATTCCCACCACTTTTTGCCCTTCTTCTATATCATATTGTGCCAATATGTTTTTCTTTTCTTCTGGTGTCAAAGGTGCAGACATTGCAATCCCATTGTAAATGGTAACAATCTGTTTTGGGTCTGTACCACCCGCAATCATACTGCGACGCACTGCTTTGCTAACCGCAATAATCGTATCACTATAACGTCGATTGACCATTCTTTTTGCAATCCGTTTCAATGTATTGCTACACATTGCCTCCATACAATGTTTTGTATGAAATATTTGTTTTACACCTGCTTTTTTTGCTGCCATTCTTGCAGTCAAACTTGCATGTGTATGCACAATATCTGGTTTGTCTTTTTGAAACAATACTGTCAAAGGCCGCAAAGCCTTTTTATCATAAGAGCTGTCCGCCATACAGTCCATACCAATGACAGGAATGTCCATTTTCTGTACTTCTGCACAAAGCAGACTATCTTGTGGTAAAACCACACGCACATCAAAACGCTCTCTGTTGCAATATTGCAAATAATTCAAAAGCCATCTTCCTGCACCGCCAATATTGCGGTCTGTCAATACATGATATACTTTCAGTCGTTGTTTTTCCATGATTTTTCTCCCAATCTCACACTTGCCATACCAATTCCCAACACACACCAGAACAATAACACAATGCTATAATCAAACCAAATATGGTCTGTCATACCTTGGAGCAGCACCCCTGCCAATGCCCCAAATATCGCTGCCAATAAAAAGCGGTATCTTTTTGCCGCACGTGACATGGTACTGTACAATTTTTGAAAAAAGAATACCAACATACCCATAAACACACTAAAACCAACAATACCCAATTCAATCAATTCTTGTAAAAACAAATTATGCACATGATATGCATTTGCTGCTTCCAAAGAAAACATTGGGTAAATTTCATTAAAGGCATCTACACCAATCCCTGTCATCCAATAATGCTGTACAATTTCCAAACCTGCTTGATAAATAGACACACGATATTGTGACGAGGAGTCGCTCATGGTAATGGAACTGAGCAAACGCTCCCACAAAGCAGGCGGCAATATAAATGGCATTGCCAAAAGCCCCAATATCCCCAAAGGTATCAAACGACGCTCTGCCAGCAATACAAAAAGCCCTGCCGCAAACAAAAGCCCCAACATCGCCCCTCTGGAATTTGTTGCCACCAATCCCAAACAAATCACACCAAAGCAACCTGTAAAAAACAATCGACTTGCCCAATTTTTGGCTTTCCACATCATACCAGCCGCCAATGCACCTATGACAATCAAATATTCTCCCAAAACATTTGGGTTGTTAAATGTTGCATATGCCCTTGTGGTAATATCGAAACTTTCTGCATCAACCCAAGCAGCGTCCATTTCCACACCCACCACATATTGATAAATGGCATACAACGCAATCATTGTACCTGTCACCACAAATACAAATAATACTGTATTCAATTTTTGTTCTGTATCAATACAATCTTTGCAAACAAAGAATATACTCAAAAATGTCAAAAATATTGCCATCACTTGTAAAGCCTTTGGAAAATGATAGCTCGTCAATGCACCATACATCAGACACAATGCAAACAATCCCACAAACACACTCACAAAGCCTGTCCGTTGTGTGCGAATTCTCCCCAGCCAAACATTGATGACATACAGCCCAAATGTTCCCAGAGCAAGTATCGCCAAAAGCATCGTTGGCAATATGGGGATTGCAAATGCAATCACACAAACACAAATCACCAAAAAATTCGGACTACATAATCGCAATATACCACTTTCTGCAAATTGTAGTGCAATCACATTACTTTTTGTCCGCACAGCAATCGCTGTATTTTTTTGTGCTTTTTGAAAAATATGTGGCAAACGTCCTCGTGCAGTTCGCAATGCAAAATCCCAGTTTTGGCGAAAAAAGCTACAAATACCACTTTCTTGAAACGCTCTTCCAACACACTGCCCCAATCGGCGATACGTTTGATATATCAAACTTTGTGACCATATTCCCCAGAACCATACAATAAAACCATGTATCAGCTGAAAACAAAAACTGTCCTCAATCACTGCTGATAATTTTTCTGTCATGCCTTTTTTTCCTTTCTGTTGCAATATATTTTGTTTGGGTATATTGTTTGTTCTTTTTTGCAATATATTTTTCAATATATCAAAAGCAAAACGACTTTCTTCAATACGGAACCCATATGTCAATACCATATACACCACAATACCAATCCCAGTTGGCACTGCCACAACCACCAATCTTGTCAGCAATCCATCTGCCATATGTCCAAGCAAGAAACGATAGGATACCCACACACAAACCAACATCATCATTGCCGCAAATGCCATTTTTGCCAAATCTTTTGCCAAATTGCTATCCCATATATTCGGGTATTTTTTTGCTGTTGGGATAAACAATATCAACGCTGCCACTGTGGAAGAAACCGCAGATGCCAACGCCAGACCGCCCAATCCCATCGGTTTCATCAGTGCAAAACACAATACCAAATTCACCGCAATGGAAATCACGCCCGAATAAAACGGCATTTTACCATCTTGTTTTGCATAAAACACACGACTTAATATCGTTTGTATACCATACCCAATCATACCCACTGCAAAAAAGCAAAGTGCCGTTCCTGTCATCATGGTACCTGTTGCATCAAAATCTCCTCTTTCATACATCAACCGTACCAAAGGTTCGCTGAGTGCCATCAAACCCACCATCATAGGAATGAGAAAAAACATCATCGAACGCAATGTCACTTTCACTGTTTGTCCAAATGCTTTATCGCTGTCTTCTGTCATACGGGACAATTTTGGAAATATCAAATTTGCAATCGCCAACACAAACACACCAACAATAATGGTGTACAATGTATTGGCATATTGTAATGCTGGCACTTGTGCATCACCATTTTCCAAATGAGAAGCAAATTGTGTGTTAATCACCAAATTGATGGGCTGTATCCATGTACTGACCATAACAGGCAACATCAACAGACCAATTTTTTTCAGTCCCTCATCACGAAAATGAAAATCCAAACGATACCGATACCCTTTTTTGTGCATAGATGGTATCTGTATCACTGCCTGCATTGCCCAACCGATGAGAAATGCCACAGCCAAACCTTGCACACCAAATTTATCATTGAAAAAGACATAATATAATACAATCACCAAATTTGACGCAACACTCAACGCTGCCGGCACATTAAATTCATCTAACGACTGCAATATCCCTACAAACGAAAATGCAATCCCTGTAAAAAACATCGTTGGAAATACCATGCGAGAAAGTTGTGCCGCCAAATTTGCTGTTTCTGCACTATACCCACCCGCAAATAAAAACACAAACTCTTTTGCAAACACTTCTCCCACCAATGTCATACATAATGTCACAAGTCCCATCAATGTAATAAATCGGTTGGAAAGTGCAAATGCTTCTTTTTTCCCTTTTTTCTGTAAATATTCATTGAATATTGGAATAAAACTTGCCGATATCGCAGAAGCAAATATGGCATCAAAAAATGTGCGGGGCATCAAACTTGCAATCGTAAATGCCGAAGCCTCCATACCATTTCCATAATTCGCCGCCAACATTTGGTCACGTACCAAACCCAGCACTTTTCCCAATAATGTAATCAGCATCATAAAGCTGACTGCCTTGACGGTTGTATTTTTTGATTGTGTTGTCATATCATTCACCTTTGCATATACTTTCTGTTATTTTCTGCCTTTTTGACAAGAAAAGGCGGATAGAGAAATATCTATCCACCCTATACTATCGTATTCTTGCCCATTTTACAAGAAATCCAACAGAAATTTAAGAAAGTTATTGTTTTTTTGTGTATTGTTTTTATATTTTGACACGTTGGTAAGTTGTTTCACTACCATCAATACGGATTTTGAGCATATACACATTGCTGTTTGGTGTACCATCTGGACGCCACAAATCTGGCAAATTGATATATCGAATACCATCTTTGATAGATGCCCAATATGCAGTACCTGTGCCAGAAACCACAAACACATTTTTGCCTTTTGCAACATATTTGCTTAATATCGCTCTGAAATAGCTTGCTTCTGCCTGTGAAGGATAATCCGAAGGTGTTAAGTCTGTCACAATGATAATATTGTTGTCATTGGCTGCGTCCAAATCCATAATCATTCTACCATATTGTGATGGATCTGTGGCACGGATACCTTTGCTTGCTGCCAACATCACCACAGATGCACCTTGTCTTGTCATAAAACGATAACTGCCGTTCCATGTCAAACTGTCTTGCACCGTTGGCGTTGTCACATCACAAGGGCCGCCATATATTGTCGCATCAGCCCCAATATCGGCTGCTGCACGTACACGGTTTCTTTCTGCCTGATATATTGCAGGGTCTATTTTCGATGGGTCTGCATAAGAAAATTGCCCTGTGATATTCAAATAAAATGCACCATCATTTTGTTTTGTAACACTTGCTAACATTATGTCAGGCATAGCCGTATTGCTGGGTGCAGAAACTTTTGGTGCATCACTCACAGTTACCACCACATAAGCATCTTGTCCTGCCCAACTGCATTTGATATATGTAGAACCTTTTGCTTTTGCTGTAAATGTATTGCCGTCCATTGTACCAATGGCGGGATTTGCAACTGTGTATATCGCATCATTTGTCACCGCTCTACCAAACCCATATGCATCATATGCTGTCACATAAATTTTTGCAGATTGTCCCACAGCTTTGATTTTGATATCGTTGTTTGACACACCCAATCTTGCAGTTGGATAACAAGTTGCATTTGCCGTTGCAGTCAATGTGTTTGTTTCCATTGGCAATGTTGGACTGTTTTCTGTGAGTTCTTGATTTTCGGTATTTTCTTCTGTTTCGTTATCTACTGTTTCTTGTGTAATTTCTTCATTTTCCATAGATTGTTCTGATGTTTGTGGTGTTGTTTGTTGTTGTGCAACATTTTTTGTATACGTTGCAGTCACCGTATAAGCCCCTGTGGTAGTAGGTGAAAACACAAATCCATTCCAACTTCCTTCCACACCCGAAACTTCTAATGTCACATCTGCTGGATTTAATGCAATTTTATTTTGGTAGGTATCTATACCATACACATTGAATTCTGCTGTTTTTCCCGGTTGTGTATGTTCATCCACAACAGCAATACCAATTTCTTCAATTTCGCCCAAAGGTGCATTTTGGAACACACCTACAGAGGCAATGACTTTTCTTTGTGCTTTATCAGAAGGTACATTTTTTAATTGTGGCATGGTATCACCTTTTGTTTTTGCCACCATTGTGGAAGAACCACCACCGTCCAAATGCAACGCTTCATATGCCCCATAACTACGCATCAATGCTGCCATTTCCGCATGCGTTGCCCCAATGCTTTCCCCTCTGCCATCTACCACCATCAAGATTGCTTTTTTGCCATCTTGTGAAACGCCGAATGCTGTTCTTGGCTGTCTACCTGCTGCCACAATATTGGTTGCAGGTGCTTCTTGTCCCTCTAACAAAAGCAATCCACCACCACCAAACGCTGTATCAATTTTGTCAAAATCAATCGTAGATGTTACCTGCATAGAAACATGGTCTCCCACTTGGTATCCCCAACCATCTTTCGTATAATAATTGTTGTTCATCACAATCAAATACCCATCATCTGGCACATTCACAGTTTCCCCACTTTTTGCAATATAAGTAATGGTATCATTTTGCACAACAAATTTTACCAAATCACCAAACCGTTTATCCAAATCTGCGGTCGTACTTGCCGCCTGTTTATCAAAATAAATCGGGAATGTCATACTGGTTACTTTATTGATAGATGCCAAATTGATTGTTCTAGCACCATTTGTAAATTTTGCAGTTGTTTTAAAATATGTAAATACAGAATTTCCGTTTTTGTCTAACACATAACTACCATATTGGTTTTTGTCATGATTGACAGATGTTCCTACGGAAATGACTTCTCCATCACGCACCACAGGGCCAAACCCCGCAGAATAATTTCCAGACATACCAAAAAAGTCACTGTTTACACCTGCAATCGCCCCATTATCTGTCAGTATTTTTTGTGTGGTTTCTTTCAGCCCATATTCTGTTTTGCTTTCCACTTCTTTCAATTCCAATGTGCTTTCTGTCAAATCCACTGTCAACACATAAATATTTTGTATACCATCTGTTGTCATACGACTGTTTTCTTCATATGTAACACCACGGGTCAGTGTTTCTGTTGTTTTCTGCTCGTATACGGTTTGTGCCGCAAACACTGTTGCTGCAGTTCCCCCCACAACAGAAAATACGATGGTTGCTGTCACCACCGCTGCCAAAATTCGCTTTATCACATAAAAATTCTTTTTCATACTTCCATTCACTCCTTATTGACTTTGTCACAACCTTTGTGACATCATTGTGATTTTACCACAAAATACACTTTTTTTCCTTTTTGTTTCCAAAACTTAATATAATTGTAACCTAACCGTATTTTACCAATACGAGATTGTTTCATACTCTTTTTGTCCCTTTCATACATTGATGATAACCAAACTTATATTTTTTCGGAGGGATATTATGAAAAAAATGTTTTTATTCTTTTGCACCATTCCACTTTTATTTTGCAGTTGCCAAAAGCAAGAACCACAAACCCCTATGGCACAAATACAACAAACACTGACAGAAATGACAGGCTATACTTGTATTGCCACACTCACTCGTACATCAAACAAAGGCGAAACCGTATACGAAACCAAACAAGATTTCAAATCCACAGGAGAATATCGTTTGGAATTTCTTGCCCCTGAAAATGTCAAAGGCAATTATACGGTATATGACGGAAAAACCATTTGCCAATATAATCCTCGTTTACAAGACAAAATCGTGAAAGATGTTCCACTTTCCCAACAAAGAAATGAATTGTTTCTGGGGCAATTTTTGAAAAATTATATGCAGTCAGAAGGCGTATCTGTGGAAACTGCTGCATTGGACGAAAGCCGCTGCACGGTATTGGAAGCTGTCATTGCAGGCAATGACCCCACAATGGCAACTGAAAAACTTTGGATAGACAATGAAACATTGACACCCGTTCGCTTTGTCATATACAACACAGAAAACAAACCTACTTGGCAGTTAGATTATACTGCTTTTTCGTTCAATCCACATTTTGATGAACATTTATTTTCCATACCTGAATAATATCATCAAAAACCGTACATACTCCTAACAGTCAGTGCATACATAGCCATGGGTTCCTGACAGACTTCAAAGGCAAAGGGTGAATACCATGATCATCAGACGAGGAGATATATTTTATGCAGATTTAAGTCCTGTTGTGGGCAGTGAACAAGGCGGCATACGCCCTGTGTTAATCATACAAAACGATATGGGCAATAAATACAGTCCGACTGTGATTTGTGCCGCCATCACATCACGCATGAACAAAGCAAAACTGCCAACACATATTGCACTTTCTGCAAATGTCTATGCATTGCCAAAAGACTCCGTTGTACTTTTGGAACAAATCCGCACCATAGACAAAAGACGGCTCAAAGAAAAACTTTGTCGTTTAGATGATGGCATTATGCAAGAAGTCAATCACAGCCTGCTTGTCAGTCTTGGATTGGCAGAGTGCAAAAATATCATACAAGCATAATAAAAAACAGGATACCCCAAATATGAAGTGTCCTGTTTTTTTGTTATGCATAAGTATCAATAATACGACCCGTTGATGCATTTGACAAAGTTTGGATTAAGTTTTGTGCACTTGCTTCTTGTTGTTGCATCACATCTTTCAACAAAGATACACTCACTGCCTGTTGTACTTTTGCCGCACTCATACACATGCTTGCTGCTGCAATTCCTTCTATCATGGCAATTCCTCCTTTATTGATGTCTTTTGCCTCTGGTTTTCAATATCTATTTGATTTTATAGATATATTTTATTATCGACCCAAATCCATAAAAACATAAATATTTTTTATTTTTTTAGTTGAAATTGTTTAACCAACTGTTTGAGTATCTGTGCCTGACTGGAAAGTTCTTCACTTGCTGCCGCACTTTCTTCTGATGTAGAAGAATTGATATGTATTGCCGCAGAAATTTGTTCTACGCCATTTGTTGTTTGTTGTATTGCCTCATTTTGTTGTTTGGAATTGCTTGCAATTTCTTCTGTTCTTTCTGCAATACGCAAAACCCCATTATGTACAATCTGGAAAGCTTCTGCGGTTTCATCTGCAATGGTTCTGCCATTTTGTACCGCTTGCAATGCCTGCTCAATACGACCAGCCGTATGTCTTGATGCTTCTGCTGTTTTACTTGCCAAATTTCGTACTTCATCAGCCACCACAGCAAAGCCTTTGCCAGCTGTACCAGCCCTTGCCGCCTCTACTGCCGCATTCAAAGCAAGGATATTGGTCTGGAATGCAATATCTTCGATGTTTTTGATAATTTTTTCAATTTCTGCCGAATTGACTTCAATATCATTCATCGCTTTCAACATATTTTCCATTTTTTTACTACCCGCATCAATTTCTTGCACCATACCTTTGACATCTTCATATGTTTGGTTGATATTTGTTGTATTTTCATCAATATGTTCTGCAATCTGGTTCAATTTTTCGGAAAGTTCCTGTACACTAGCCGCTTGTTCTGTTGCACCACTTGCAACCGCTTGTGCTCCACCCGCAATCTGACTTGCACCTTCGGAAACTTCATCGGCCGTTTGGTTGATTTGTGCCAATATTTTATTGAATGATTGTATAATTTCGTTTATGGCATATTGTATTTCTGCAAATTCACCAATATATTCCATGTCCATGGTAATATTCACATTGCCTTTTGCCATTTGTGTCATTTTTTGTCGAATATCAAAAATATATTTTTTCAATTCATCTCTTGTAAGCAGCAATGTATGTGACAACATACCCAATTCGGAAGTATCTACTTCCAATTCCACATCAGATGACAAATTACCATCAGAAAGTTTTTGCATTTCTTGTTGAATTTTTTTCATTGGTACAATAATTCGCTTTCTGGTAAATCGCACACTAATAACTTGAAATGTAAGTACCAATACAATAAATAGCAAAGAAATACCTTCGATAATTTGTATTGTGTGTTCTTGTTGTGCAATATTGGTTTCTAGGCGTGTCTTTATATCGTTCAACAATTTTGATTGTAATTCTCGAATTTGTGCCAAACTCTCTTTATATTCTTTCCCAAATACATATCCAATCGCAGATTTCATATCCCCTTTTGATGCATTTTGCATTGCATTTTCTTCCAAAGGCACCAATTTGTTGGAAATACGTGCCATTTCCTCAATGCTTTGTTGTTCAACAGTGGAAATTCCAATTTGTTTCATTTGTTCTACAATATTTTCTCTTCTTTTTGTTTCGTTAACCTCTCTCCAATAATTATTATAATATATTTTGTCCCCTGTTGCTGCATATGCCCTTGCCTCATTTGTCAAATAATCAGATGCATCAATAA
>CAJMNV010000017.1 GCA_905214825.1 uncultured bacterium | reverse complement strand
GATTGCACAAGCAGATGCTCCTGAAATTGTATTTCCAACAGCAGCAAGTGATTTGGTATATGGACAAAAACTTTCAGAAAGTGTTTTCTCAGGTGAAGATAAAAAATATGGCACATTTATATGGGAAGAAGGAGATGTTGTTCCTACAACCGGTAATCATGAATATACTGTAAAATTTGTACCAAGTGCAGAAACAGAAAAAAATTATAAACCAATTTCTACAACAACCAAAAAACTGAATGTTTCTGTAAGCAAAGCAACACCTGTGGTTACTATGAAATCTGAAATAGCAGAACAAAATGGAGGTCGTCAAGTTACACTCTCTGCATCTGTGCATAAAGTCAAAAATGGAAATCCTGCAACAGGTAAAGTTACTTTTATGGATTGTACAACAGGGCAAGAAACAGAAATTACTTCTAATATTTCTGTGGCAAATGGCGTTGCAACTTATGTATGGCCAAATGCAGAAAAAAAAGTATATAAAATAAAAGCGGTATATAGTGGAAATGAAAATTATAAACCTGTATCTAGTGAAATATATACCATTGACTTAACCGAACACCAACAAACAAAATATCCTATTGCTGTGTTAAACGATGGGCATGGGACAGCAAGTGCAAACCTTTTACAAGCAACAGCAGGAAATGAAGTTGTATTGACTGCAAAACCAAATGATGGTTTCCGTTTCAAGGAATGGGAGGTATTAAAAGGTGATGTGCTTATATTGGAAAACAAATTTACAATGCCTGCAAAAGAGGTGGAAATCAGAGCTATTTTTGAAGAAGATACATATACTGTTACCATCGAAACAGATGGTAATGGACAAGCCAGTGCAAATCCACAAAATGCAATGGTAGGTGACACAGTTCAATTAAGTGCAACGCCAAAAGAAGGGTTCCGTTTCAAAAAATGGCAAGTGTTAGAAGGTGACGTGACTGTGGTAGATGATACATTCACAATGCCTGAAAAACATGTAAAAATCAAAGCAATTTTTGAAAAAGTAACAAGTGGTGGCGGTTCTGGTTCTGGTGGCGATTCTGGTTCTGGTGGCGGTTCTGGTTCTGGTGGTGGTTCTGGTTCTGGTGGCGGTTCTGGTTCTGGTGGCGGTTCTATCAACAAGAATCCAAACACAACAGATAAACAACAAGCAGCTGGTACAAAAACAGAAACAATAATCAAACCAAATGGCTTTGTTGTGACTATTACAAAAAATGATGATGGTTCTAGTGTCATCAAAGTGGAAACAAAAGAAGGTTCTACTTCTGTGACCAATGTGGATAAAGAAGGCAATATGAAAACAGAAGTCAAAATTCCAGAAAAAACGATTACAGAAACACAGAAAAATACTGTTGTTCTGCCAATTCTTCCAGTTGTTGTGCAAAAAGAAACAAAAAATACACAAACCATACAAGTGGATACTGGAAATGCAAAAGATATCCAGTTGTTTGTTCCTATAGAAAATCCAAGCACAAGTATGGTTGCTGTTGTAACAAAAGCAGATGGTACAAAACAAGTTATGCGTAAATCTGTGGTACGAGAAACAGGTCTGACATTTTTGGCAAATGGTAATTTGACAATCGAAATTGTAGATAATCACAAAACATTTACAGATGTCAACAGTCACTGGGCAAGTAATGCCATTGATTTTGTAAGCAGTCACGAACTGTATAATGGTACAAGCCAAAATATCTTTTCTCCAAATGCAACTATGACAAGAGCAATGTTAGTGCAGGTTCTGCATAATATGGAACACAATCCAAAAGTAGAAAACAATCAAACATTTTCTGATGTAAAATCAACAGCATGGTTTGCAGATGCTGTGCAATGGTCTGTGGCAAATGGTATTGTAAGCGGACAAGATGCAAATACATTTGCACCACAAAAAAATATCACAAGAGAAGACCTTGCAGTTATTTTACATAGATATGCAGGTAATCCTACACCGATTGGAAAAGAATTGCAATTCAAAGATGCAAATCAAGTAAGTGGTTATGCAAATGATGCAATTAACTGGGCAGTGGAAAATGGTATTTTAAATGGAACAAGTAATGGTACATTAAACCCTAAATCAGCAGCAACTCGTGCAGAAGTAGCCGCAGTGTTGATGCGTTTTTTGAACAAAACAATGTAATATAAACCAAAGAAATTGATTTTTGCCAGCATCTTTCGATGCTGGCTTTTTCTATATTGCATCAAAAACAATCTCCAATGGAGATTTGTCGTACATCAGGAAAATGGCACTTTTCAATAATTCTTGCACATCGTAGATACTGCCCTATACCTCTGGTATGTCATGGTATACCCAGACACATATCTTTTTCAGAATCTGACTTATTAAATTGTCTTGCTGATTGGTTGTCCGCAAATTCAGCAACCACTAATAGAACAGGACAAATTTTCTACTCTTATCATGCGATGGAATTACTTACACTTGATAAGATTGAAAAGTGTTATTTTGGATACCCCTAGCTCATCTGCAATTACTTTTACATGCAAAAACTATGGATATTTTAAATCCAAAGATGATGGTTGTGGTGGCAGATGTGCTCTTTGATGATGTTGATATGATAAGAAAATCGGTAAATAAAAAATAAAGCCCACTAATTTATAGGGGCTGTTTAAACCACTCGCTCAACGGGTGGTTTTGATTTGGTTTTCGACTATTTCTGTTTCTGTTTGTTCTGTATGTTGCTTAAAAAATTTCTTTTGATAAAACCAGAAGTATATCATAAACAATACACCTGTAATACCCCAAGAGATGGGATAGCTCATCAAAATGCTTGTTACACTTAAATTTTGTGGAATAAAGAAGAAAATCCATATGATACGCAATATACAAACACCGAAACAAGTCATCAACATGGGCACCATCACATTCCCCATACCTCTTAATGAACTGGACAATATCTCAATAAAAATAAACAGACAATAAGAAGGGGCAATAATATGTATGATTTGCATACCAATTTGAATAATTTTAGGGTCTGTGGTAAAAAGTTGTAACAAATAAGGCCCAAATAATAGCATGACACCGCTTAAAAACAAAGAAGCGACAAAGTACATCAGCAAACAAACTTGTATGCTTTTTTTCATACGTTTATATTTTTTGGCACCATAGTTTTGCCCGATAAATGTGATGATAGAAATGCTGAATGCCCCGGAAATCATCCAATATATGGCATCGATTTTTGCAAAAGCGGTATGTGCGGCTATGGTTGCGGTACCTAAGCTGTTTAAAGAAGTCTGTATAATAATATTAGAAAAACTGTACATAATAGACTGTAAACCAGCTGGCAAACCAATGGTCACAATAGAAATCAACGGCGATTTATGAAATTTGAGTGCAGATAGTTTTAATGTATAAATATCTGTTGATTTTATTAGGGCAAACAATACCAATATTGCACTGACGGCTTGCGATGCAACAGTGGCAAATGCAGCACCTTTGACACCCATATGCAAAAATACGACAAAAAGAATATCCAGAAAAATATTGACAAAACAACAAATGATTAAAAAATATAAAGGACGTCGTGAGTCTCCAACAGCACGCAATATACCAGAACCAACATTATAAATAAATACAAAAATGATACCAGAAAAATAAATCTTTAAATATGTGGCAGAGCCAGAAAAAACATCAGCAGGCGTTTTCATGACTTTTAATAATGAGGGTGTCAATAAAATACCTACAATCGTTGTGAAAATACCGCCGATGACAGATAAAGTGATTGCTGTATGCAAAGCATTATTTAAGTCTTGTCTTTGTTTGGCACCATAAAGTTGTGCAATGATGACTGTTGCACCAGAAGAAAGCCCAACAAAAAAGTTTACCACCAAATTGACGATTTGCCCTGTGGAACCGCCTACGGCAGCCAATGCATCTGGACCCACAAACCGCCCAACAACAATGGTATCAGCTGTGTTATAAAGTTGCTGAAATAATGTGCCCAATAAAATAGGAAAAAAGAAAAACAGAAGTTGTTTCCAAATAACACCTTCTGTAATTTGATTTTGTGTAATTGCTTTGGTTCTCATAATTTGCTCCTTTTTCTTTGTTTATACTTCTGCAATTATGGTAATACAGAATATAAGATAGAGCAATAGTTTTTGTTTAGAAATATGCTGAAAATATGGCAGTATGTACTTGTTTTTTTGTGAAAACAGAAAGGCAATGCAGAACAAAACAAGCCAAAATGTATTTTTTGTCATAATTTATAAAAAATGAAAATGAAAAATGATGATAACAGCAAAAAACAAATATTTTTGGGAAAATTGTATGAAATTTTGAC
Source organism: uncultured bacterium (assembly GCA_905214825.1). Classification (GTDB taxonomy): domain Bacteria; phylum Bacillota; class Clostridia; order Lachnospirales; family Anaerotignaceae; genus Anaerotignum. The sequence continues at coordinate 16,105 of CAJMNV010000017.1, read as the reverse complement.
AATAAAATTGTATAGAATGACAATCGATAATAAATTGACAAGCTGATAGGAGATAGTGTATGCTTTATTAAAGACTAATTAAAGTCATGTCTAAAATTAAAAAAGAAGGAGAAAGAACATGAATGAAAATGTAAATTATTTGGATTTGGCAAACAGCCCCTTGATGTGGCTGGCAGCAGGTTTGGCGGTGGCTGTGGTTGTATTTCAATCGGTATTATTTTTTAGAAAATCATTGGTTGCTGCAAAAGAGTTGGGTATCAAAAAAGAACAAGTCAATCAAGCAATCAAAAGTAGTGCAATCGCTTCTATTGGACCATCTATTGTTATTTTGGTAACAATGATTTCTTTGATTGTATCTATGGGGGCTCCCATTTCTTGGATGCGTTTGTCTTTTATCGGCTCTGTCAATTATGAAGCGATGGCAGCAGGTTTTGGTGCACAAGCAATGGGTACGACTTTGGAAAATTTGACACCAATCGCTTTTGCTTGCGGTGTTTGGGTTATGATTTGCGGTTCTTTGGGCTGGTTGATATTCACATTTTTGTTTACAGATAAAATGAACAAAGTAAACAATTTGATGTCAAAAGGCAATGCAAAAATGGTGCCTATCATTTCCGCAGGGGCAATGCTGGGGGCATTTGCAAATTTGGCAAGTGGTAACTTTTTTTCCGCAGAAGGTAATTTTGCTTTTGGTGGTGCACCTGCCATTGCAACGATTGTGGGTTGCTTTTTGATGATGGGGCTTACAAAACTTTCAAAAGATAAAGGGATTGCATGGTTGCGTGAATGGGCATTTGCCATTGCAATGTTTACAGGTATGTTTGTTGGTCACATTTGGAATATCGCAGTATAAACAAGGAGGAATAAACAGTGGAAAACAATCAACAAAATTATTATACAAAAACATATATCCCCAGTATTATCAAATGGGGGAAGTTGACAATGTTGTTGGGTATTTTATTATGTTTTGGGCCTGCATTGGTGGTTTCCGGCATATACGGCTATATGCCGCCCATTTCTGCAATTATTGCAGGTACAATTTCACAAATTAGTGTCAGTGGTGCATTTTATGTGGTGGAACCAATTTCTTATTTCCCAATTTTGGGTATTCCAGGCACATATTTGACATTTTTGTCTGGTAACACATCAAATATGAGAGTGCCTTGTGCTTCTGTGGCACAAGAAGCAGCAGGCGTAGAAATGGGTACAGAAAAAGGCTCTGTGATTTCTACCATTGGGATTGCAGTTTCCATATTGGTGAATATTGTGATTTTGACAGTGGGGGCTGTAGGCGGTAATGCGATATTGGCAATTTTACCTGTTGGCGTACAAAATGCATTGAATTTCTTATTGCCTGCGTTATATGGTGCGGTATTTGGACAGTTTGCGATTGCAAGACCAAAATTGGCAGTGATTGCAGTTGTGATTGCTTTTGGTATGAACTGGCTGTTGAAAAATGGCTTCTTGGCATTCTTGCCAGGCACACCATCTTATGCAGTGATATTGGTGGCAGTGTTTGGTTCTATTTTTGCAGGAAAATTGTTGTATAAAAAAGAATTGGTGGAAGATTGATGGAATATTTGATGGGAGTGGAACAAATATGTTGTCAAGAGAAAGATTGCAAAACACATTTTTAGAAATGATACAAATTTATAGCCCTTCAAAAGGCGAAAAAGAAATGGCAGATTGGTTGGAAAACTGGTTGAAAGAAAGAAATATTTCTTATCAATCTGACAATGCAGGGGCAGAATATGGTGGAAACGGCAGAAACATTGTGGCATATATCCCTGGTGACAAAACAAAAATGGCATTGGGTTTTGGGGCACATATGGACCAAATCGAACCTTGTAAAGATGTTAAGGCAGTGATAGACGGTTCTATTATCCGTACCGATGGCACAACCACATTGGGCGGAGATGACAAAGCAGGGATTGCGGCAATATTGGAAGCTGTAGAAGACATTCTGGAAACAGGTGCAACACATCGTGATATTTATTTGCTATTTACGATATCAGAAGAAATGAGTATGCTGGGTACAAAGCATATGGATTTGAATATGTTGCCTTGTAAAGATTTGGTGCTTGCTGATGCAACTGGTGACACAGGTGTGATTGCATACAAAGCACCTGCAATGAAGGCAATTTCCATTACATTTCATGGAAAAAAAGCACATGCAGGGATTGAACCGGAAAAAGGTATCAATGCCATTGTTGCCGCCTCAAAAGCCATTGCTAATATGCATATTGGACGTATTGACAAAGAAACAACTTCCAATATTGGACATATTGAAGGTGGTACAGCAACCAATATTGTGACAGATGCAGTGACATTTACAGCAGAAATTCGTTCTCATTCTATGGAAAAATTGACGGCAGAAGTGCAACATATGGAACAATGTTGTCAACAAGCGGCAGAGGAAATGGGAGCAAATTATACATTTTCTCATGAATTGGCTTATCCAACATTGTCTTTGGATTTGGGTTGTGCGTTGGTGCAAGAAACCAAAAAAGCGATGGAAGCACAAGGCATTACACCTGACTTGATGGTGATTGGCGGCGGCAGTGATGCCAATGTGTTGGCTGGACATGGATACCGTAGTGTGATTTTGGGCTTGGGCATGAGAGATGTGCATACAGTGAACGAATCATTGGATATGGACGAAGTGTATAAAGCAACCAAAGTAATAAGACATATGATGTCTGTGGAATAAGAGGAGAAAAACGATGAACAAAGAAGCATTAAAACGCAGATGTATGGAAGCCATTGACGCAGAATGTGAAAATATCAAAGCAGTTGGGGAGCAGATTTATAAAAACCCGGAATTGGGTTACAAAGAATTTCAAACAACACAAACAATCACAGAAGCATTTCAGACATTGGGTATGCATTTGGAAACAGAAATTGCTTACACAGGTTGTAAAGCATATATGGATAAAAAAGATGGTTTGACTGTGGGTGTCATTGGAGAACTGGATTGTGTGGTATGTGCAGACCATAAAGACAGCAACGCAGAAGGCAATGTACATGCTTGCGGGCATAATGTGCAGTTGGCAAATATATATGGTTGTGCAGTTGGTTTGATAAAGTCCGGTGTGTGGAAAGAACTGGCAGGAAATGTGGAATTTATTGCCATTCCCGCAGAAGAATGTGTGGATTATGCATATCGTGACGGTTTGATTGCAGATGGTAAAATTTCTTTTTATGGTGGCAAACAAGAATATGTCAAAAGAGGCGGATTTGATAACATAGATATGGTGTTGCAATGCCATATGATGGAAATGGAAGACACCAAAAAGGCTTGCATTATCAATACAGATTGTAACGGATTTATTACAAAAACCGTTTCTTTTTTGGGAGAAGCATCACACGCAGGTTTTGCACCATTTGAAGGTATCAATGCATTGAATATGGCAGAATTGGCACTAAACAACATACATGCACAAAGAGAAACATTCAAAGATGAAGATAAAGTGCGTGTAAGTGCTATCATTACAAAAGGCGGAGAATTGGTGAATGTAGTTCCTGCAAAAGTAGAAATGCAAATTATGGTACGTGCATTTTGTGTAGAAGCGATGATAGATGCCTCTGAAAAAGTGAATAGAGCATTGAAAGCGGCAGCTTTGGCTTTGGGAGGCAAAGTGGAAATCCGTGAAAAAATGGGGTATATGCCCATGAAAACAGACCGCAATCTTTCTGCATTGTATCGCCAAAATATGATTGCATTGGCAGGTGTGGACGAAAATGGTTTTGTGGAACGATATGAAACCGCAGGCTCTACGGATTTGGGTGATATTTCACAGATGAAACCTTGTATGCATATTTGGGCAAGTGGTGTGACAGGTGGTTTACATGCAAAAGAATATCAAGTTGCAGATACAGACAAAGCGTATATACTGCCTGCAAAAATGCTGGCAGCAACTGTGATTGACTTGTTGTATGAAAATGCAGAAAAAGCAATAGAAATCAAAGATAATTTTGAACCAAGTTTTACAAAAGAAAGTTATTTGCAATTTATGAAAGAACATACAGGCACAATTTATTTTGATGGTTCACAAAAAATATAATGTCAAAAAGAAGTATGCAGAGTGTATATCTGGATACTTCTTTTTGTGTAGTACAAATATTTCATTCTTGTGCAAATGATATGCAAATGTTATCATAAAAATAGATTTGTGTGATGATGATAGAAAGGAAATAAATATGAAATTAGGAATTATAGGGCCAAAAGCCCCTTCTGATATGATTGCAAAAAGTTTGTATGAAATTGATGATAAAACACAAATGCAGATATTTACAAGAGAACAAGTCAAAGATTGTGTGGAAGTGATTGCAGCATGTGAAAAAGAGTGTGATGCCATATTGTTTACAGGCTGTGCCATAGAAAGCTATGTAAAAGAACATTATGATTTGCAAAAACCACATACATCTGTGGAAAAATCCATTATTAGTATGTCAAGTGCTTTTTTGGAAATGCAAAAAAAAAAATATGGAGTTGGACGCATTTAGCATTGACGTAGTGGAAAATCAAGTGATTGCAGATTTGTTGGACGCATTTCAAATTTTGGCAAGAAATATTTATTCTTGTAGTTTTCAAGCGGGTGTGGAAGAACAGGCATATGTGGATTGGCATATCAAACTGCAAGAAGAAGGGAAAACAAATGTTGCTTTGACAGGATTTATGTGGGTGTATCAAAAATTACAGCAAAAAGGATATCATGTGATTTATTTGGGACCTACACGTGCTATGGTGCGTGCGGCTTTGGAACGGTTGCAAAGTGCATATGCACTCAATCAGGCAGAAGATGCTATGATTGCGGTAGATATATTGCAGTTGACCAATTATGAACGGATTGATGAAAGTTATTATACAGGTATGCTCAAAAAAGCAGATATTGAAAAACAGATTATACAATATGTCAAAAGTGTGCAAGGGGCAATGTTTGCTTATGGTATGCAAGAATATATTGTGTTTTGTAATGCGGGTGTGGTGGGCAATAAATATCAGGAAAATAAAATATTGGCATTGCAACGAGAGGTTGCAAAAACAGGTATTGTGTTGAATGTTGGCATTGGTACAGGTGTGACAGCATACAAAGCAGAAATGAATGCAAGAAAGGCACTAGAATATACATTAAAACAAGCAAAAAAAGAAATTTATTTGATAGATGGGCATGATACACTGATAGGTCCTATGGGCAAAGAAACAAAATTGATGTATGAGGTAATTTCTTCTGACCCGAAAATACAGGAATTGGCAAATAAAACTGGTTTGAGTGTCAATTCTGTGTTAAAAATTATAGCGATTGCACAAGCAAGAAAAAGCTTTGTGTTTGATGCAAACGAATTGGCAGAATGTTTAGATGTAACTGTCAGAACTGCACACAGAATGATACAAAAAATTATGCAGGCAGGGTTGGGCAGAGTATATGCAAAAGAAACAGCAATATCGGGTGGAAGACCCAAAACATGGATAGAGCTTTTGTTTCAAGATATAGAAAAATGAATATGCAGAAAAAACAGATAAAAATGTGGAAAAAGACCGTCAATATTTGATGGTCTTTTTTTGGTTATGATTCAGCCGTTGCGACAAGTTTTTGCAAAACAATTTTTTATAATAGCAAACAGGAGGGATATTGTGGAACCTGTATTATACATAGATATTTTGTTTTTGATCAATGGAGTATGCAGTAGTTTTACACTTTGGATTGCAGGGAAATTATTTTCTGCCCATACAAAATGGTGGCGTGTGTTGTTGGGTGGTATGGTATCTTCTTTGCTATGGTGTGTTTGTTTGGTTTTGGGAATATGTGAGAAAGGGGGAATTTTGTTCTCTGTTGGTTTGATGGTGGTTGGCATTTATATTACATATTGTCCAAAAAGTATACGATATTTTTTGGGATTGTTTGCGGCAGTATGGATTGCTTCATTTTTATGGAGTGGTTTTTTGGCGTTATGGGATAGCCAGAAAATGGTTTCTTGTTTTGTGCAAGGGCATTATGTGACACGAAATAGATTTACAAGCAGTCAAATGTTGTTGTGGAGCGGTATTTTGTTTTATGGCATATTGCGTTTGGGACATCGGTATTTGGAACGTTTTGGGGCAAAACAATCGTTGTATTGTCATGTGGAAATACAAAAACAAGGGAAAATATGCCAGTTAGAAGGATTTTTGGATACAGGCAATGGATTGCAGACAAAAAGCGGAAAACCTGTGATTGTGGCAGAATTTTCTAGTTGTATGGGTTTGTTTTCCAAAGAATGTGCATTACAGCTTTTGAAAAAAGACATATCGCCGGAAAATAAAGATTTTGAAATGCTAACATTTTCAGCTTTGGGAACAAACAAAGGGAAAATTCCTTTGTTTATTGCAGATAAAGTCATATTGACACATGCACAAAAAAAACAAGTGGTACAAAATCATGTTGCAGTGGGGTTGTATTTTGAGGCATTTGCAGGCAGCTATACTGCACTGATACCACCCATTTTTATAGAGGAGGCAAAATAATGAAACAATGGAAATATCAATTTTTTTTATGGAAATATCGTTTGCATAATACATTGCAAAAATGGAAACAAAAAAATGGTGTGTTTTATATTGGTGGCAGTGATGTTTTTCCACCTCCTTTGAAACCAGAAGAAGAAAGTGTGCTTTTGGAACAATTAGGCAGTGAAGATGACACACAAGTGAAATCAATACTGATTGAACGCAATTTGCGATTGGTGGTTTATATTGCACGCAAATTTGAAAATACAGGTATCAATGTAGAGGATTTGATTTCCATTGGTACGATTGGATTGATTAAAGCAATCAATACATTCAAAACAGATAAAAATATCAAATTGGCAACATATGCTTCTCGTTGTATTGAAAATGAAATATTGATGTATTTGAGAAGAAACAGTAAAACAAAAGCGGAAGTTTCCATTGATGAACCATTGAATGTGGATTGGGAGGGAAACGAACTGTTATTATCGGATATATTGGGTACAGAAGGAGATGTGATATATAAAAGCATTGAAGATGAAGTAAACAAAGAACTGTTGTTTCGGGCGATGGAGAAACTTTCCGGTAGAGAACGACAGATTGTGCAAATGCGTTTTGGCATACAACCCGAAACTGTGGAAAGAACACAAAAAGAAGTTGCAGATATACTGGGGATTTCGCAATCTTATATTTCCCGTTTGGAGAAAAAAATTATCAATAGATTGCAAAAAGAAATGAATAAATTGATGTAACATTGCAAAATGGCTTGGAAAGCATAAAGCAAATACCCAAATACCGATAGCACGAATAATACTAAGTTTTATCAGGGGACATTGTATATAAAAAAAACAGCAGCCACAAGCCAAAATGCTTTGTGACTGCTGTTTTTAGATACCCTTTTAAAGGAAAGGGTGTTATTTTTGATAGTCAAATTATGCTTTGAAGTACTGGTTGTACAAGCCCAAGAATGCTTTACCGTGTCTAGCTTCGTCACGAGCCATTTCGTGTACTGTGTCATGGATAGCGTCCAAGTTGTCTTGTTTTGCCAATTTAGCCAACTGTACTTTACCAGCACAAGCACCATTTTCAGCATCAATACGCAATTCCAAGTTTTTCTTTGTGGAGTTTGTTACAACTTCGCCCAACAATTCAGCAAATTTTGCTGCGTGTTCAGCTTCTTCCCAAGCAGCTTTTTCATAGTACAAACCAACTTCAGGATAACCTTCTCTATGAGCAACTCTTGCCATAGCCAAGTACATACCAACTTCACAGCATTCGCCTTCAAAGTTTGCTCTCAAACCGTCCATAATTTCTTGGCTGGAACCTTGTGCAACACCGATTACATGTTCAGCAGCCCATTCCAATTCGCCTTCTTTTTGTTCTACGAATTTGTCAGCACCTACATGACAAACAGGACATTCTGCAGGAGCAGCATCACCAGTGTGAACATAACCACATACGGAACAAACAAATTTTTTCATAATAAAATCCTCCTTAAAAATATAAATAAATTTTAATTCTTGTGTTTTGAATAAGTAAATCATTGTTACTTGATAATGATTATAAATTAGAAAATGAGTTTTGTCAATCACTTTTTGAAAGATTGTAAAAAAATGCTATATTTTTTATAAAAAAGCCTGAACAATATACAAAATCAACAGTATTTATCAAAAACAATGCCATGGATATTTTTTGTATGTGCTATTTTTTGTCAAAAAATAGAAAAAATACCTACTATCATCATATAGTAGGTATTTTTTGTGATTATTTTGTTGCATCAAAAGGAATATAGGGAACACCCAATTTAAAATGTTCCGGGCCAAAACATTTTAATCCTTTTTCTGTTGTCCAAACCTTTGGTGCAGGCAGTGCAAATACATTGACTTCCATACCTTCGTAAAAATTTGGTGTTGTGAAAGGATTGCCGTCTTTGTCCAACATACAAATCAAATCAGGCACAACCACATCAACAGCGTCATTTAAATAAGAAATGATATTTTCATTTTTGAAATGAATACGATAAATATCCCCTGCATGGCATTCTTTGCCAGCTAAATGGATTTCACCTACATTAAAGCCGCCAACACTTTCCCAAGGTGTTTTGGTAATGTCACCTTTGAATAAGAATTTGCCTTGCATTTGTGCGGCAATGGCTCTTGCAATGGCTTCACCATTTTTTCCGCTTTCTTTTTCATTTCTCAAAATTTCACCGATTTTCATAGCATAGCTGATGGCATTGGGAATGATGGATTCTTTATAATCTTTGCCCTTCATGGGGTGGTCTGCAACACCTACCATATCACCGCTTGCAACAGCAATGGCTCTTGCAATGGCTTCTGCTCTGAAATCGTCAACCACTTCTGTAATCAATGTGACATCACCAAATTCTGTGGCAACTGCCAAGGGGTGAATGGGTTTGTCGTATACAAAATAGGAAGAATGTTGCAATTCTGGTACAGAACGACCCGCAGGGTCAGCGTCCATGATGGGCAATCCCAGTTGGCAGGCAGTATGTAATGCCTCGGCGGTGTTTGCACCGCCCAATTCTGTGGAAGAAACAGCAAAAAATTTTTCACCAAAATAATTTTCCAAGCTACGGAATGCCAAAATCGCAGGTGGTACATCAGATATGGGTAAATTTGCAAATTTTGCGTCTTTTTCTGCATTTAATGCCGCAGGAGCACCACAGCCATAAGGTGTTGCAATGTATTTGTCATCAGGCAATTCACTCAAATCTGCCAAATATAATTCTTTGCCTTCTGCAAAATCTTGTTCCATCATGGCAAGCCCATCTTCCAGATTGCCACCGCCTCCGGTACCTAATATTGTGCAACCGTATAAAATGTCAATGATGTTTTGTTTACTTAATTTTTTCATGATTTTTCCTCCTTATGATATTTTATGTTCTCTGGCATTGGAAGGCATAAAACGTTCCAATATGATATAAATCACAATGGCAATCAATATACCACTGTATTCTATCTTAATGAGATAAGCGGCAACTGCAGATATTAACCATGTGATAACTGCCAACATTTTGACACCTTCACAAGAATGCCAGTTTTCCGGTTTGCCTTTTCCGATGATCCAATAATCTGCAATCATAATACCACCAACAGGGCAAACAATGAATGAAAGCAAACTCAAAAAGCCTTCAATAAAATCCAATATACCAAATACACCCAAGAATGTACCCACCAATCCGACAGCCAATGTGACTTCACGTCTGCGGTTATCTGGTACATGTAACAACATGGCAACATTCAGACCGCCACTGTATGCATTTGTGGAATTGGTTGTCCATGTGGAAAGTATCAATGCACCAATACCAAACAAGGGAATACCAACATCAATCAATACCATACTTATATCATAATTGCCGGCAATTTTTGTTAATAATATGCCAAGTAGTAATGTGACAACACCCATAGGGAATACACCTAAGCCAACAGATAATACGGTATCTTTTCGACTTTTTTGGAATCTGGTGTAATCTGCTGCGGTGATGGTTCCCATTGCGGTAAAGTTAAAAGAAAGACTGACACCAGCTAAAAAAGACATGGTTTGTGGAACTTCTTGGTCTAATGCGTGCAAACCATATTTTGATATTGCAAGGTAAGTACCAAGTATCATGGCGATAATCAAAAATGGTATGGACACATAATTCAGTTTTTCCAAAGCACGCAAACCAAATACGGCTGTCAAAAGCATAATGATACCACAAACAATGCTGCATGCGGAAACGGATACCTGCAAACCAAATTGCATATTCAAATAGTTGCTCACTGCTTCGCCGCAAACTTCATTTTGTATGCCAAACCAACCAATGGCATTGATTGCAAATAATATGCTGACCAAAAATCTTGCACCGGTTTTCCCAAATGTAGATTCTGCAACGGTACAAGAAGCAATACCAATGTCTGTGCCAATGATACCGATGACAATCATACCCAAAACGACCAAAAGATAACCCAATGAACCAGATATAATTGCAGGCCAAAGCGGCATAGCCTCGCCCAATAATGCACCCAATAAAAATGCGGGTACACATACGCAAATGCCTGCTTGTACAAACATCATAGACAACCAGCTTCTGCGTTCACTGGCAGGAATGGGTGTTAATGCATTTGCTTCTGTTTTTTTCTCTTTTTCCATAACATGCTCCTTTCTTTTTGACAGACTTTTTATGAAAGCAAAATAGTATAAGTATTCATTTATGGTGTTTATCATAGCATATTTTTTTTATTTGTACATTGGAGAACAAACAAAATTCTATATTTTTTTTGTGCATATGCATAAAATATGGTTGTTTTCTGTCGTTGTGTACTTTATAATCAAAAAAGGGTAGGTGAACAAATATGAGTATTACAGTCAGAGATTGTTTGAGATTGCCGTCTTTGCGATTGGGAAATGTGATTGCTGGTGCACAAGGATTAGACAAAATTGTCAGCTCAATTTCTGTTGTGGAGTTTGCAAGTACAGAAATTTATGTTTATGCACCGAATGAATTGTTGATATCCAGTTTTTATTCCATAAAAGATAATATTGCGGCACAATGTGCAGAAATTGAAGCATATAAAAAAAGTGGGGAAGTTGGTTTAGTGCTTTTTTATTCTGATTTTATATTAAAAAACATACATCAAGATTTGATTGATACCGCAAACAGATTGCAATTTCCGATTATTGCTTTGCCGGGTGATGAGGTGGATATTTATTACAGTGATGTGATTAGCGAAGTGATGGAAGCTGTGATTATGGATAGAAATGCTACAAAATCGTTTGTAAAAAATACAATCGAACGTATTTCACAATTAGTACCATCTAGACAGAATATCAAACGGATACTTGTTTTTGCATCAGAATACGCAAAAGCCTCTTTTTATTTGTTGAATGAAAATGGTACAGAAGTTTGTTCAGCTTTATGGCCTATGACAGAGAAAATCGATTTTGAGAAATTGCCAAAAGGGTTTGATATGCTAAAACAAAATTTTACAGATAATAAAGGTACGGTTTTGACATTATGTGGTGTGAGTAACAATAATCGCTTGAATTATGCTGTGATGAATGAAATTATAGAAACCATACAGATTTTTTCTTTGGCTTGGAATCATAATTTGAATGTGGATACAAAAGAATCTTTGATTACAGCATTGATTGAAAGTGATAAAGAATTGATAGAAAGTATTGCCAAAAATCAAAATATCAATTTGCAGACAGAAGTCAATGTGTATTTTATGGATTTTGATAATCCAGAAGATATTACCAGTACATTGTCCAATGAGATTATTCAAATGTTTCGGCGGTATTTTGAACAAAATGAAAAGAAGGTCATTATTGATATATTTGGGCATAGTATTATATTGCTTTTGGGTTGTGAAACATCTGCAATCAAAGAACAGTTCTTTCAAGAAGAAATATTTTTGATGTTAGAACCATATCAAGAGAAATTGACATTTACATATATGAAAAATATAGATTTGCTAAAACAATTTCGCAATATATATTATATGTATTGTAACCATGGTGCGGCAATGAAAAAAATATATCCCAAAAAACGTGCATTTGAAAAAAATAATTTGGATTTTGCAAGCCATTGTTGTGATATTATAGCAAGTGCAGACCGTTCCCATTCGCTTTATTTGGAAAAATTGATGGAGTTAAGAGAACAAGATGCAGATGTGCTGGATACATTGATGGTGTATTTGTTGGATACAGACAGTCAGATTAAAGAAACGGCAGAACAGTTGTTTTTGCATAGAAATACTGTGCTATACCGCATTGGAAAAGCAAAACAAATATTGGGGATTGATTTTTCTGTATTGCCCAATTCGTATTTTATTTATTTGGCTTTGGCAATGGTGCGTATCACAAATATAGAAGAAGCTTGACAATTTATGATATAGACTTTATAATGAACAATGTTCACTATGTTTTGAGAGAAATGGAGGACGAAAAAATGAATACTGTGATTACATCAAAAGAGGATATTTTGCAAAAAAGCCAAGAATTGGTTATGGAACAAGGGGTGTCTGCTATCAATATGCGTGCGGTTGCAAAAGCCTGTGGTGTGGCTGTGGGTTCGATTTATCGTTATTTTCCTTCAAAAACTGCATTGTTACAATGTATAATTGAAAAAGTGTGGGGAGATATTTTCCAAAAACCATTTGTTACAGAAGAAGCATATATTTTTAAAGCATATGTGCGGTGGTTGTATGAAAGTATTCTGGAAGGCAATCAAAAATATAGTGGTTTTTTGAAATTACATGCCATTTGTTTTGCAGATGAAACGCAAAAACAAGAGGGGAAACAAGCAATGTATGCATATTGGGGACATTTGCAATCAAACATGAAAGCAATTTTAGAACAAGATACCATGGTTTGTGAAAAAGCATTTGACCAAAATATGACAAAAGAACAATTTGTGGATATGGTGTTTATGCTGTTGCTTTCTATGGTACAGCAAGGCAAAAAAGATTGTTATGTGTTGTTGGAAATGGTTTCCAGATGTATTTACCAATAATCCTGCGGATTGCAGGACTATTTTTTGACACAAAATGAACAATGTTCATATTCAAGAAAGGTGTGATGATATGCAGATAAAAGCAAACAAATTGTTGTTGGTTGCGGGTTTGGTTTGGTGTATGGCAGGGATACAAGTTTTGAAAATTGGCATACAGTCTTATGAAATTGGTATGACATTTTGGCGGTTGTTGTGCTCAGTCTTGATATTTTTGGTGTTTTGGTTTTTGGTTTTTGGGAAATTGGTAAAAAAACATACAAAAAGAATTTTGTCTTATCAAAATAAAAAGAAATGTATCATACATTTTTTTGATAAAAAATCTTTTTGGATGATGGCAGTGATGATGACATTGGGGATTTTGTTGCGTGTGACTCATTTGGTGCCCATGGTTGGTATTGCTGTATTTTACAGTGGTTTGGGCATGGCATTGACATTGGCAGGTATTGCATTTTTTGTACAATATAAGAAAATATCATATGCATATAATATGAAAAAAGAAAGGAGTTTTTGATATGCAGGCAATTATGGAAACAGTATTTGATATTGTATATTTGATAACAGTGATTGGAATGGGATTTTGGATATTGCGTCATAGCAATGGCGAAAAAATATATCGTCTATTTGGTGGTATGGCAATATTATTGGGGTTTGGTGATGCATTTCATTTGGTACCAAGAGCGATTGCATTATGGACAGTTGGTTTGCAACAATATGCCGCTCCATTGGGTTTTGGTAAATTTGTAACATCTATTACCATGACAATATTTTATGTTTGCTTTTATCATATTTGGTGTTTGCGGTATCAGAAACCACAAAAAAACGGTTTGACAGTTTTGGTTTATTTGTTGGCAGTTGTTAGAATTGTACTTTGTTTGATGCCACAAAATCAATGGCTTTCTTATGATGCACCGCTTTCATGGGGGATTTATCGCAATATTCCGTTTGTGATATTTGGGGCATTGATGGTATGGTTGTATGCAAAAACAGCAGCAAATCATAAAGAAGATAGTTTCCGATATATTTGGTTGGCAATATTTTTAAGCTTTTTATTTTATATTCCAGTTGTGTTGTTTGCAGATACCATTCCCATAATTGGTATGTTGATGATACCAAAAACATGTGCGTATGTTTGGATTGTTTGGACAGGGTATCATACATTAAAACAAAACCAATCGGAACAATAAAACAAGCAATTAAAATTTACTTTTTTTACAAATGATATGATAACACAAAGGCATTTTGTGAAAAAATGATGGCGAATAAAATACAATTTTGTGTTGTGATGGAAAGAAATATCGTAAGAAATCTATAAATAATATCTCAAATTATTATGAAAAATAAAGCACTTTTATGAAAAAATTACTAAAAATAAACGGAAATTCTTGTATTAACAGAAAATTTATAATATACTTAAACCATGTTTGCCAATTAAAATTTTATAAAAGGAAGAGGAATAATGAACGAGAACAAAGAATTCAAACCCTATGTTCCGGCGGATAAAGTAACGCCGGAAATCACGGTTACATCTGTTATCGTAGGTGTAATTTTAGCGATTATCTTTGGTGCGGCAAATGCATACTTAGGTCTTCGTGTTGGTCTGACAGTATCTGCTTCCATTCCTGCGGCAGTTATCTCCATGGGTGTCATTCGTGTGCTGATGAAGAAAAACTCCATTTTGGAAAGCAACATTGTTCAGACAATCGGTTCTGCCGGTGAATCTTTGGCAGCCGGTGCTATCTTTACATTGCCTGCGTTGTTCTTATGGGCAGCAGAAGGCAAAGGGGAAAACCCTAGTATGATAGAAATTACAGTGATTGCATTATGTGGTGGTGTTTTGGGGGTACTGTTTATGGTACCTTTGCGTAATGCATTGATTGTAAAAGAACATGCAACATTGCCTTACCCAGAAGGTACTGCCTGTGCAGAAGTATTGCTGGCAGGTGAAGAAGGCGGTTCCAATGCTTCCACAGTATTCAAAGGTATGGGCTTTGCGGCAATTTTCAAATTTATTGTTGATGGTATCAAATTGGTTCCCAGTGAAATCAACTATACATTCAAAAGTCTGGGCGGTCAAATCGGTACACAAGTATATCCTGCATTGATTGGTGTTGGGTATATTGTTGGACCAAGAATTTCTTCTTATATGTTCGTGGGCGGTTTGATTGGCTGGTGTGTACTTATCCCTATGATTTTACTTTTCGGTTCTGATATTGTGATGTATCCGGGTACTGATACCATTGCCAATATTTTTGCACAAGACGGCCCAAGTGGTATTTGGGGAAGCTATGTGCGATATATCGGGGCGGGTGCGATTGCAACAGGCGGCTTGATTAGCTTGGTAAAATCTTTCCCTCTGATTTGCCGTACATTCGTGGACGCTATGAAAGGCTTGAAAAACAGCAGCGGTCCTAGCACAGCAAGAACAGAACAAGATTTGCCAATGAATGTTATTTTAATTGGTATTGTGGTAGTAACATTGGTTATTTGGTTATTCCCTGCAATTCCGGTTAATGCATTGGGGGCGATAATCATTGTTGTGTTTGGTTTCTTCTTTGCAACTGTATCTTCTCGTATGGTTGGCTTGGTAGGTAGTTCAAATAACCCTGTATCTGGTATGGCGATTGCAACATTGTTGATTTCTACATTGCTGTTGAAATCTATGGGGCAAACCGGTATCGAAGGTATGACAGGAGCGATTGCGATTGGTTCTGTTATCTGTGTGATTGCAGCTTTGTCTGGTGATACTTCTCAGGACTTGAAAACAGGTTATTTGTTGGGGGCAACACCAAAAAAACAACAGATTGGTGAATTGATTGGTATTTTGGCTTCTGCTTTGGCAATCGGTGGTGTATTGTACTTGTTACATATGGCATGGGGCTATGGTTCAGAAGAAATTCCGGCACCACAAGCGACATTGATGAAAATGATTGTAGAAGGTATCATGGGTGGGCAGCTACCTTGGTCTTTGGTATTCATTGGTGTGTTTATTGCATTGGCGATTGAAATTGTTGGTGTACCTGTAATGCCTTTTGCAGTTGGTTTGTATCTGCCTATTCAGTTGAATGCTTGTATTATGGTTGGTGGTATCATAAACTTGTTGA
>CAJMNV010000016.1 GCA_905214825.1 uncultured bacterium | reverse complement strand
TTGATTTTTTCTTCATCTACTTGCAAAAATCCGTTTAATACAGTCATGGTTGTAACAACAACCGATGTCAACAATGCTACAACAATGATAGATGTTTTGCCATTGCCAAGCCATACAATGATGATAGGAGCTAAAGCGGTTTTTGGTAATGCATTCAAAACGACAAGATAAGGTTCTGCAATATCACAAATAAAACGGTTCCACCAAAGTAATACGGCTGTTAATGTGCCAATGAGTGTACCCAATAAAAATCCGATGGCAGTTTCTGCAAGCGTTGTACCAATATGTGTCCAAAGCATACCGTTTTGTATCATTTCTGTGGCGGTTGCCCATATTTCAGAGGGACTGCTACATAAAAATGGGTCAATCCATCGTTTTTGTGCAGCAATTTCCCAAAATGCAAAAAAACTGAAAAGCAATAAAATTTGTATTGTCAAAATGGTGTATTTCCGCCATTTTCTTTTTTGTAAATAGGCGGCTTGACGAGGAGAAACATCAGGAGGAATACGTTCACGCCACATGGACATCTAACTCCTTCCATATTGTATTGAAATACTCTCGAAACTCTGGGGCTTCTCTTGCTTTTATAGGGGTACGATCATCAACGGAAAGTACAATATCATGTATTTTTTTGAGCTTTGCAGGTCGACCGGAAAGCACAAAAACACGGTCAGAAAGACTGATGGCTTCGGATATGTCATGACTGACCAATATTGCAGTTTTTCTTTCTTTGCGTATGATAGTACCGATTTCATCAGCAACAGAAAGCCTTGTTTGATAATCTAGTGCAGAAAAAGGCTCATCTAAAAGTAAAATATCAGGACGGATTGCAAGTGTGCGAATGAGTGCAACTCTTTGCCGCATACCACCAGAAAGTTCTGACGGAAAACGGTCTTTGAATTCACCCAAACCATATTGATTTAGCATATCATCAACAAATGCAATGTTTTCTGCGTTTAGTTTGCCTTGTAATTCCAAGCCAAGTTGTGCATTGCGTCGTATGGTACGCCATTCCAACAAATGGTCTTTTTGTAGCATATAGCCAATATGACCATTTACAGAAATTTTACCAAAAGATGGCTTGAAAAGTCCTGACAACATAGAAAGTATGGAAGATTTGCCACAACCGCTGGGGCCAACAATGGTTACAAATTCGCCTTCCGCAACAGAAAAAGAAAGATGAGAAACAGCTCTTGTTTCTCCATCGGGACTGTGGTAACTTAAACTGACATCTTCAAAAGATACCATAGGAAGCAAGGAAAAGACCCCCTTTTTGTGATTATATAATGTATAGTATGAGAGGAAAACAAAAGCGTGCATTTGCGAAATCAAAAAATTGTGCTATACTCAAAAAAAGAAAACAAGGGGGAAACGATATGGAAACAATCAAAGTAGCTTTATTGGTGATTGATATGGAACAAGGGTTTTTACACCCAAATTCACCACTTTATATTGCACAAGCGGCAAATACTGTGCCAATTTGTAGCACTGTGATTGCAAAAGCAAGACAAAGAGGAATACCTGTGTTTTTTGTCAATCGTATTTATCGCAAAAACGGTAGTGATGTAGAGTTTTGCAGATATGAAAATTGGTTGCACGGTGGACGTTGTTTGGCACCCAACAGCACAGGGGATTGTTCTGTGGAAGTGCCAGAAGCATTTGTACCACAAGCAGGAGATTATACAATCATAAAACCAAGGTTTTCTGCATTTTTTCAAACAGAATTGGATTTGATATTGCGACGGTTGCAAGTGGATACTGTTGTGTTGACTGGCACAACAACACCGAATTGTATCCGTGCCACTTGTTATGATGGATTATCACTGGATTATAATGTGGTGGTGATAGAAGATTGCTGCTCCTCTCGCACAGAGGCGGTACAGCGTGCAAATATGGAGGATATGGCATACATTGGGGCAAATGTGATTACATCAGAACAATTTTTACAAAATGCATGGAAAATAAAAAATGATGTCAAAGCAGTACAGCAAAAAGTGGCTATGGATACAACTGCACCAGAATAAAAAGAAAACACCTTACAAATGGATATGGTAAGGTGTTTTTTTATGATTATGCTTCGTTTAATACCAATGCAATCAATTCTAAGTTTTCATCACTATTGTTTTCCAATGCGTGATATTGACCAACTTCTATCAGACAAACATCACCTGCATGTACAGTTGTTTTGGAACCATCATTGTCTACGAAAACCCCTTCGCCTTTGATGATGGCATAAGGTTCAGTATTGCCAACGTGTTGATGCCAACCGATAGAACTATGGGGTTGCATAACCAACCTTGCATACATGGTGCTATGTCCCATCAATTCGTCAGCTTCCATGAAATGGTGGATTTCTATGGTACCATTGCCACCTCTTAAATTTTCTACGGTTACTACTCTTTCTTTTTTTACCATACTTGCATTTCTCCTTCCTTTTTTGGAAATGTGTCTGCCGTCAGTACGCCTGAACCATCAAACAAAGGCGTGTATTCGGACGTGGCAGAGGAACGTTTTTGTACAAAACCGTTTTGCAGTCCGATATGCAGAAAATGTTCCGTTACTTTTTGATATTCAAATGTTGTGAGTCGACGAGAAAGGTTGCGAAAGTGGTTTGCTTCATACATGGGGGTGTATTGGTTTAATAAAGAAACCATTGTTTGTGCCCCGATATGTTCTTTGATCCAATCCAATATCAAGCAACTATCTTTATAATGTTGTGGCAATACCAAATGCCGAATGATGATACCATGTTGTAAAATACCATGTGTATCAAAATAATCTTTTGGTATTTGTCGCCGCATTTCCAATATGGCAGCAGTTGCTGTTTGTTGATATTGTGGTGTGTGAGAATATTGCAAACCAAGTGTATTGTCCCAATATTTGAAATCGGGTAAATAAATATCAATCAATCCTTCCAACATACGCAAGCCCTCTAAACTTTCATAACCATTGGAATTGTATACCACAGGGATAGA
This sequence comes from uncultured bacterium, assembly GCA_905214825.1. Lineage (GTDB taxonomy): Bacteria > Bacillota > Clostridia > Lachnospirales > Anaerotignaceae > Anaerotignum. Next base: position 17,538 of record CAJMNV010000016.1, on the reverse strand, counting down.
AAGCCCTTTTTTTTTGGCGATTGTCAAAGCCTCGGCAGTTTGTGGTATGAAATGAGAAGCAGAAACCAAATTGACATTGTGGCAACCACGGTTTTGCTGTTCCAGAAAAATATCAGCCAAACGAGAAATAGAAATTTCAATGCCGTTTTGTTGTTGGCTGATGGTATGGTTTTGGCAAAACACACATTTCATATTACAATGTGAAAAAAATACAGTGCCAGAGCCTTTTGTGCCGCTGATGGGTGGTTCTTCCCATGTATGTGTGGAAACCAAGGCAACTTTTGGTAACAAAGGGGCTTGGCAGTATCCTTTTTGTCCATGGGTGCGGTTGATGCCGCAATTTCTGGGGCATATGGTACAATGTGACAATGCTTTTGTTGTGGTTGGCTGCATGATTGAATCGTTCCTTTCTGTCTGTATTATTTTAGCATATATTCCTCTGTTTTCATATAGAAAAATGTTTTTTGAAGTGGTAAAATGCAAATGTAACAAAAAGTAAGTCGAATAAATCAACCGATAAAGAGGTGTGTCAAATATGCGACAGTATCAAACAGTGGAAAAACAAACAACAGAAGCAATTCGCATTGTCTGTGACTGTTGTGGAAAAGAAATCAAAAAAGAAAAAGAAGATTATTTGGAAATAGAAAAAACATGGGGATATTTTTCAGAAAAAGATGGTGACAAACACCAATTCGATATTTGTGAGCATTGTTATGATGTATGGGTAGGTGGTTTTGTATATCCACCAACACAAAAAATATAAAAAAGCACAAGAGATACGCTCTTGTGCTTTTTTGTTTATTCTGCATTTGCGGTTTTGATGGCACGCAACACAGCTTGTTCTGTGACTTTTGCCGCAAGTGTGCCAACAATATCCACAGGTGCTTGTGGGAATTGGATTTCTTCTGTGGAAATGCAAAACAATGTATCACCATCTAATGTGGTGTGTATGGGGCGGATACATCTTGCCAATCCATCGTGTGCCATGCCAGCTACTTTTTTTGCTTGGGCTTTTGTCAATTTTACATTTGTAGCAATGATACCAATGGTGGTATTTTGTCCTGCAAAAGAAGGTGTTTCGGCTTGTTTGAGCAGTTGTGCTGCGGTATCTGCAAATGACCCATCTGGATTTTTTGTGCCTGCCAATATAGAGCAGTTTTCCCATACATCACCAAAAGCATTCACAGCAATCAATGCGGCAACACAAATGCCATTTTCTGTGGTTTGTGCAAAAGAGCCAATACCACTGTTGCAACATTGCTCCATACCATATAATTTGCCAACGGTTGCACCACAGCCTGCACCGAAATTACCTTCTTGTAATATGGTATCAGAAGCATTTTCACAAGCGGCAAACCCCATTTGTTTATCCGGACGTATGGTGGAAGAACCATTTGCCAAGTCAAATAATACTGCCGCAGGCACAATGGGGACTTTGGCACAACCAACATCAAAGCCGATATTTTTTTGTTCCAAATATTCCATAACTCCACTTGCGGCCTCCAATCCATAGGCAGAACCTCCAGAAAGTACTACTGCATGTACACGTTCCATAGCATTGACAGGGTCGAGCAAATCGGTTTCTCTAGTGCCAGGGGCAGCACCACGCACATCAACACCACATATAGCTCCTTTTTCTACAAAAACAACCGTAACGCCTGTTTTTGCAGTTGTATTTTGTGCTTGTCCAACTTTTAATCCTTTGATATCTAAAATATTGTGATGTAACATCATATGGCAACTCCTTTATATGATTTTTTTTCATCAATGATACAAAGAATTTAGCAATTTGTAAATATGGAAAAGCACACAAATTTTTGTCCTACCATAAAATAAGCATAACAAAACAACAGGGGGCGACAATATGGGATATTATGAGGTAGAGGGTGGTCATGTTATTGGTGGGGATTTTTCTGTGAGAGGGAGTAAAAATGCTGTTTTGCCAATTTTGGCAGCAACGATTTTGGCAGATGATGAAGTGGTATTGGAAAATTGCCCACAGATTTCAGACTTGTTTGTTTCTTTGGAAATATTGCGAGATTTGGGATGCGATGTGAAACAAGAAGGTAGAACCGTTACCATAAATAGCAAATCATTGTACCAAAATGAAATCAAAGAAGATATGGTTTGTAAAATGCGTTCTTCTGTGTTATTTTTGGGGGCGTTGCTGGGAAGAACGAAAAAAGCGGTAATGGGACACTCTGGCGGTTGTACCATTGGTAGACGCCCCATAGATTTACATTTGCGTGCATTTGAAAAAATGGGTGTGCATATTGAAGAAAAAGAAGGTATTTTTTATTGCAAAGCACCTTTGTTGTTGGGGTATCATTTATATTTGGATTATCCAAGTGTAGGGGCAACAGAAAATATATTGCTTTTGGCAGTCAAAGCAGAAGGTACAACTGTGATACACAATGCAGCACGAGAACCTGAAATTATTGCATTGGTACGGTTTTTGAGAGGGTGTGGTGCAGAAATTTATGGAGAAGGTACACCAACCATTATGATAGAGGGTGTGACAAAATTACATGGTACGGTATTTGAGATACCTTTTGACCGTATAGAAGCAGGCACATTGCTTTGTGCGGCAGCAATGACAGGTGGAAAATTGTATTTGCGTGGTGTGCAGCGACAATACATGGAACAGACATTAGAAGTCTTGGAAAAAACGGGCTGTGGTTTGCGATATGAACAAGAAGCTGTTTATTTGCAAGCCCCCACAAGACTTTTGTCGGATTTTACCATTGCAACAGGACCATATCCTGCTTTTCCGAAAGATATGCAGCCAATGCTCATGAGTCTATTGACATTGGCAAAGGGAACTTGTATGATTAGTGAAACGGTGTTCGAGGCAAGATTTCGGCATGCAGAAGAGTTGTGTCGTATGGGGGCGAATATACAAGTGCACAGAAGAAATGCCGCTGTTTTTGGCGTAGAAAAATTGTATGGTACAAAAGTGGAGGCGTCGGATTTGCGTGGTGGTGCGGCGTTGTTGTTGGCAGCATTGGCGGCAGAAGGCACAAGCCAAGTGTATGGAAATGTATATATAGAACGTGGATATGAAAAAATAGAAGATGTGCTGACATTTTTGGGAGGTTGTGTGCATCTGAAAGCGTAAGGATGGTAACGATATGGCGAAAAAAAAAGGTGCATCACATCAAGCACAACATACAAAAAAGAAAAGCAGAAACCACAAACACAAACAACATATGCAAAAATATACCATTGGGGCAGTATTGCTTGTGATGGCAGTTGCGGCTTTGTTATTTTCTCCTGTTTTTGCAATACAAAATATTCGTGCGGAAAATGCAATACATTTTACCACATCTGAATTATGCGAAAAAATTGAACTTTCACAAGGAGATAATGCCATTTTGTTTTCCAGAAGCAAAGCAGAAACGATATTGCAACAAGAGCCTTATATCCAAAAAGCAAAAATTGTGTGGGAATTTCCAAATACGTTTGTCATTGTATTGACAGAACGTAAGGTAAGGGCATATGTACCATATTTTGGCTCTTACCTCTACATAGATGAAGCAGGTCGTGTGTTGGATATACAAAACAATTATGTGGAAGGTTTGCCATTGGTAAAGGGATTACAATTCAAAGAATTTGAAAAAGGTGATGTTTTGAATGTGGAAAATCCAAAATCATTGGAAGTGGTATTGCAGATTTCGCAAATGATACAAAAATATGAATTAACAGAAATGGTCGTAGAAATAGATGTTTCTAATACAGAAGATATTTATGCACAAGTGAATCGTGTGCGTGTACATTTGGGTAGTATGGAGAATATGGACCAAAAAATTAGGAATATGGCAGAGATTATAAAAACAATTTCAAAAGAAGATAGAGGTACATTGGATTTGAGTGATTTATCAAAACCAATGATATTTCGATATCTAACATAATATACAAACCGATGATACAAAAATAGCAATGGCATATTACAGGATATGTATTTATTATGGGAAATGATGTCGTGAATTTCGTATAATTTGAACAAATATTGCAATATGCATTTGTGAATGCAGACAGTTGTTGTTTTTTGTGAATATATTTTTAATGATTTTACAGAAATTCGCAAATTTTTATTGAATAAAAGTGAAAAAAAAGATATGATAGGTAAGGAATAAAGAAACATAGCTGAAAATATCGAAAAAATTTATGAATTATTCGCTTTGGATATGGTAATTCATGAATTTTTCCTGTATAATTACGGTAATATTATGGAATTTGGTAGGAGGGGATTTTTTTGCTCGAATTTGATATCCCAATGAGCAGTATGGCGCAGATAAAAGTTATCGGTGTTGGCGGCGGTGGTAACAATGCTGTAGACCGTATGATTGATGATGGTTTGGATGGTGTAGAATTTATTTCTGTAAATACAGATGGACAGGCTTTGGCAAAAGCAAAATCTGCAACAAAAATTCAGATTGGTGAAAAACTGACAAAAGGTCTGGGGGCTGGTGGCAACCCTGAAATCGGCGAAAAATCCGTTGACGAAACACAAGATGAAATTGCACAAGCATTGCGTGGTTCAGATATGGTGTTTATTACAGCAGGTATGGGCGGTGGTACCGGTACAGGGGCTGCACCTAGAATTGCCGCAATTTCAAAAGAATTGGGTATACTGACAGTTGGTGTTGTAACAAAACCGTTTAATTTTGAAGGGAAAAAAAGAATGAGCAATGCAGAAAAAGGGATTGTGGAATTGAAAAAAAATGTGGATACATTGGTTATTATTCCCAACCAAAGACTGTTGAGCATCATTGACAAGAAAACAACTTTGACAGAAGCTTTCAAAAAAGCAGATGAAATATTAAGACAAGGGGTACAAGGGATTGCAGATTTGATTTCCAAGCCCGGTGTTATCAATTTGGACTTTGCAGATGTGCGTACTATTATGGCAGATAAAGGTGTGGCACATATGGGGATTGGACGTGCAACGGGTGAAAACAAAGCAGAAGTTGCGGCAAAAGCAGCAATACAAAGTCCTTTGTTGGAGACCACCATTGAAGGGGCAAAAAGTGTGTTGATTAATTTTAGCGGTGATATGAATTTAGGTTTGTTGGAAACAGAAGAAGCGGCTGATTTAATCCGTGAATCCATTGACCCAGAAGCAGAAATTATATTTGGTACAACCATCAATGAAGAATTACAAGATGAAGTTGTGGTAACTGTGATTGCAACTGGTTTAGATGATGATATTCCTACACCAGAACCTATACGTGTAGTATCTTTGAACACTGCGGAAAAAGCACAAAACACAGCAATGACAGAAGATACAAAACAAGAAGAAGCACAGACAGAACCACCCACAGAAGAAGATGATACCATACGTCCTGCAAGAAGATTTACAGAATTGGACGATTTTGAGTCTGAAATTAAAATTCCTGACTTTTTGACAAGAAAGAAATTTTAATATTTTCTAAAATATACAGATACTAAAAAACCACCCATAGAGTATGGGTGGTTTTTTGTAGAAATCAAATAAAAATTGTTTGAAAAGGAAGTGATTATTCTTCCACTTCCAATTTTGTCAGTGCAAATTCGATACACATCAATATCAATTCATTTCGAGTACGTCCTGTGTTGTTTGCAGTAGTATCCAATTTTTTTACAATTTCAACAGGTAGTCTGGCAGATACCACAGATGTTTCACCATAATTTTTTTTGATTTTTACAACAAATTTTTCGTTTTCCATATATATCACCTAGTATGATTGTAGTTGATTTTTTGTAGTATTGATATATTACAATAGTAAACAAAATGAATAAAAATGAAGTATATATTTCACAAATTGTCATAGAAATATAAAAAAATTTTGTTAATATTGAAAAAATTAGTACAAAGCATAAAATTAAGGTTTTGTAAAATAATGTTCATATTTTTTGACAAAACAAACACCCAATGTACCAGGACCGGTGTGTGAGGCGATGGCGGCACCAATATGGAATACAGGAAAACAGTGTAAATGCGGTATGGCTTCTTTTAATTGCTGTTCTACTTGTAATGCTTCTTCTTTGCTGTCGGTGGTACCAATCATGCCGATATAATCTGCGGGATTTTCATGACTTGTTACAAAATGTTGTTGTGTGAGTCGTATGATTTCAGATAATCCTTTTTTGCGACTACGTGCAATACCACAGGAATGAATTTCACCATTTTGTAATTGTATCAATGGTTTGATTTTGAGAATACTGCCGGATATGGAAGCGATTTTACCAATTCTGCCACCATGTTGTAAGTGTTTCAATCCACCAACAATAAATATAATACTGCTGTCTGTTCTAGCGGCTTCCAAATATGTGACAACATCTTTGGCAGATTTTCCTTCTTTTTGCATACGCAATGCTTCCATAATCAGCAATGCCTGAGAGCCTGTTGCATTCCATGTGTCAACAACATAAATATTTGCATCAGGGTATGTATCTTCCAACATCATTTTTGCAGTTAGTGCAGATTGTACAGAACCACTGAGGGTGTGTGTGATATGACAACTGACAACATCTTTACCTTGTTCTAATATAGGTGTAAATTTGTCGATGTAATCTTGCACAGATGGCAAAGAAGTTTTGGGAAAGCCTTGTTCAATATGCAAAAAGTGATAAAAGTCTTTTAAGGATAATTCACTTTGTTCTTTTAAGTATGTTTGGTGATTTAAAGAAACATAAAAGGGAATGAGTTGTAAGGCATTTTGTTCTGCTTCTGCCAATGGTATGTCACAAGCACCATCGCTAAAAATTTGATATGTTCGCATGATTGCCTCCTTATATATTTATGAAAAATATTTTCTATTATCATAACAAATATATCAAACAAAAGCAATAGAAAAAAACAGTTTATATAGTATTGAAAACCATATAATATGTTTTTTAAAAAGGAAAAGTGTTGAGAAAAAAGAATAAAGAACGACTTGCAAAACAGAAAAAAAATTGATAAACTTTAAAATATATAACAAAAAAAGGAGGTGATTTCTGTTGAAACGATTGTTGAAGGTGATTATCAGTCTAGTTACAACGGCAATGGTGTTTGCTGTGTTGCACATGGCTTTGGCAATGGATATTTTCCATATCAATCAGAATTTTGCAACATATGTGCCTATTGTTGGAGCAGTTTTTATCGGACTTATATTTTATTTTTTATTTTCAAGCAAACTGACTGATATACTCATCAAAAGATTATCACAAACAGAAGAGCGTTTGACAAAAATGAATTTCAAAGAATTGGTATTTGCTGTATTTGGTTGTTTGATTGGTTTGGTGATTGCCAATTTGATTGGTTTGGCTTTTCGTGGATTTGGCCCTGTGGGTACATTTATTATTGTGTTGTTGAATGTGCTTTTTGGGGTTTTGGGTTTTCGTGTTGCAAGAAGAAAAAAAGACGAAGTCAATGTGACGAATTTGCAAAAAATTTTGATACAAACAAATCCGTTGCAACAAGAAGGTGTGTTGTATGGCAGACCAAAAATATTGGATACTAGCGTGATTATTGATGGTAGAATTATGGATTTGTTGCAAACAGGCTTTATTGAAGGAAAAATTATCATTCCTGATTTTGTATTGGAAGAATTGCGGCATATTGCGGATTCGGCAGATGCTTTGAAAAGAAATCGTGGCAGACGTGGGTTGGATATTTTGAATGAAATACAAAAACAGCTTGCTGTGTCTGTGGAAATCAAAGAATTTTCTGTACCACAACAGATGGAAGTGGATTCTATGCTTTTGAAAATGGCAGAAAGTATGGATGCATTTGTTGTGACAAATGACTTTAATTTGAACAAAGTGGCAGAATTTCAAGGTGTACGGGTACTGAATATCAATGAATTGGCAAATGCCATAAAACCAGTTGTGTTACCAGGAGAAGAAATGCAAGTAACCATTATCAAATCGGGGAAAGAAATGGGACAAGGCATTGCTTACTTGAATGATGGTACCATGATTGTTGTAGATGGCGGAAACAAATTTATTGGAGAAACAAAAAAAGTATCTGTTACAAGTGTGTTGCAGACAGCGGCAGGACGTATGATATTTACAAAAATGATTGCATGAACAAAACGAAAGGCGTAAAAAATACGCCTTTTGTTGTATCATAAGAAAGGAGGAACAAAATATTGCAAAATACAGCAATGATTATGGCAGCAGGAAAAGGCAAACGTATGGGAACACAAATCAGTAAACAATTTTTGCAAGTTTGCGAAAAAGAAATATTGGCTTGGACGGTTGATGTTTTTGAAAAAAGTGACTTGATACAAAATATTGTGCTTGTGGTAAGTGCAGATGGTATGGAAGATGTACAAGCATTATGCAAAAAATATCAGTGGCAAAAAGTGCATCATATTGTTTTGGGTGGTAAAGAAAGACAACATTCTGTGGCAAATGGATTGGCCGTATTGGAAAAAGAGACGGAAATGGTACTCATTCATGATGGGGTGCGTCCTTTTGTAACAGAACAGATGATTGCAGATAGCATTGCGGCGGCGAAAATATATGATGGTGCTGTGATAGGTGTTCCTGCAAAAGATACCATAAAAATATGTTCCCCAGATGGTATGGCAGAGCAAACACCTGATCGCAATTTGTTATGGCAAATACAAACACCCCAAACGTTTCGCAAAGAGATTATCACAAAAGCGTATACATATGCAAAAGAAAAAGACTTTTTGGGCACAGATGATGCTTCTGTGGCAGAATTTGCGGGAAATCATGTGAAAGTGGTTTTGGGTAGTTATCGCAATATCAAAATTACAACAAAAGAAGATTTAGTTGTGGCAGAAGCCTTTTTGAAGGAGGCAAAAACATGAAAACAGTGGAAATTTATACAGATGGTGCTTGTTCTGGAAATCCTGGATCAGGTGGATATGGTGCATTGTTGTTATATGGTTCTGCAAAAAAAGAATTGTCGGCAGGGTATCGTATGACAACAAACAATCGTATGGAAATGTTGGCTGTGATAAAAGCATTGGAAGCATTGAAAGAACCTTGTCATGTGGTATTGTACAGCGACTCCAAATATGTGATAGATGCCATCACAAAAGGCTGGGTGACAAAATGGAAGCAAAACGGCTGGCAGAAAAATAAAAAAGAAAAAGCGTCTAATGTGGATTTGTGGGAGGATATGATAAAACAGTTAGAACGGCATGATGTGACGTTTCAATGGGTGAAAGGCCATGCAGACAATCCTGGCAATGAATATTGTGATACTTTGGCAAGAAAGGCAATTTTATCCAACAATCTTCAAGAAGATGAAAATTATCGAAATTCGTAATAGATTGTTGTTAGAAAAGACATAGAATATGGAAGTATTCGTTGACACTGCTAGAAATATATGGTAGTATGAATTCGTAACAATTTTTATTTTTTTCCAAATAGTAGGAGGATTTCGCAATGAAAAAAGGTACAGTTAAATGGTTCAATGCAGAAAAAGGTTTCGGTTTTATTTCCGTACCCAACGAAGATGATGTGTTTGTACACTTCTCTGCTATCCAAGCAGAAGGCTACAAAACATTGGAAGAAGGTCAGGAAGTAGAGTTTGAAGTTGTGCAGGGTGCAAAAGGCCCTCAGGCTGCAAATGTAACAAAGGCTTAATCAATTTTATTTATCGTAAATAATGCAATTTTGCATGAAAACATATATAACATCGGTTATGTCAAAAAGACCCAACAATTTGTTGGGTTTTTTATTTTTGAAAAATTGACATAATCTGGAATGGTGTGACATAAAGTAGCCATACAAACGCTTTGTTTTGCATAATTTTAAGAAAATTTTTCTTTACCGAAATTTTGTTTCATGATATAATGCTTTCGATATTGCTTGAAAAAGCGATTTTGCCTTCTGCACAGAGTAAAACATAAAGGAGGAAAAATAAACAATTTGAAAAAAAGCGCCAGAACCGTAGTGCAGATACGGTTGACGAGGTGGAAGTTATCGAAATGGTTCGGCGGATACTTCCCGCCCTTTCACACAGGGTCGTAGGTCTTTTACAAAACGTCTGAGAAATTGGGCGGACAAAAAAAAGATAACGTGTGAATAAAATATTTGGAGGTAAAAATTATGTGTGGTATTGTTGGATATATTGGTCAAAATGAGGCAGCTCCTGTTTTGATGCAGGGCTTGAAAAAATTGGAATACAGAGGATATGACTCCGCAGGGATTGCCATATACAATCAAGGTCTGCAAGTGGTGAAAACAAAAGGTCGTTTGGCAGATTTGGAAGCAAAAGTCAATGCAATGGGTGGTGTGAAAGGTTCTATGGGGATTGGGCACACCAGATGGGCAACACATGGTACACCAAGTGATGCCAATTCTCATCCCCATAGCAGTATGAATGGCAGAATTTCTGTGGTACATAACGGCATTATTGAAAATTATTTGCAGTTGAAAGCAGAGTTGCAAGAAAAAGGCTATGTGTTCCAGTCTGAAACAGACACAGAAGTTATAGCACAGTTGTTTGATGACTATTATAATGGTGATATGGTGGATACGCTGATTCAAGTGATTGGCAAAATCAGAGGTTCTTATGCATTAGGTATATTGTGTCAGGATAAACCAGACGAAATGCTTGCTGTGCGTAAAGATAGCCCATTGCTGGTGGGTGTTGGCAAAGACGAAAACTTTATTGCTTCTGATATTCCTGCTTTGTTGGAATATACAAAAGAATATTATTTGTTGAATGATAATGAAATTGTGATACTAAAAAAAGATGGCATTACCATATTGGATATGGATAAAAACGAAATCAAAAAAGATATATATCATGTAACTTGGGATATTTCCGCAGCGGAGAAAGGTGGATATGATTATTTCATGATGAAAGAAATCATGGAACAACCAGAAGCAATCAAAAAAACAATCAGTCCTCGCATTGTAGATGGAAAAATACAGTTGGACGATATTAAATATACAGAACAAGATATGAAAGATATTAACAGAATTCATATCATTGCTTGTGGCAGTGCTTGGCACGCAGGAATTGTTGGAAAATATGTGATTGAAGAATATGCAAGAATTCCTGTAGAGGTGGATTTGGCATCTGAATTTAGATACCGTAACCCCATTTTGCATAAAAATGATGTTTGTGTGATTATTAGCCAATCTGGTGAAACCGCAGATACATTGGCAGCATTGCGAGAAGCAAAAAGACAGGGAATTCGTATTCTTTCTATTGTCAATGTGGTAGGTAGCTCCATTGCAAGAGAAAGTGATGATGTGCTGTACACATGGGCAGGCCCTGAAATTGCTGTGGCAACAACAAAAGGTTACTCTACACAAATTTCTTTGATGTATTTATTGGCATTGAAACTGGGGCATGCAAGAGGTTATGTTTCTGATGATATGTTGCAAACATTGGTTGCTGAATTGGAACAAATCCCTGAATATATGGAAAAATTGCTGAAAAACGAAGTGCAATGGAAAGAATTGGCAAAAACTTATGCATTTGCAAATGATGTATTTCTTATTGGACGTGGCATTGACTATGCGGTGGCGATGGAAGGTTCTTTGAAATTGAAAGAAATTTCTTATATCCATAGTGAAGCATATGCTGCGGGTGAATTGAAACATGGCACAATATCTTTGATTGAAGATGGTACATTGGTGATTGCCATTGCAACACAAGATGCATTGTATGAAAAATTGGTCAGCAATGTAAAAGAAGTAAAGGCAAGGGGAGCAAAAGTGGTTGCGATTGCAAAAGAAGGCAACACAGAAATTGCAGAAGTGGCAGACACTGTCATTTATATTCCAAAAATTCATGATACATTGACGGCCTCTTTGAATATTATACCAATGCAGATACTTGCTTATTATGTAGCTGTGGAAAGAGGTTGTGATGTGGATATGCCAAGAAACTTGGCAAAATCTGTTACCGTAGAATAAATGATAAAACCGTTGAAACAAAATGTTTCAACGGTTTTTTTATGGGAATACTATTTATGTATAAAAAACGTGATAGAATTTTATATAAATTGAAAAAATAAGAATAAAAATAAATTTACAAATGAGCAATATATATAAAAATTTAGATTATGTTTTATGCGATATATACAATAAATGTCAAAAAGCAATGGAAGTGTCATTTGTCACATAAAAATGTCATGAATATATGGTGACAAAACTATCAGAACCTTTTGTTGTAAGGATTTTTTGTATATATTAAAATGAAATCATGAAAGTGTGGTTTTGCCAAATGTCAAAAACAAAATACAACCCAAAACAAACAAATTTGACAACACGTCAAAAAGCAATCATTCAAATGTTGACACAATTCACAACAGAATATCCTGCAACCATATCTTTGTTATCAGAAAGATTGCATTGCAGTTCCAGAACGGTATTGCGTGAAATGCCAATTGTGGAAAACTGGTTAAAAGAACATAAATTTTCTTTCTTTAGAAAACCTGGTGTTGGTGTGATATTAAACGAAGATGCAGATACCAAACAACAAATTTTTGATATGTTGGAAGAAACGGAAAAAAATAATTCGTTTGACAAAGAAGAAAGAAGAAAATGGATATTGGGTGAGTTATTGTATGCAAAATATCCTTTGAAATCTTATTATTTTACGAAGAAATATAAGATTTCAGAAGGTACATTTAGCCATGATTTGGATTTTTTGAGCCAATGGTTACAAAAATATGAATTAGAAATTGTACGCAAATCTGGTATTGGTATCTTTGTGCAAGGAACAGAAAGTGCTTTTCGACAAGCGATTGCAAATGCTGTTTATGAATTTATGTCTGAAAAAGAAATTTTAGATATGTTGTGTGGACATAAAGAAAACAAAAAAGATGTTTCTGTGCCAATCAAACATAGAGATATGTATTTGATTGACCACACGATACTCCAAACGGTGGAACTGATACTTTCCAATGTGGAAAAATCATTACAGATACAATATCCTGACAGTGCTTATATTGGGCTTTTGGTGCATATTTCATTGGCAGTCAAACGTTTGCAAAACAAAGAAATCATACACATGGAAACCGAAAGATTGCATATGTTAAAACAATATCCGGAATATATGGTGGCACAAGAAATTGCAAAAGGCATTGATAAAATGTTTCAGTTGCATTTGCCGGAAGATGAAATTGGATATATTGCATTACATTGTATACATACCAATATTTGGTATGATGAAACAGATGTATCGGTGGATAATATGCAGATGAGACAATGTATCAAAAATATGGTAATGGCAATGCAAAAAGAATTGATGGCAGAGTATCCAGTTGTATTGCTCCAAAATGAAACTATCATATTGGATTTATGTCAATATATGACGGCGTTGTTGCACAGATTGACATTTCATATCCCCATACAAAATGCACAATTATCTGTATTTCGTCAACGGTATGAAAATATATATCAAGCAACTGTCAAAAGTTGTACACATCTGAAACCTCTCACAAAAGGTGCTACTATATCAGCAGAAGAAATTGGTTATATTGCTATGTATTTTTGTACGGTATTAGAAAAACAGAAAAATCAAATACAAAAAATTCCTGTGGTTGTTGTTTGTCCAACGGGACTGGGCACATCAAAAATGCTTGCAGTACATTTGCAAAAAACATTTCCGGAGTTGGATATTAAAGAGATTGTGTCTATATTTCGTGTAGATACAGCACAGTTGAAAAAAGATGGTATTCGACTGGTAATTTCTACGGTGCATTTAGATATTGATTTTTTGCATATACAAGTCAATCCGATATTGTTGGAACAAGATAAAATCGCTTTAAGAAAAATGCTGTCGACATTGCCGATGGCATCTTGCATACAGAAAAACAAAAAAATGTTGTTGCAAAAACAAGATATTTTGCAAATCACACAATGGGGACAAGAAATTGGTGATTTTCTAGACAATATGAAATGGTTAACCATATCAAGTATCACAAAAAAAGAGGATTTGATAACGCATGGTGCAAAGTTGTTTGCAAAAGATTTGCAAGAGCAAACAAAAATTGTTTCCGATTTGCAAAAAAGAGAAACTTTGGCAAGCACATATATCGGCGAATTTCAAATGTTGTTGCTCTATTGTAGAACACAAGGGGTAACACATTGTTGTTTTGGATATATCAAATTGCAAAATCCATTTTTTCATAAAGAAGGTATGATACAAGGTGCCATTGTGATGTTAATTCCTGAAAAAGCAAACCAAATTTGTGTGGAAATCATACAACATATAAGTGGAGAATTGATTGAAAATGAGGCGTTGTTTCAAGCGATACAACAAAAAGGAGAAAAAGAGTTGCAACAAGAAACAGAAAAAAGTTTGATACAGTATTATCAAAAAATGATTTTGAAAAGATTGGAGTGTGTAACATGAAAAACGGTATTCAAAAATTTGGTAAATTTCTGAGTGCTATGGTAATGCCCAATATTGGTGCATTCATTGCATGGGGATTTATCACAGCATTATTTATTCCAAAAGGTTGGTTCCCAAATGAAAGATTGGCAACATTGGTAGACCCTATGTTGAAGTATTTAATTCCGCTGTTGATTGCATATCAAGGTGGTAAAATGGTTGGTAAAGAAAGAGGCGGTGTGATTGGGGCAATCGCAACGCTAGGTGTTATCGCTGGTGCTGACCAAGCGATGTTGATTGGTGCAATGATTATGGGGCCTTTGGCTGGTTTGTTTATTCGTGCTTTTGATAAAGCAACCGAAGGAAAAATTCCAGCAGGTTTTGAAATGTTGGTACAAAATTTCTCCATTGGGATATTTGGTATGATATTGGCTATCATTGGGTATTATTTGATAGGTCCTGTGATGACAACCATATTGGCATTTTTGGCAGGTGGTGTTGCATTTTTGGTACAAAACAAATTGTTGCCTTTTGTGGCAATATTTATAGAACCTGCAAAAGTGTTGTTCTTGAATAATGCAATTAACCATGGTATTTTTACACCGATTGGTGCAGAACAAGCGATTGAAACAGGAAAATCTATCATGTATATGTTGGAAACAAATCCTGGTCCCGGTTTGGGTGTGTTGTTGGCATATTGGGTATTTTCAAAAGATAAAGCGACAAAATCTTCTGCCCCAGGGGCGATGATTATTCACTTCTTTGGCGGTATTCATGAAATTTATTTCCCATATATTTTGATGAACCCTGTGATTATCATTGCGCCAATCGCAGCATCTATTGTGACAATATTTTATTACACAATGTTCAATGCTGGTTTGACAGGCCCTGCTTCTCCCGGTTCTATCATTGCATATTTGGCAGTAGCACCAAAAGGGGAAACATTGATTGTATTGGGTGGTGTTGTGATTGCAACATTGATATCATTCTTTGTGGCATCTCCGATTGTAAAATTATCAGGCAGCAAAAATTTGAGCCAAGCGGCAGATAAAGTAAAAGAAATGAAAGCAGAAGCAAAAGGTTTGGCAAACAAAACAGGCGAAATTAAAAAGATTGTATTTGCTTGTGATGCAGGCATGGGTTCAAGTGCCATGGGTGCAACAAAATTTAGAAACAGAATTGCACCTTTGCAAACAGGTATTACAGTCATCAATACATCTGTGGATAATGTGCCAGCAGATGCAGATGTTGTGGTGTGTCAGACCATTTTACAAGATAGAGCAAAAGCAAGTGCCCCACAAGCACAACTGGTTACCATTGGCAATTTCTTGGCTGACCCGAATTTAGATGCCTTGTATGCCGATTTGCAAGCAAAAGCAAAATCCGGCACGGAAACAAAACAAATACAACAAACAGAAAATAAAACAAATGCAGATATTATGATAAAAAAAGGCATTCAAACAGGTTTGTCGTCTGTGAGCAAAGAAGAAGCGATTACAGAAGCGGGGAATTTGCTGTATAGATTGGGGTATGTTGATGCAGATTATGTGCCTGCAATGTTGGAACGTGAAAAAACCGTTTCTACTTATATGGGATTGGGCGTTGCCATTCCACATGGCACAGCAGATGCAAAACAAGCAGTAAAGAAAACAGGTATTGTATTGCTGCAATATCCAGAAGGTGTGGATTTTGGCGAAGAAAAAGCATATTTGATATTTGGTATTGCAGGCATTGGTGATGAACATTTGGATTTGCTTGCAAAAATTGGTGCAGTTATTGAAGATAAAGAAAATTTGGAAAAATTGAAACAAGAAAAAAATCCATCAGAAATTTTGGCGATGTTCCAATAAAAAAAGATGCATATACAGATGTGTGTGCATGTATGAGGAGGCAAATAAACATGAAAAAAGCAATACAATTTGGAGCAGGCAATATTGGCAGAGGTTTTATTGGTGCATTGTTGGCACAAGCAGGATATCATGTGGTATTTGCTGATGTGAATGAGGCAGTGATTGATAAAATCAATGCAGATAAAACATATACCGTTCACATTATGGATACAGAATGCAGACAAGAAAAAATTTCAAATATCAGTGGTGTTTTGTCAACATCTGAGGCAGTGATAGACGAAATGTTAGAGGCAGAATTGGTTACCACTGCTGTAGGATTGACAATATTGCCAAGAATTGCCCCTGTGATTGCAAAAGGGATTGCAAAAAGAAAACAAAATGATGTCAAAAAATGTTTGCAAATCATTGCTTGTGAAAATGCAATTCAAGCAAGTTCTCAGTTAAAAGAAGCTGTGTATGCATTGTTGGACGATGCACAAAAAGCATATGCAAAAACATATATTGGTTTTCCGAATTGCGCTGTTGACCGTATTGTGCCACCTGTCAAAAGTGAAAACTTTATTGATGTGGTTGTGGAAAGTTATTACGAATGGAATGTGGAACAATCTGCTTTCAAAGGAGAAATTCCTGCTATTGAGGGTATGCATTTGGCAGAAAATTTGATGGCATATATTGAAAGAAAATTGTTTACACTCAATACAGGTCACGCCATTACTGCATATTTGGGATATTTGAAAGGATACAAAACTGTTGATGAAAGTATTGCAGATGCAAAAATCTATGAAATTGTAAAAGCTGCAATGCAAGAAAGTGGTGCAGGATTGATTGCAAAATATGGATTTGAAAAAGAAAGTCATATGGCATATATTGATAAAATCATCAGCCGTTTTCGTAATGTGTATTTGAAAGATGATGTGGCAAGGGTTGGCAGAGAACCTTTGCGAAAATTGCGTGCAACAGATAGATTGGTAAAGCCAATGATGACAGCATTGTCCTATGATTTGCCAGTGGAACATTTGCTCATTGGGATTGCAGCAGCAATGCATTATGATAACAAAGACGATGCACAAAGTGTGGAATTGCAACAAAAAATTAAAGATTTGGGTGTGACAAAAGCATTTTCTCAAATATCAGGAGTAATAGACCCAATGATTTTGGAAAAAATAGAAAAAGTATATGATAATATGAAATAATTTTAAAAATAAATGATAATAAGGAGTGTATAAAAGATGACAGCAAAAAAAGTAACAATAACAAATCCAACAGGATTACACGCAAGACCTGCTTCCGATTTGGTGGCATTGGCAAAAACATTTCAAAGTAAAATTTCCGTGTCAAATGGTACAAAAACAGTAAATGCTGCCAGTGTCATTCATATTTTGA
>CAJMNV010000015.1 GCA_905214825.1 uncultured bacterium | reverse complement strand
ATTTTACTTATTTCATAACTTTTTAGTAAAAAATTTATGAATTCTAAATCTAATGCCATTCATCTCATGGTCTAAAGACCACGGGTTTTCTGGCTTATGCATTATAAAAGCCATGCAAAAAACAGCATGGCTTAAAAATTTTTATTTTGTTGCTTTGACTTTAATCCAAAGTTCTGCCAATGTTTTTTTCAAAACAGGATTATCCACAAACACCTCATCTTTTTCATAACCTGCACGTGGCAAATATGCTTCATTTTCTGCAAACAATCCGCCTTCTTGGCTCAATTCGTCCAAAACTTCTTGGTTGGAAGAAGCATAACCCACATATTCGGAATTGCCCATAGATGCATCATATGTCAACACATAATTGATAAATTCATGTGCTAACTTTGGATTGGGTGCATTGGCTGGAATGACCATACCATCGCTCCAAATATTTGTGCCTTCATTTGGCATGAAAAAGCTCATATCAGGATTTTCTTCCAATATGTTTGTTGCATCACCACTATATACTACTGCAATATCTTTTGTACCATTCATCATACCATCAATGACTTCATCTGTCACATAAACTGGGTCCATCGTATTGTTCATATCCAAAAGCCATTGATAGGCTTCTTGAATTTCTGCTTCATTTTCTGTGTTCATGGAATAGCCTAATGCTTTTAATGCCATCATGAAAGAATCACGTTCGGAGTCATAGATATAAATTTTGCCTTTATAATCTGTATTTCTCAAAATTTCATAACCTTGTTCTTCCACCACAGCAGGGTCTACATTATTATGGTTATACACAATACCAACACTACCCCAGAAATAAGGTATAGAATATTTATTTTCCGGGTCGTAAGGCAGATTTGTCACACCATCTGTCAAATTGGTCTTATTGGGTATCAAAGACAAATCCAATTCCTGCAACATATCCTG
This sequence comes from uncultured bacterium, assembly GCA_905214825.1. Lineage (GTDB taxonomy): Bacteria > Bacillota > Clostridia > Lachnospirales > Anaerotignaceae > Anaerotignum. Next base: position 19,744 of record CAJMNV010000015.1, on the reverse strand, counting down.
AGAAATCATACGCTGTATCATATAATCAGAAGGTACCAACACATCATATGCATCGCCTGCTTGCAATTTGGTATACATCATTTCGTTGGAATCAAAATATTCCACAATCACTTTTACACCAAATTCTTTTTCAAAATCACTGATGAGGTTCTCGCCCATATATTCGCCCCAATTATACAATTTTAATGTATCAGAGCCATACTTTTCAACTGCGTCTGCTGATGTTTTACCACCACCACCACAGCCTGTCAGTAACATTGCACTTGCCAGTGCCAAAGCAATTATTTTTTTCATACCCTTTTTCTCCTTTTCTCTTTCATAATTGGTACAACATTTACAATCACCAATACAATCGTAATCAACAATATTACCAAAGTGGATAATGCATTGATAGATGGATTGATGCGTTTACTCATGGTATACACCAATATAGATATATTGTTGACACCATTGCCTGTAACGAAATAAGAAATGATAAAATCGTCAAAGCTCATGGTGAATGCAATCAATGCCCCTGAAACAATCCCCGGCATAATTTGCGGTACAATGACTTTTGTCAATGCTTGAAATGGTGTTGCCCCCAAGTCCAACGCTGCATCTGCCAAATTTGGGTCAAGTGAACGCAATTTTGGTGATACAGACAATATCACATAAGGGGTACAAAACATAATGTGTGCCAAAAGCAATGTCAAAAAACCTTTTTCGATACCAATGGCACTAAAAAACATCAAAAGACCAATCGCTGTTACAATTTCAGGGTTCATAATCGGTAAATTGTTTACCTGTTCCACCACATTTCTTAGTACACGGCGAGAACGGGAAAGTCCGATTGCTGCCAATGTGCCAATAATGGTGGAAATCACAGTTGCCAATATTGCAATCACAATGGTATACAAAACAGTACTCATCATATTGCTGTCTGAAAACATTTTTTCATACCATTTGAACGAAAATCCACTGAATTTTGTCAACGAACGGGACGAATTGAATGAGAATACAATGATATACAATATTGGAAGATAAAAAAACAATGCTGTCAAACCCAATATGATTTTTGAAACAATTCTTTTCTTTTTTTCCATTCGTTATTCCCTCCTTCCGTTGGCTGCGGGGTCTGTATCCACTTTTCTGGTTAGATACATGGAAAGCATAATGATGATTGCCATAATCAAAGAAATGGCACTACCAAAATTCCAGTCCCCACTTGTGAGGAATTGTGTTTCGATGACATTCCCAATCAGCACATATTGTCCACCGCCCAGCAATTTTGGAATAAAGAAGCTGGACACTGCTGGCAAAAACACCAATGTGATACCACTCAACACCCCCGGCAAACTCAAAGGTAATGTAATACGCAAAAAGCTCTGTATGCGGTTTGCCCCCAAGTCACTTGCCGCTTCCAAATAACTTTTATCCATTTTGGCAAGTGAAGTGTGTATTTGCAATATCATAAACGGAATGAAGTTATATACCATACCCAATACCACGGCAAATGTGGTATACATCATGTGGAATGGCCCAACACCAAACAAAGCCAAAAATTTATTCAAAAGTCCATCATCTTGCAAAATACCCACCCATGCATAAGTACGCACAAGCATGTTAATCCAAGTGGGCAATGTAATCATCAATATCCAAAATATTTTGCTTTTTTCCGGCCCTGTTGCAATGACATATGCAATCGGATAACCCAAAAGCACACAAACAATGGTCGTCCATACTGCAATCACAAGAGAGCGTTTCAAAACATCTAAAAATACGGCATCGCTGAAAAACCGCCCAAAATGCTCCAATGTGAAACGGAATGTTGCAACATCATTTCCGCCTTTTGTAAATGCATACAACAGTATCAACAACATCGGAACAACAATCATAATGGCAATCCAAAGCACATAAGGATATATCATACTGCGAAATTGTCGCATGACGCAATGCCTCCTTTCTTATGGTTGTTTTGACATAATGTGAATATCTTCTGGCTGGAATGTCAAACCAACTTCGTCACCTTCTTCATATTTATCGGTGGTATCCACTTTATACAAATACCCTTTTGTAGCAAATGTCACATCGTACACACCAGGTGTAATATGTTCTGGGTCAAAATCATATTGTACGTCTGTAATTTCTACGCTTTCTTCATCTTCCAAACTCCAAGCAGAAGCATTTGCCCATGTTTTCAAATCTGTTTCCAATGCGATGGACTCTTGTATTTCATCGGCTTTTTTGAAGAAATTCACTGCGAATATTTCTTCTTCATTTTCTTTGCTTGTGACACGATTTTCATCTTTGACAATCATATTCACAGTGACAGAAGTACCAGCCGCTGTGGAGAATGTCACAGGGTAAGTGCCATTTTTCTTTTCGATATTATATTGTACCTCTTTGATGGATATAAACTCATCTTCATCTGGATTCCAAGCCTGTGCATCTGCACGGGCAATAATCGTTGCGTCGTCCAATTCGTCCACATCATCTACATCTAAATAAAAATCATTTGCTGACATTTTTTCGTTTGCACTTTCGTTAAAGACAGGACGGTCATCGGAAACTTGCATTTTTACCGTGATTGCAGTACCGATTTTTGTTTCCACCATTGTTTCATAATGCACACCTTTAAACAATACTGATTTGACAACACCTTTCAATTTACCATCTGCTCTTGGCACAATGTCCAAATCTTCCGGACGAATGACAACGTCCACAACTTCATTTTGTGCAAAGCCAAAATCCACACATTCAAATTTTCTGCCCTCAAACATCACTTTATAGTCTTCCAACATCACACCTTCCATGATGTTGCTTTCGCCAATGAAGTTTGCAACAAATTCATTGACAGGTTCGTTATAAATATCTGTGGGAGAGCCAATTTGTTGAATTTCTCCATCTTTCATGACAACAATTTTATCAGACATGGTTAACGCTTCTTCTTGGTCGTGTGTCACAAATATAAATGTAATACCAACTTCTTGCTGAATTTTTTTCAATTCTCGTTGCATTTCGTGACGCAATTTCAAATCCAATGCCCCCAAAGGTTCATCCAAAAGCAATACACTGGGTTCATTGACCAACGCACGAGCAATCGCTACACGCTGTTGTTGCCCACCACTCATTTCTGTTACATTTTTGTCTGCAAAATCTTCCAAATTTACCAATTTAAGCATACGTTTTACTTTTTGTTCAATAATATCTTTTGGTTCTTTTTTGATTTTCAAACCAAATGCAATGTTGTTATATACATTCATATGTGGAAACAATGCGTATTTTTGAAATACAGTGTTGATTTCCCGTTTATAAGGTGGTACTTTGCTGATTTCTTCTCCATCAAACAACACTTGCCCTTCGTTTTGTGTCAAAAAGCCACCCAATATGCGAAGCAATGTGGTTTTGCCGCAGCCGCTTGGCCCCAATAACGTCACAAATTCATTTTCATATATATCCAAATTGACACCTTTGAGCACCAATTTTCCATCAAATTCTTTGACAATATTTTTGAATTGTATCAATTTTTTCAAACAAAACGCCTCCTCTCTTGCCATCAAAACAACGGTGGTGTGGATACCCAAATCACTTTTGCTGTTGTTTTCTTTTCATTTTTCAAATAATGGCTGTTTTTTCCTGAAAGATAAAATGTTTCCCCTTTATGCACGATATAACTTTCTTCTCCGCACACCAATGTCACACACCCTTCCGTAACAAAACCGAATTCCTCACCACTATGTGGATCCATTTCAAAAGATATACCACCTTGTGGCAATTCCAACAAAATCGGTTCCATTTCGTTTTTTTGTGTATTTGGTACAATCCAATGCACAGTATAACTATCTTGTTCATCTACAAAAAAATCTTTTTTTTGAAATACCACTTTTTCTTGTTTTTCCTCTTTGAAAAACTCCGAAAGTGTGCTGCCCAAAGCTTCCACAATGTCATTCAATGTAGCAATAGAGGGCGATGTCAAATTTCTTTCCATCTGCGACAAAAACCCCTTTGTCAATTCGCTTCTGCTGGCAAGCTCCTCCAACGTCAGTCCTTTTTGTATGCGTAATTGCTTGATTTTATGGCCAATATCCATAGAACCACCTTCCTGTGTAGCAATACTAAACTTTTGAATTATTTTTACTAAACCTCAACCATTATACCTTTTTTTTGATAAAATGCAATAGGAAATAAACAAAAAATTTTATTTATTAAACTTTTTGACAATTTGCAGAAAAACGAACAAAAAATTTACAAAAAATTGTACCCTTTTTTTGTATTGGAAAACCAATCATATTTGGCAAATCAAAACAAAAGATATTTATATAACGTTTTATAATAAAAAACAAAAAAATCAGAATTTGTAAACAGAATTTCACAATTTTTTATCTACTCTTTTTTTATGTATTTGCACACCATTTTCTAAAAAATCATGTCCATGACAACCAAAAAGTTTTTTTCACAGACAACAAAATCATAAAACACACAATATATGCATAAATCACTTTTTTTGCATCACTTTTTGTGCAAAAATATCCACCTTTTATTTCCACTTTGTCATTGACTTTGTATAATTTTTGTGTTTTAATAAAGAAAAGATATTGTTTTTTCGTCAAATGTCCGACACATATCTTTTCTTGTGTTGGATGGTTATATTAAACTTTTATTATTTTTTACATAATAAGGAGGAATATCCAATGGTACAGTTTTCTAACAGAATGAACCTTTTGACAGGTTCCGAAATCAGAGAATTGCTGAAACTTACATCTCAACCCGACATCATTTCTTTTGCAGGTGGTATGCCGGCTCCTGAACTGTTCCCTGTGGAAGGTGTAAAACAGGCAGCTATGCAAGTGATGGACGAAGCAGGTCGTGCTGCATTGCAGTATGCTTCCACAGAAGGTCTGCCTGCATTGCGTCAGAAAATCGTGGACAGAATGAAAGCAAAAAATAATATCGCAACAACACCTGATCACATTCTGATTACAAGTGGTTCTCAACAAGGTTTGGACTTCTCTGCACGTGTGTTCTTGAACCCCGGCGATGTTGTACTTTTGGAAAGTCCTTCCTATTTGGGTGCTGTAAATGCATTCAAAGCTTGCGAACCCAACTTCATCGAAATTCCTACCGATGACCATGGTATGATTATGGAAGAATTGGAAAAAGTTCTGTCTACCACAGAAAAAGTAAAAATGATTTATGTAATTCCTGACTTCCAAAACCCTACTGGTAAAACATGGTCTTTGGAAAGACGTCAAAAATTCATGGAAATCGTAAACAAATACGAAATCCCCGTTATCGAAGACAACCCTTATGGCGAATTGCGTTTTGAAAACGAAAATATGCCTGCTTTGAAATCTTTGGATACAAAAGGTTTGGTTATCTTCTTGGGTACATTCTCCAAAATTTTGGCTCCTGGTCTGCGTATCGGTTGGGTATGTGCTGACGAACAAATATTGGCAAAATACAACTTCATCAAACAAGGGGCTGACTTGCAATCCTCTTCTATCGACCAGTTGATTGCAAACAAATTCTTGGATATGTATGATTTGGACGAACATGTAAACAAAATCAAAGAAGTTTACAAAAAAAGACGTGATGTTATGCTCAAAACAATGGAAGAAACATTCCCCAAAGAAGCAAAATTCACACACCCTGATGGTGGTTTGTTCACATGGGTTGTATTACCTGAATACATGGACGCAAAAGCACTGGCAACACAATGCTTAGAAAAGAAAGTTGCTTATGTTCCTGGTGGCAGCTTCTTCCCTAATGGTGGCAAAGAAAATCACTTCCGTTTGAACTATTCTTGTATGCCTGAAGACAAAATTGTAGAAGGTATCACAAAAATTGCAGAAGTAATCAAAGCAAACTTAAAATAAATATAAAAAAAGGTGTTCTCATAAAGAACACCTTTTTTTATTACAAAATTTTTGATGCTTTTTTCCATATAACACAAGCAATCATACAAGTCAATGCCGCAGATACACTGGGCGTGACAAAAATACCATTTACACCAAAGAAATTTGGCAATAACAACAAACACATTGCTGGGAATGCCAATGACCGAAACAACATGATAATCAAAGATTCTTTTGCTTTATCCATTGCTGTCAAAAACGAACTGATTACCATATTCAGCCACAAAAACAGATATGCCGGTGCATACAAACGCAATGCTGTTTTTGTCATTTCCAAAACATCATTTGTATTTTCTTCTAAAAATAATTTTGCTACTGCTTCCGGAAAAACAAGCATCACAATCAAAAACACAAATGAAATCGTTCCTGTCACAATACAACTCATACGAAAAAATTCATATGTTTTTTTATGGTTACCTGCTCCAATATTATAACTTACTGGTGGTTGCAAAGCGTCCATGATACCATACAATGCCATCAAAAGCAAAGTATCTATATATATCACAATGCCATATGATGCAACAGCAATGCCACCACCCAAATGCAGCAAAAAACCATTCACAACCGTTGCCATCATAGACCCTGATACATTATTGAAAAATTCGGAACTACCATTATAAAAAATACCGCCTATGGTAGTGAGTGGTATTTTTGGTATTGTAAATTGTAGTGTCAATTTTTTGCATATAAAAGGCAATACGGCAATGACCACACCGACCACCATACTCAATACAGTTGCCAATGCTGCAAAACGAATATCCAGACGTAATACAAACAAAAATATAAAATCCAGTATGATATTCAAAATTGCAATGCTGATATTCATATACATACTAAACTTTGCTTTGCCACAAATACGCAAATAATTATCCATCGCAAAAAGCGGCATAATCAAAGGCATAAAATACAAAAAAATATGGATATATTCCCAGGCTGTCTGTGCCAAAACCGTATCTTTTATCAAATGCTTGATCAACATTGGTGCAATGGCAAATCCAATCACCATAAACAACACACCCGTACCTAATATCATATAAAAAGCAGCTGAAAAAATACGATTTGCTGTCAAATTATCTTTTTCGCCCAATGCCAATGCAATTTTTACAGCAGAACCAACCGCTATCATATCTCCTACCGCAAATAATATCATGATAATGGGAAAACCCAAATTGACTGCTGCCAGTGCATGACTGCCTATCAAATTCCCCACAAACATACCATCTATCATAACATAAACAGAAGATACTATCATTGCCAAAAACCCTGGAATGGCACAGCGAAAAAATATCGTTTTTGTTGGTAATTTTGCAAAATCTTGTTCATTCATAAAATGTCATCTATACAAATATCCCCAATAAACGAAAGTATCTCAGAGAATTTGTCGATTTCCTCCTTTGTGTAACATTCTTTGATTTTTTGTTCTATGTGATTTTCCAAATGTGCATATGCAGAACCTGTTGCTTTGTCATAACAACTGGTATTGAAATAAAGATAATACTCTCTTTTATCTATTTCGCCCTGTTTTTTGATGATATACCCATCTTTTTCTAACTGATTGAGCTTCTGTGTTACAGAAGGACGGGCAACATGGAGCATATCCGCCAAACGAGAAGGGGTGTATTCTCCTTGATGTGCTGCGATAATATCCAAATACAAACTGCTGTTATAACTTAATTTTGCATAATGGGGATTTTTATTTCGCAAACGTAATTCCATAATCCCCATATCATGAAAAAACTTTGTAATTGCATCACCCAATGTCACAATATATGTCCTCCCTTTTTCCAAATAGTTTATAAAATATAATTATATTAACCTAATTATTTTGTTCTGTCAAGCAAAAAATATTGCTTGATACAACATTGTTTTTCTATTTTATATTTTCCATTTTGCAAATTATTTCTACCTATATGCAAAATATAGTTGACATTTTGTTTGGTATGTTGTATATTCAAAATAGCCAAAGGAGGTGAGTTCTTGAAAAATCTAAAATTAAAATCTGCCCGTGCTGCTCTAGATTTATCACAAGAACAGCTTGCAGAAAAAGTGGGTGTGACACGACAAACTATTGGTATGATTGAGGCTGGCAAATACAATCCGTCACTGCTTTTATGCATTGCCATATGCAAAGTATTGGGCAAAACATTAGACGATTTATTTTGGACAGAATAGGAGGGATTTATATGATTTACAAAGATGAACGCATTGAACACGCAAAACAAAAAATTGGTTCTGAAATGATGCAGTTGGTATTTTATGGTGTTGTCATTTCTTTTTTGGTGAAGGTGTTATTTTTACATTATGGATTGGAACAATGTATTTTAGAATTTTTGATTTTGGTGTTGGTTCCCATATATCAAGCAATCAGATGTCGACAATTAGGCATTGTATTATCGGCATTTGTGAAACCTACATTAAAAAATAGCATACCTTCTATTATCACAGGGGTGTTTGTTATGGGATTTTATTTTCTTGCTGTTTCACAGGAAAAAGATAAAATTGCTGCAATCACAGGTATGATTGCATTTTGTGTCACATTTATTGCTGCCCGTTTTGGATTTTACCATTTAGAAAAACGCCGCAAAGAAAAATTGGAAAAAGAATATGATGAGCAATGACAACAAAAAAGCACTTTGGTTGTAAATGTACCAGAGTGCTTTTTCGTTATATAATAGAGTGTGTTTTGTCTATATTTATTCTGCAAGCATTACTTCTGCTTTTGCCAAAAGTGATTTGGTTGCTTCTGCTGGATTTTCTTTTGCAAATATTGCAGAAATGACAGAAACACCATCAATGCCACTACCTTTTAACTGCATGATATTTTCCGCATTGATACCACCAATGGCAACAACTGGAATATTTACCGCTTTACAAATTGCAAGCAATTCTGCATTTGTCAAAGACTGTGCATCCTTTTTGGTATCGGTATGGAATACAGCACCTACTCCAATATAATCTGCACCACTTTGTTCTGCTTTGATGGCTGTTTCTACAGTATTTGCAGAAATACCCAATATTTTATCTTTACCAATCATTTCTCTGACATTTTTACCAACAATATCACTTTGTCCCACATGCACACCATCTGCACCACAAGCAAGTGCAATTTCGATATTATCATTTACCACAAATGGCACATGGTATTTTTTTGCAAGTATTGCCAACTCTTTTGCTTCTTTCAAAAATGTTTCGTGGTCTAATGCTTTTTCTCTGATTTGCAAAAATGTTGCCCCTGCTTGCAGTACTTCTTCTGTGACATCTGCCAATGTTCTGCCATTGAGCCACGCACGGTCTGTGATTGCATACAATTTCATATTTTCTTTTGTGGCTTTTTCAGGCAGTTCCAATTCTTCTAATTTTGCTCTTTGTTGCAATGTTTGTGCATCTATCAGACTGATTTGGTCTACCAAATGCGTACGGAATGTCAAAGTACCTGCTTGTTGTGCATCTGTTTTTTGACGAGCAATTTCACCACTGACACCCATCAATGATACTGCACAAATCGTTGCTTCCAATATACGATCAGGATTACCGCCACAATATGCCCCCAAAAGTGCTGTCAACATACAACCACTGCCTGTAATACGTGACATCATGGCATCACCGTTCCGAATTGCAAATACACGTTCACCAGAAGCAATAATATCAATCACACCAGAAATGGCAATCACAGCCCCTGTTTTTCTTGCCAATGCTCTTGCCAGATAGCCAAATTCTTTATAGTTTTGTTCTGTGATTTTATCTGCTTCTGCTGCATCAACACCTCTTGTAGAACCTGTGCCAACTGCCAGATGCTTGATTTCAGAAGTATTGCCACGAATGACAGCAAATTTTACAGTATCCAATAATTGTTTGCCACCATCTCGTCTCAATTTTGTTGCACCTACTGCCACAGGGTCTAATACCACAGGTACACCCACTTCATTTGCTTTTTTACCTGCCAAAAGCATTGCTTTTGTATCATCCATCGTACCCATATTCATGACAAGCCCTTGTACCACTGCTGCAACTTCTTCCACTTCTTCAGGTTCGTGTGCCATCGTAGGAGAAGCACCTGAGGCCAATATGATATTTGCACAATCATTGACTGTCACAAAATTTGTGATTGCTTGCACAATGGGTTCTTTTTGTTTTACATTCTCCATGATTTGTGGAAATGTTGCCAAAATGTCATTGCTGTTTTTCATGATGTTCCTCCTCAATGTTTCCGATTGATTTTATCTATCATACGATAAAATACACCTGCACGTTTTAACCCTGTAATAACCAATACACCCAAAAAAGCCCCCATCGCAGAAGATGGCAAAAAAGCAGGTATGTAAAAAAATGGGGACTGCAAATCCATACCATATACCCCTATCATAACGGGATATGCCACCAAAGCACTGATAATGCCTGTGCCTATGATTTCTCCAACAACCGCCAGATAGAGTTTTCCGCCGCTTTTGCGGTATAAAAACCCAGATAAAAAAGCACCAAAAACGGCACCAATGATTGCCAAAAGTGTACGACCTGTCATCATACGCAAACAACCTGTAATCAATGCTGCCAAAAATCCCCAATAAGGCCCTACAAACACAGCTGCCAACACATTGATAAAATGTTGAAACGGTGCCATATTCGGAAACCATACCATGGAGGACAACACAAATCCCATGCCTGCAAACAATGCCGTTAACACCATTTTTTGCACATAATTATTATTTTTATTATTCATGACGAAACACTCCTTTCTGTTTATGCAAATGATACCTTTTTACACAGAAAACCTTTTTCAAAAAATAAAAAAAGATTTTCCCTTTTGTGGCATTTTTATATAAAAACAAATCATATTGTTTTTATGTAAAATTTGCTTTTGGAAAAACCTTCGTCATTCACGCTGTATGGTGTATTTTGGGGTCATACATTGCATTCCCTACGTTGGCATTATCCAAATCAGGTGAAAAGGTCGAAGAACATGGTTCTTCCTCTCAGCCTCCCAAATATGAAGCTCCCTTTGCATTATGATGCCATTATATTACTGTTTTTTTTCTTTGTCAACTCTAAGAAAAGGCATTTTTTACAAAAAATGCCTTTTCAGAAATTACAGTAATTGATTTAATTTTTCTTTTAATATTGTGGCAGGAACCGCACCAATCACGCTATCACTCACTTTGCCACCTTTGAAAAACATCATATTTGGTACATTCATCACTTGATATTTTTGTGCCAAATCCATCGCTTGGTCAATGTCTACTTTTACCACTTTTGCTTTTTCACCATATTCTGCTTGTAATTGTTCCAGCACAGGTCCCATCATTTGACAAGGACCACACCATGTAGCAAAAAAGTCTACCAATACAGGCACATCACTTTCGATAACTTCTTTTTGAAATGCGTCAGATTTTATGTGTTTTACGGATAACATTGTAATACCTCCTATTCTTCGTTGTGATACATCTATACTACCCGAAATCTTTCCGGTCTATGAATATGGAATTATCATATCACATTTTTTTCCAAAAATCAATAATTTTTCTTAAATAAGAATTATTCTTTTTTGTTTGTGTCATTTGAATATATTATGCAATATGATGGCACAAACGATTCAGAACTGCACAAAATTTTTTTGATATACAAAATATCCATGATTTTGAAAATACACGTTATTTCTTTATAATTTGTGGTTTTTTTATTGTCATACAAAAGCAGATTGCATATAATGATACTAATTGCCAATCAAACGGCAATGGAAAGAAGGGATTGCATGAAAAAAATAACCGTAGTGGTTTTATTTGGTGGGCAATCATCAGAACATGATGTTTCTTTGATGTCTGCCGCTAATATGATATCTGCATTTGACCATAAAAAATACGAAATCATACCTGTTGGTATTACCAAAAATGGGAATTGGAAGATTTGTCATGGGAGTGTAGATACCATAAAAAATAACACATGGGAAACGTATAGCACAGATGCCATACTCAGCCCAGACGCTTCCAAAAAATGTCTGTTGAAACTGGTAGGCGGCAAATACAAAGAAATTTCCATTGATGTCGTTGTGCCTGCACTGCATGGTGCATGGGGAGAAGATGGCACCATACAAGGATTATTAGAACTTGCTCAAATTCCTTATGTGGGTTGTGGTGTGTTGGCATCTGCAGTTTCTATGGATAAAGTGTATACCAAACTGATTGCCAAATCTGCAAAAATTCCAATGGCAAATTATATCTGGTGCGATGGCAGAACATTGGAAGCCGAAAAAGAAAAAATCATACATCGTGTAGAGAAAAAATTGGGGTATCCTTGCTTTGTCAAACCTTCCAATGCAGGGTCTTCTGTTGGGATTTCCAAAGCCAAAAACAAACAGGAGTTGGAACAAGCATTATTTTTTGCAGCAAAACATGACAGAAAAGTCATTATCGAAGAAGCTATTTCGGGCAGAGAATTGGAATGTTCTGTGTTGGGCAATCAGGATATTCGTGTCAGTGGTGTTGGGGAGATACTGGCAGCCGCAGAATTTTATGATTACGATGCAAAATACCACAATGCTGCATCAAAAACTGTTATCCCTGCCGATATTCCAGAAGAAACTGCACAAAAAATCAGAAAAATTGCAGAAAAAATATATCTTGCAGTTGACGCAAGCGGCTTGGCTCGTGTAGACTTTTTTGTGGAACATGAAACAGGTCGTGTGTTATTCAACGAATTAAACACCATGCCCGGTTTCACATCTATCAGTATGTATCCTATGCTTTGGGAAGCACAGGGCGTTTCAAAATCGGATTTGATGGACTGCTTGGTTGCACTGGCATTAGAACGTGACAACGGCATCCGTGGATAGGGGGAAATGACAAATGACAGATAATCGACCAATTGGTGTATTTGACTCAGGTGTGGGAGGATTGACCATTGTCAAACAACTGATGAAAGTATTGCCACATGAAAATATTGTATATTTCGGAGATACCGCAAGAGTGCCTTATGGCTCTAAGTCAAAAGAAACTGTGACAAAATATTCTTTGCAAGATATCCGTTTTTTACAATCCAAAAATGTAAAAGCCATTATCGTTGCTTGTAATACTGCAAGTTCTAACAGTTTGACAGAAATGCGTAATACTTTTGACATCCCCATATTCGGCGTAGTAGAACCAGGTGTCAAAGCCGCATTAAAAGCAACAAAAAACAAAAAAATTGGTATCATTGGTACAGCGGCCACAGTGCGTTCCAAGGCATATGAAACCATGATATGTAATGCAGACAAAGACATTCAAGTATTTACAAAATCTTGTCCATTGTTTGTGCCTTTGGCAGAAGAAGGCTGGACAGATAATGAAGTGGCAAAATTGACCGCAAAACAATATTTGGCAGAACTCATAGAAAAAGAGATTGATGCTTTGGTTTTGGGTTGTACCCATTATCCGCTTTTGAAACGTTGTATCGGTACGACCGTGGGCGAAAACATCAAATTGGTAGACCCTGCCAAAGTCACTGCAAAAATGATGAATTTCTTTTTGACAGAACATTGTATGAAAAATACAAGCCAAACAGAAGGACAACGACAATTTTATCTGAGCGATACCACAGCAACATTTGGATTTATTTGCCAAAAATCATTACAACATCATTATGAAGCAGAAATTATTGACATTGAAACATATTGACATAAATGAGAAATATTGGGTTCTTTCATTTGGTATGGCTGGTGTTGGATATGCACCAGCCATTTTTTGTATATCCAGAGGCATAATACTCCCATGTATTTTTGGCTTTTTTATCATTTGTTTCCTACAAAATACAGTATATAATGTAAAGAATTACTATTTTTTCTATAATCATGAAAAAATATACGCAAAATGGACAAACAAAATGAAAAACCATACAAAAAAAAGGTGTTTTTGCCGCCTTGTTTGGCATTATCATCATATTGTATAATAAAAACAGCATAAACAACCTTGATAAAGAAAGGAACCTACATTTATGTTGATAAAAGTACACGAAAGACCTTGTATTTACCGCTTAGATGTACCACTACCAGAAAATCCTTTAAAAAATTTGAATTGTTATATCATACAAGACAATGGGGAAACATTAATTTTGGATACTGGTTTTAATCGCAAAGAATGTTTGGACGCATTGCAAGAAGGTCTGACAGAACTGCATGCTGACTGGAACAAAACTTCTTTGTTTTTGACACATTTGCACGCTGATCACACCGGTCTTGCCCCTGCTCTGATGAAAGGAAAACCCGGGAAAATTTATATGAGCGGTATCGACCATAATTATTTAGAAAGTATTATGGTTGGTGAAGTTTGGAAAACATCTGATGCACAATTTATACGGGAAGGGTTTACTGAAGAACAAATATTGACACTACATAAAGGAAACCCTGCCAGAGGATTTGAACCTGACGAATTTTTTCCTGTCACACAATTACAAGATGGCGACACCATTACCGTAGGCAGTTATACATTTACATGTATACTTGTTCCCGGACATACACCTGGGCAAATGGTATTATATTTACCCGAACAAAAACTCATGTTTACCGCTGACCATATTTTATTTGACATTACTCCAAATATCACAAGCTGGGTAGGTACTGCGGATGCATTGGGAGATTACTTACAATCTTTGGTCAAAATCCGTGCATATGATATTGCGATTGCATTGCCTGCACACCGCAAAAATGATCAAAATGTCTATGAAAGAATTTCAGAAATCATAGAACATCATCTTAAACGGCTCAAAGAAACCATAGATGCACTTTCTCATTACCCAAACAACCATGCAACCGAAATTGCGGCTTGTTTGAAATGGTCTATGCGTGGCAAAACTTGGCAAGAATTCCCTTTGTCACAACGCTGGTTTGCTGTTGGGGAAACCATTGCACATTTAGACTATTTGGTTTGCAGAGGTCTTGCAGAAAAAAAAGAACAAGGCGAAAAAAATGCTTACTGTTTGACCATGCATGCGGATTTGTGTAAATCCAGATTAGACTGCACTTGGAACACATACCGAACGAAATAATAGGAATTTTGAGAAAAGGTGTAGTAAAAAAGATGCTACATCTTTCTTTTTTTATGTTAAAATAGAAAAAAATACCATAACTACAAAGAAAGGAACGCATATATGGATATTTTGAAGAAATTGCAAAAAGAATTTCAAATTAACGCAGAACAAGTCAAAAATACCGTAGATTTGTTGGACGAAGGAAACACTGTGCCTTTTATTGCTCGTTATCGCAAAGAAATGACTGGTTCTTTGGACGACCAAATTATTCGACAACTGGCAGACAGACTTTCCACATTGCGTAATTTGGAAGAAAAAAGAGAAATGGTACGAAAAGCCATCACCGAACAAGGGGCTATGACAAAATCCATTTCCGCAAAATTGAGCAAAGCAGAAACACAAACAGAAATTGATGATATTTACCGACCATTCCGTCCAAAACGCCGCACAAGAGCCTCTATCGCAAAAGAGAAAGGATTAGAACCTTTGGCAGAATACATCTTCGGACAAGCATTTTTTGTACCACTGGAAGAATATGCTGCACCATTTGTGGATACAGAAAAAGGGGTGTCAAGCATAGAAGATGCCATTGCAGGTGCAAAAGATATATTGGCAGAACAAATTTCTGATGATAGTGATTTACGCAAATTACTTCGTGACGAAATCACAAAGTTTGGCAATCTGACCGCAAAACGCACACAAGAACAACCAGAAAACACTGTATATCAAACATATTATGACTATACAGAACCATTGCCAAAAACCGCAGGACATCGTATATTGGCTGTCAATCGTGGTGAAAAAGAGAATATCCTTTCTGTAAAAATCGAAATCGACGAACAAAAATTGCTCTCTCTTTTAGAATGTCATATCATCAAAAAGAACAGTCCCGCAAAAACATTGTTACAAGAAATCATTGCAGACAGCTACAAACGTCTGCTTGCACCATCTTTGGAAAGAGAAATTAGAAATGAACTGACAGAACGTGCAGAAGAAACTGCCATGGACGTATTTCGTGAAAACCTCAAACAATTATTGTTACAACCACCTATCAAAGGAAAAACCGTATTGGCATTAGACCCTGCTTATCGTACTGGTTGTAAAATTGCTGTTATCGACGAAACAGGAAAACCATTGGAAACAACCGTTGTATACCCCACACCACCACAAAACAAAAAGGAAAATGCGGAACGAAAATTAACTGCATTGATTGAAAAATATGACGTGGATTTGATTTCTATTGGCAATGGTACTGCTTGTCGGGAAACAGAACAATTCGTTGCAGATATGCTCAAAAAACTGGATAAAAAAATATATTATATCATTACAAACGAAGCAGGTGCCTCTATCTATTCCGCCTCAAAGCTGGGGGCAGAAGAATTTCCAGAATATGATGTGGCATTGCGTTCTGCGGTATCTATCGGTCGTCGTATACAAGACCCTTTGGCAGAATTGGTAAAAATAGACCCAAAATCCATTGGTGTTGGACAATATCAACATGACATGAATCAAAAACGATTGGGTGAAACATTGAATGGTGTTGTGGAAGATTGTGTAAATAGTGTTGGTGTAGATTTGAACACTGCAAGTCCTGCTTTGCTTTCTTATGTAGCAGGTATTAACAGCACTGTTGCAAAAAATATATTGCATTATCGTGAGGAAAACGGTAAATTTACAAACCGCAAAGAATTGAAAAAAGTACCAAAACTTGGCCCCAAAGCATTTGAACAATGTGCTGGATTTTTACGCATTGCTGACAGTGATATGCCTTTGGATAAGACAGGGGTACACCCCGAAAGTTACAAAGCCGCTGAAGCACTGTTGCAATTATGCGGCTATACATTAGAAGATATTACTTCTGGACAAGCCAAAAATTTGGCAAACAAAATCACATTGAATGATGAAACAGCAGAAAAATTGGGTATTGGTTTGCCTACATTGCAAGATATTGTCAATGAATTGGAAAAACCGGGACGTGACCCTCGTGAAGATACACCTGCACCTGTGTTACGCAGTGATGTATTAACCATTGAGGATTTACAACCCAATATGATACTCAAAGGTACTGTCAGAAATGTGATTGATTTTGGTGTGTTTGTGGATATTGGCGTACATCAAGATGGTTTGGTACATATTTCTCAAATTTGTGATGGATATATCAAACACCCCTTAGACGCTGTCAAATTGGGGGATATTGTCACAGTCAAAGTCATGGACGTAGATTTGGAAAGACACCGCATTTCTTTGACAATGCGTGGCATAGAATAAACAAATGACTGCTTTACACAGAAAATAGGTTTATTTTTTGTTGAAAAATTTACTTGACAGTTGCATAATGCTTGCTATAATAAAAGCGTAACAGAATTATGAAAATTCTTCAGGGCAGGGTGTAATTCCCGATCGGCGGTAAAGTCCGCGAGCGTGCAAACGCAGGATTTGGTGACTGGTTTCTCAGAATTCCAAAACCGACAGTAATAGTCTGGATGAAAGAAGAATAAAAGCTTTGTATTTTTGATTGTATCCAAAAATGCAAGCGTTTATTTTGCTTGTTTTGCCTGAAGATTTTTCAGGCATTTTCTTTTTGCAAAGAAAATGACCCACCTGAAAAACTTTACAAAACGGAGGAATGAAATTATGGAAAATATTGTAAGAACAACCACAAAAAAAACAGACATTCGCAAAATCGTTTCTATGGGTATGTTGGCGGCAATTTCTATTGTGTTGGTATATGCCATTCGATTGCCCATTATCCCCATTGCACCATTTTTAGAATATGACCCCGCAGATATTCCTATATTGATTGGTACATTTATCTATGGTCCTATGGCTGGTTTGATATTGACCGTCATTGTATCTGTAATACAAGGCGTTACCGTAAGTGCTGGTAGTAATATCATTGGTATTATCATGCATATTGTAGCAACTGGCAGCTGTGTTTTGATTGCTGGAAATATCTACCGCAGAAATAAAACCAAAAAAACAGCAGCCATTGCTTTGGCAGTTGGTGTTTTGGTTATGACAACTGCAATGGTATTGATGAATTTGGTGTTGACACCTTTGTTTTTGGGGCAGCCTTTGGAAGCAGTAATAGACCTACTTCTTCCTGCGGTAATTCCCTTTAACTTAATCAAAGCAGGTTTGAATTGCAGCATTACATTTTTGCTTTATAAATCTATTTCTCATTTGTTTAAAGGAGAATAAACTTTTTTATTAGAACTTTGTATAATTTTTCATATTGGGGCAATACTCATGTTGGAGAGTGTGATTTCTCCCCCTTACAATCACATTCTTTCTACTTCTTCCCCTTATCAAAAGAGAATGTTGCACAAATGTATGCAACATTCTCTTTTTTGTTGTCTTTTGTCAAAAAAGATGGTATATTTTTTATATCAATCACCATAAATCAAATGGGAGGTATATTGATGACACAAGCACAAATAAAACAGTTTTTTGAACAATATTATGCAAAATTGATACAAAATGATGCAAACATTTTGCCAAATGTACCACCTGCCATGCAGGCAAATTCCAATGAAACAGAAGAATGGAAACATTGGAAAATAATACCTTCTACTGTAACAGAGGAAGATTTTGTAAAACTGGAAGAAGAAATGGAAATCAAACTCCCAAACACATTGCGGCTATTTTTATCTACATATCACCATTATTTTGAAAACCCTATTGGCAGAAATCCCATTGACAAACCTTTTCAAAGCCTGCATTATGCCTACAATCCCATATTGATACATGCAAATTATTTGCCATTTGCATGGGACAAAGAAGGTTATTTTATTCGTTGTATTTGTCTTGACAATATGCCAGATGAAACAAAATGCCCCGTATATCAAATTGACCATGAAATATTGTTTGATTTTGATGAATATGATGAAACTATTCAAAAAGAAGATATTGCTGCACATATGCAGTTGGTTGCTAAAAATTTTGATACTTATTTAAAACAATGCTTTGATGATATTTGTTAAGGAGTGATTTTGATGAAACTAGAAGGATTTTTGTCACTAGCTTGTGGTATTGTTGCGTTAGTGGCTGGATTTATAACATTTTCTACGGTACATCCTGAGCATTTTTTACATAAACCACAAACATGGACTGCCACACAGGTTGAACAAATGCCTTTAAACTGCAAAGGGCAATTACCTGCTTTTGACATTCCACATATAGAAAGTGCCACACAATTTTCTGATGATGTATTATACAGTACAGATAAAATGACCGTAAAACCAATTTCTATTGTACCCACAAATGTTTATGAATTGCAAACATGGACATCCCCTACCACAACTGTTGGCCACCGACGTCACAGACGAACCAAACAAAAAGATATCGTTGTCACTAGCTCTTTTCATGATGAAACTTCTTACAACCGTTATTACATATTAGAACTGCCCAACCATAGCCATATACTTGCCAAAATACCACCACATTTTGTTTCTGCTGCAAAAAAAGGCAAATCCTTGCCCATTGGTGAAAAAACATATGTGCCTGCTGCTGCAAAAAATGCATTGTCCAAATATACACAACAATACCATTTCCCAACCGATTGTGTATATGATTGCTTTGATACAAAATGGTATGAACAAAACAGCTTTTTGGTGCTTTTTATCAAAGGTATTGCTGGATTTATCACTTTTTGTATCGTTATTTTTCCTTTGTTAAAATTGGTTGCAAAAATATCTAAAAAACCGATTGCATAATATTTTGTTTTTTGTATACTTTCTGCAAAGTTGTGTCAAGTATAAAAAAAATCTTGTATTTCCAAAAATTTTGTGCTATGCTGTTTTGGTATGAGCGATTTTACTCGTTTATATTGAACAAAAATACTTGATTTTTCTAAGAAT
>CAJMNV010000014.1 GCA_905214825.1 uncultured bacterium | reverse complement strand
TGTCGTTGAGTGTTTCCAAACGTTTTTGCAACAATGCCGCAATTTTTTTCAAATCCAAATCGGTATCGCCCAATGCTTCTTTGAGCTTGGGTTCTGCTAATTGATAATATTTTTCAAAATCCATAGCTTTCAGATATTCGCTATTCATCCATGTTAATTTTTTTATATCAAAAATAGAGGGCGATTTGCTCAATCCTGCCATATCAAATTTTTGTTCCAATTCTTTTAAGGTGAATATTTCTGTGTTGTCGGAAGGACTCCAACCCAACAATGCAATATAATTCATGATGGCTTCCACAACATAACCTTCATTTACCAAATCTTCAAAAGATTTGTCCCCATGTCTCTTTGACAATTTGTGGTGTGCATCACGCATAACTGCGGGCAAATGCACATACACAGGCGGTTCCCAACCAAATGCTTGATACAGCAAATTATATTTTGGTGTAGAGGACAAATATTCACTGCCTCTTACCACATGGGTAATTTTCATCAAATGGTCGTCTACCACATTTGCAAAATTATATGTTGGAAAACCATCAGCTTTCATCAATATTTGGTCATCTAATTCTGCATTATCTACGGTAATGTCGCCATACACCACATCGGAAAATGTGGTTGTACCTGTGTTAGGCATTTTTTGACGGATAACAAACGGTTCGCCTGCATCCAATTTTGCTTGTACTTCTTCTTCTGACAAACCCAAACAGTGTCTATCATATTTTGCAAATGCTGCCCCTTCTGCATTGCTTTCTTTCAAAGACTCCAAACGTTCTTTTGTACAAAAACAGTAATAGGCTTGTCCTTTTTCCACCAATTCTTTGGCATACCCCATGTACATTCCCATACGTTCACTTTGCACATAAGGGCCATATGCCCCACCAATATCGGGGCCTTCATCATGCTGTAATCCTGTCATACGCATGGTGTTATAAATGACATCTACAGCCCCTTCCACCAAACGTTCTTGGTCTGTATCTTCGATACGCAATATAAATTTACCGCCTTGTGATTTTGCAATCAAATATTCATACAAAGCAGTTCTTAAATTTCCGATATGCATATAACCAGTGGGACTGGGTGCAAATCTGGTTCTGATTTCCATAAACTATCTTCCTTTCTAATATAGACGAATCAAACGACTGTTTCATCTCTTTTTCTTACTGTATAGTTTAATCAGAAAATTCATGACTGTAAAGTAGTCATTTCCAAAAAACACAAAAATATTTGTTTCTTGGGTATATTTATGCTATACTTTTTCTCATAGACAAACAAGGAAAGGAGGGCTTTGTTTTGACTTTGGACAAACAAACTCTGAAAAAATTACGTTGGCTAATCGTATTCACATTACTGGCTTTTATATTGCTTTGGCGTTTTGACAAAGTGGTGTATGTTGTTTCATTTCTGGGTGGCATATTGGCTCCTTTCATATTGGGTGGTGCCATCGCCTTTATATTAAGTGTGCCAATGGCTTGTTTGGAACACCTATTTTATAAATTGTGCAAAAAACAAATCTTACCCGAAAAACGTGCAAAATTTGAAAAACGTTTGCGTCCTTTCAGCTTGATATTGACATTGCTTTTGGTGTGTGTCATATTGGCACTTGTCATATTGGTCATATTTCCGGAATTGGGACGCACCATATCCGGCTTGGGCAGAACTATACAAACAAAATTGCCCATACTCTTGGCAGAATTGGATAAACTTTTACAAGATAACAAAGAAATCGCATACTGGCTGGACAATATCAACTTTAATTGGGAAGAAATTATGCAAAAAATACTCGCTATGTTTCAAACTGGTGCTGATTTTATATTGGGTTCTACCTTCTCCATTGCACAAAGTATATTCAGCGGTGTAACCACATTTGTCATTGGTCTGGTATTTTCTTGTTATATTCTGATACAAAAAGAAAAACTGAGAGAACAATGTCGCAAAGTATTGTATGCATATTTAAAACCACAACAGGCAGAACGTGTTTTTGAAATTGCAACACTGACACATCATACATTTGCAAAATTTTTGACAGGACAATGTTTGGAAGCAGTCATACTGGGTACAATGTTCTTTGTATCCATGACAATATTCAAATTCCCTTATGCATTGTTGGTGGGTGTGTTAATATCTGTGACAGCATTGATACCCATATTTGGGGCATTCATCGGTTGTATCGTGGCCACATTTTTGATATTGGTTGTCAATCCGCCACAAGCCATTGGCTTTATCATATTGTTCTTTGTATTACAACAATTAGAAGGTAATTTTATTTATCCTTATGTTGTGGGTGGTTCTGTTGGTCTGCCTTCCATATGGGTATTGGTTGCAGTGACATTGGGTGGTAGCTTAATGGGTATCATTGGTATGTTGATATTCATTCCCTTGATGTCTGTGCTTTATACATTATTCAGACAAGATGTTTATAAACGTTTGGAACAAAAAAATATACAATCTTCTTAAATATATTGACGGCTTTTTAAAAAAGCCGTCAATTTTATTGTATATAAAAACAAATGCCCTTGTTATAAAAACATTTTTATGGTACGATAAAAACAAAATGATTGCATTTACATACAGGAGGTGTTCACCATGCGTCAAAGAGAAGAACTTTTGAAAACTTGGCTGGATATGTGGCTTGGGCAAGAATTGTTGCCCTTGGACGCTGTATTTACACAAGATGTCGAATATTTTGAATTTCAAGGTAGAAAATACTGCGGCACAGAACAAATCCGTCGTTGGTTTACAGAATGGAACAGCCAAAATCATGTTACTCGCTGGCAAGTCTGTCGCATGATACATGACCAAAATATCACCATGATGGAATTTGAATTCCAAAGCAAAAATTTATCCGGTGAAACACGTGCATTTCAGGGCATTTATTTGGCTGAATGGGACGGCAACAACCACATACAAAAACTGCAAGAATTTTATTGCAAATTGCCTTACGAAACACCTTATATGCCATAAACAAAAAGGAGAATACAAAGTATTCTCCTTTTTCTATTTTGTGTCTTTTTCTATTTCCAAATATGATACAATCGCTCTATAATAAGCCTCTGCTGCCTTTTGACAACCTGATTCTGTGCCAAATTGTGCAACATCATTTTCATTTGTGACAAAGCATTGTTCCACCAATACCGCCGCACAATCCACATTTTTCAATATGCCAAATGTATCATAATTTTCATAAACTTGTGTATCCGAAGCATCCAAAAGCACTTTTTGTATGGCACCATCTGCCTGTTTGACATAATATCCAAATCGTATGCCATTTTCCCCTCGCAAATGATTGCTTGCAATTTCCATTTCCTTTGTCAATGCTTTTGCAAATCGCATACTTTTTTCATGATTTTTCATGCCCGGTACTGCCGGATAACATTCAAAACCATAGGCAGTGCCGCTATCTTCTGCATTGCCATGCACAGAAAGCACCAAATCCGGCTTTACTTTTTCAAATTTACGGCTACGGTCTGTAATCGATTTTGTTTCATTGTTTCTGCGGGAACACACCACACGAAAACGCCCATCTGCTTTTAACAAATCCGCCAAAGCAGACACCGTTTGTTCTGTCAATTCCACTTCTTGTATGATACCCTCAGCCCCCACATCATCACCACCATGTCCTGCGTCCAAAGCTACTGTATACGGCTTACCATAGCGATAATACACATAAAATCCACAATATCCTACTGTAAACAACAACACAAACACAACCAAACGATGCAACAAACCTTTTTTTCTGCGTCTGCGTTTTTTGTGTTTTGGGTGTTTTCTTTTTGGAGGCGGTTGTCGACGGCGTTTTTCCGGCGGTTCAAAATCTCGCCAATTTCGTCCTTTCATGGTATAGAAATGGTCTCATTTTCTTTTGTAATAACTGCAACCGCATCTTGATACTGTTTTGTTTGCAACGCCTGACACACGCCAAAATTTTTCCAAAAATGGACTGGCATCAATGTTTTTGCTCCAATGGTTTCCATAAAATAATCTGCTGCCCAACAGAGTTTGTCCTCCAATCTTGGGTCAACCGGTACAAATGCCACATCAATGGTTTCCCCTTTGAGCAAATCAATTTCATTGCAATAACTTTGTGCAATATCATTATTGAATGTATCACTTTCCCCATTCCAATGCCACCAATTCAAATCCCCTGCATGATATATGGTTTTGCCTTCTGTTTTAACCAAAAATGCAACCCCTTCATCATTGGACTGCAATGTTTTGATTTCCACACCTTGCACGGTTTTTGTTTGATGGGGGGATATGGTTGTCACATTGTCTGCTTTTTTCATCATCACATCATCAGACACAATATATTGCACATCATCCTTCCATGCCAAAATGCAGTCATCATAATGGTCAGCATGTGCATGAGAAACGAATACAAAAACATCTTTTTGTTTCCAATTCGGCTTTTGTAAAAAGTCATATCTGCCGCCTTCAGTATAATAATCAAATACCAAGATATGTTTGTCCAATTCCACCATCACACCACTGTGATGAAAATAAGTCACTTGCATATTTATACCTCCTTTTCTACGCTACGCAATGCCCCTGTATGCGGGTTCATCACAAAACCAAATACTTCAATATCTTTATGTAGCAACGGATGGTTGCGTATGGTGTTTACGGTGTTTTGTACAGAACAACAAATATCACCAAAACCCATCAACCATTCTTCCAAATTCTTATGGTTTGCATCCACATGGTCAATGACATCTTGTGAAATGCCTTTTTCCAACATTTTCGCAATCATTTTTTTGCCATTTAATGCACGTCCACCGCAGTCATCATGCCCAATAACCAATATGGTATCCACATCTAATTCATACACTGCTACCAAAAGCGAAAATATGACACTACCATAAGGGTGCGTGATTTGTCCACCCG
This sequence comes from uncultured bacterium, assembly GCA_905214825.1. Lineage (GTDB taxonomy): Bacteria > Bacillota > Clostridia > Lachnospirales > Anaerotignaceae > Anaerotignum. Next base: position 15,999 of record CAJMNV010000014.1, on the reverse strand, counting down.
CATTTTTAATCAGTTTCACATCACCGTTTTTGATACCCAATGCCGCAGGCAACAGTTCTGTCATACGTGTATCCATACAAGATAATATGGCAATTTTTCTATCTGGATATTTTGTTGTGGCATATCTTTGATACATTTCATGCTCTACAAATATTTTGTTGTATTCCAACATTTTTTTCACACTATCTGTCATTTTGTACCTCCTTGTGATTTTGTTTTTGCTTTGTTTGATGTTTCAGAACCGCAAATATTAACAAAAACCATACCACCAGCAACACCAATGCCAAAGGCAACACCATTTTCAATAATGTTTGTGCAGGCATCATTTTTGATAACAAAAATAACCCCACAGCCACAGCAATAAAGTAAATGGCTGTCACAATCTGCATGGTTTTCTTTTGTTCTTTCATAGCAAATGTCCCTTTCTTTTCCCTATCTTTCCATTATATCCATTCTCATAATACAACGCAAATATGTATATCAAAAAAATCCGATATTTTTTTACAAAAACATCGGATTTTCTATATCTTTTGAAAAAGGAGCAGACCTGTAAGCCGGGTTCTGTCGTGGACAGCCATCTATCTTGGTCTGTTGTTGCCAACAGCATCATGCGACTTTTTGCGAGGAGAAACGAGCAATTTCTTTGTTCCTCTTTCGTCTTGCTTCGGGTGGGGTTTACAGAGCCTTCCTTGTTACCAAGAAAGCGGTGGGCTCTTACCCCACCTTTCCAGCCTTACCTGCACTTGACAGGCGGTTTATTTCTGTTGCACTATCCTTAGAGTCGCCTCCACCGGCCGTTAGCCGGCACCCTGCTCTATGAAGCCCGGACTTTCCTCACCATACAAAAACACAGTGCGACTGTCCAGCCTACTCCACATAGTATGATACACAATGTATCCGATTTTGTCAAACCTTAAAACAACTGCCACCCACAAATTCTTTTATCAAAGAATTGTTTGGAATTTCTGTTGCAGGTGCTGCCAAAAAATATCCCAAGAATTTAATCAATCTTTTTGCTGTGATATATTCTGGCTGACTTTCATCAATATTGAATAATTGTGGTTCTGCATATTGTTTGAGCACACTCAATTCATATATGGTTGCAGAATTGAATATAGCATCAGCATTTTCTTGATATGGGAATATGTTTTCTGCTTCCCCATCTGTCACATCATTCCATGTACGAATGGTTGTTGCGGCATCTCTGCCACGGAATTGATAATCACGCACCATACGGCGTATCAAACGACTATCCGCTGTGGAAATGCGGTTATGGTCATCAACATTGAGCTGTGTCATAGCACTGATAAATATTTTAAATTTTTGTTCTTGTGGGATTTCTGATGTCAGCATATCATTCAAACCATGTATACCTTCCACAACCAATATTTCATCTTTTTGCAGTTGGACAAAATGTCCATGATATTCTCGTTTGCCAATCACAAAATTATAAGAAGGCAATTCCACACGTTCTCCTGCAATCAATGCTTTCAAATCCTTGTTCAACACCGGCAAATCCAAAGCATTGATGTGTTCAAAATTCTTTTTGCCATTTTCGTCCACAGGTGTTTTATCTCGTTCTATGAAATAATCATCCAATGAAATTTTGTGTGGACGGATACCCAGTACTTGCAACTGTATACACAAACGGTTTGCAAATGATGTTTTTCCAGAAGAAGATGGGCCTGCAATCAGCACAACTTTCACTTTATCTGCTCTTTGATGTATCATATCTGCAATTTCCGCAATTTTCTTTTCATGCAATGCTTCATTGATACGGATTAAATCCCCAAATTTTCCTTGTGATATGGTACGGTTCAGTTCTGCGACATTTTGCACACCCATCAAACGACACCAATGCATTTGTTCCAAGAATACAGAACTGATTTTTTTGGGGTTGCTAAATGAACGCAAAACTTCTGGATTTTTTCTATCTGGGAAACGCACCAAAAAGCCATTTTCATATTGCATCAATGCAAACATTTGCAAACAGCCTGCAGACGGCGGCATATATCCATAAAAATAGTCATAAAATCCGTCCATTTCATACATATTCACATTGGAAGCACGACGATAACGGAACAATTCTGCTTTATCTTGCATGCCTTGTTTTGCAGCAATTTCTCTTGCCTTATCTTTTGGTAATGTACGTTTGTGTATGGGCAAATCATTTGTGACATATTCTCTCATTTTTTGCTCCAAACGGGAAAGCAAATCTTCTGTAACTGCCACTTCAGGGCTGCGAATTTCACAATAGATATTTTTTTCCAAAGAATGTTCCACAACCACCAAAGCGTCTTCTCCCAACACATCATGCACAGCTTTTACCATCAAAAACAGTACACCCCTACGGTATACACGCATGGCATCTTCATGCTCCATACCATATAACGTGATGTCATCTGTGGTATGTATTGGTTTTGACAATTCACGCAATTTGTTTTTCTGTCTTGCCAAAAGCACAGGACCTTTTACCGTATCCGCACATTGCTTTGCGACATCTGCAAATGTTGTTTGCTCTGTAATTTGCAATGTTCTTCCCATTACACTGACTTGCTTTGTTTCCATGGTGTTTCTCCTCCTTTGTTTACAATTTATTTTTATAATGACCAAAATGTCTGTCCATTGACCTCAGAACAAATGACCTCCAAATCCCAGTCATGTTGTTCTGCTTTTTGTTGCAACATTTTTTGCAATACAGGTATTACCAATACTTCACTTGCATAATGTGTTACATCTGCTACACAAATACCTGTTTCTACCGCTTTTTGTGCTTCATGAAATTTCATATCCCCTGTCAAATACACATCAGCCCCTTTTTTCTGTGCCAAAGATAAAAATTCTGCACCACTTCCTGTGCAAAGTCCCACACGCTTTATCATTTTATGCGGGTTACCTGTCAATCGAATACTATCTAAGCCCAGTTTTTGTTTCAATATTGCGGCAAATGTAGAAAATGGTATTTGTTCTGGCAGTGTACCTATGCGTCCAATGCCTTCTGTTTTACCCGTTTGCTCCACTGTGTAAATATCAAAAGCCACTTCTTCATAAGGGTGTGCTTGGCACATTGCTTTTATGACAACGGCTGTTTTTTGTTTTGGCACAATGGTTTCCAATCGAATTTCTTCTGCAAATTCCAATTTTCCTTTTTCACCCAAGTATGGATTTGTGTCATCTAATGGTAAAAATGTTCCTGTACCCTTTGTAGCAAATGTGCAACAAGCATATTTTCCGATATGCCCAACACCAGCTTGACACATTGCCTCTCTCACGACCTGTTCATGTGACACAGGCACATATACCACAATTTTTTGCAATACTTCTTTTTCTGTAATTTCCAACAACTCCACATTCTGCAAACCAATCAATGCAGACAACACATCATTTGTGCCGCCCTTTGCAATATCCAAATTGGTATGTGCAGAAAAAGCCGCAATATCATTTTGAATTAACTGATAAATTTTATTGCCCAAAGGAGTATCTGCGGTAATGCTATCCATTTTTTGAAATAACAGCATCGGGTGATGTGTGAGAATCATATCCGCTTTTTTTTCGATTGCTTCTGCAATGACTTCTTTTGTTGCGTCCAAAGCAACCAATATTTTTTTGACTGTACTTTCCGGATTGCCAATCGCAAGCCCCGTTTTATCCCAATGTTCTGCCAAATGCTTTGGGGCAAATTCTTCCATCACTGCCATAATATCTTTTACTTGTACCATGCTTTTGCCTCCTCTATCCATTGCAATTTTTGTTTGATTTCTATCAAACGTTGTGTTGCTTTTTCTGTACCACTTTGTTGTAATGTTTTTTGCACGGTTTCATATTGTTTTTGTTCTATTTCCAGTTGTTCCCAAAGCAAAGCATCTTTTGCCTGCAAAAGTTTTTCTCCATATTGATAAGCGGTTTCTGTTTGATATTGTTCTGCACCTTTTTGACATTGCAAAATATGATAATACTTCCCATCTTCTTTTACCATAATTTCTTGTTTGATGGCAAAACCAATGGTATGTACATATTTTCTGACTTTATCAATATCATGTTGTGGAGAAAGTATCAACTCTTGCAAACTGTCTACGGTTTGTTTGCCTTCTTGCAATATTCGCAACACCAGCATACCACCCATACCCGCAATAACAGCAGTTTGTGCCTCTTTTGGTGCAATGGGCAACAAACCACTACCCAAACGTGTTTCAATGACGTGTTCCGCACATTTGTCTTTGATGTTTTGTTTTGCTTTTTCCAGTGGTTGTTTATTCAAATCGCAAGCAAATGCCTTTTCCGTTTTGCCATTTTCATATAAATACAAAGGTACATAGCCATGGTCTGTGCCAATATCTGCCACAATGGGATAACTGACCAAATCTGCCACTGCTTGCAAACGCCTTGAAATTTCCATAGTTGTTTTCCTTTCTGTTATAAAAACAGCAGGCAACGCTGATTTCGCCACCTGCCAAATTTATTTTTATTCCAAATAATCTTTCAATTTTTTGCTGCGGCTGGGGTGACGCAGTTTTCGCAACGCTTTTGCCTCAATCTGGCGAATACGCTCCCTAGTAACATCAAATTCTTTACCAACTTCTTCCAATGTTCTAGCACGTCCATCATCTAAGCCAAAACGCAAACGCAATACTTTTTGTTCTCTTTCTGTCAAAGTATCCAATACTTCAATGAGCTGTTCTTTCAACAATGTAAAAGCGGCTGCTTCTGCAGGTGCAGGAATGTCGTCATCGGGAATAAAATCACCCAAATGGCTATCTTCTTCTTCCCCAATGGGGGTTTCCAAAGAAACGGGTTCTTGTGCAATTTTCATAATTTCACGCACTTTTTCCTCTGGCATTTGCATCTCCACAGCCAATTCTTCGGCACTGGGTTCTCTGCCCAATTCCTGCAACAACTGTCTGGAAATACGTATCAATTTATTGATAGTTTCTACCATATGCACAGGGATACGAATGGTTCTTGCTTGATCTGCAATGGCTCTTGTAATTGCTTGACGTATCCACCATGTGGCATATGTGGAAAATTTGTAACCTTTGTGATAGTCGAATTTTTCCACCGCTTTAATCAAGCCCAAATTCCCTTCTTGTATCAAATCCAAAAACAGCATACCTCTACCCACATAACGTTTTGCAATGCTGACAACCAAGCGTAGGTTTGCTTCTGCCAATTTTTTCTTTGCATATTCGTCGCCTTCTTCCATACGACGTGCCAATTCGACTTCTTCATCCGCAGACAGCAAAGGTACTTTGCCGATTTCTTTCAAATACATTCTGACAGGGTCATCAATGTTGATACCTTCCGGCAGTGTCAAATCCAAGTCCTTTTCAACTTCTTCTTCCTCAGCTTCCAAATTGCCTAAAATATCAATGCCTTGTGTTTCCAGGTATTCATAAATACGGTCAATGCGGTCGGGGTCTAAATCCAAATCCGCCAAATGGTCGCTGACCTCTTTGTATTCCAATACACCTTTTTTCTTTTTGCCCATGGCAACCAGTTCTTCCAATCTGGTCAATAACGTAGTTTCTTCGACGGATTTCACCGCAATCCTCCCTTTCTTGTATTCCTTATCAGTCTAACCATATCATATTGTAATATGCAGTCCATCTAAAATTCTTTTTTGTTCCACCAAATTTTGTGTTTCTTCCACAGTTTTGACTTGTGTCGACATTTTTTTAATATTTGCCCATTTTAATATTTTAACGGCTTCATTGATTGCTTTTTGCAAATCAAACTGTGTATCTGTGGGCGGTTGTGCCGCAAACACCTCACCAATTTGTTGTTGTTGTTCTGTTGTTTCAAAAAAATTCAGCAATTCCGCAGGAAATACCGTATCATGCTGCTGCCACAATATACCAATATATTCCCATGCCTGTTGATAAACTTTTGTGGGAAAATCCTGTTTTTGCAATACATTTTGCAACGCTTCATACACTGTTCGATAATTTGCCGCAAAATACAACAGATTCTTTTGTGCTTCCAAAACACCCTTTTCTTCTTTGATGTTTTCTACATATTGTTTTTGTTTTTGTATTCGTTTTCGTTCTGCTTCTTGCCAATATGCAGCATCTGCTTTTTTATGCAATTTTTGTATTTCATTTTGTATGGCATATTCTTCTATGCCTGTCATACAGCTGATTTCTGCTGTATAGACATTACGCTCAATATCATTTTCCATACCAGAAAGTATCTTTGCCGCTTCTGTTGCAAATCGTACTTTATGTTCCGGAATATCCAGATTATAATTGCGTTTGATACAAGCAATTTGAAATGAAATATAATGTACAGCATCTACCAAAAGTTTTGAAAATGCAATATTCCCATATTGCTTGATAAAGCCATCAGGGTCTTTGCCATCAGGCACTTGTGTCACACGCACACCAAGACCATGTTCCACCAGAACGGGAATTGCCCGCAATGCCGCATTTGTACCTGCTTCATCACTATCGTAAAGCAATATGACATTTTCGGCGTATTTTTTCAGTGTCATGGCATGGTCTGCATTGAATGCTGTACCCAATAACGCTACCACATTATGAAAACCTGCTTGGTATACAGAAATCATATCCATATACCCTTCTACCAATATCCATTCTTTCTTTTTTGACATTTTTGCCAAATGCAATCCATATAAATTGCGGCTTTTGCTAAACAATGGCGTTTCTGGGGAGTTGAGATATTTTGGTTCTCCTTCGCCCAATATTCTGCCACCAAAACCAACCACTCTTGTTTGTGCATCAAATATCGGAAACATCAACCGATTGCGAAAACGGTCATGATACCCACTACCATCTTTGTTTGGCAACACCAATCCACCTTTTTGCATATCTTCCACAGAAAAACCTTTTTGTGTCAAATAATCATATAAAGCATGTCTTTGATTGGAAGCATAGCCAATGCCGAATTTTCTTGCCACATTTTCCTGTATTTGCCGTTTTCCCATATATTGTTTTGCATAACTGCCTGCATTTGACTGCAATGTATCATAATAAAATCGTCCTGCCAATTTATGCATTTCAAACAATCTTGCTTTGAGCTGTTCCATTGCCAAAGCCTGTCCCGACAATTCTTGTTTTGGCAGTTCTATGTGGACACGTTCTGCCAATTTTTGCACTGCCTCTGGAAAATCACAATTTTCCATTTCCATCAAAAAACTATACACATTGCCCGAAGCACCACAGCCAAAACAATAATAAAACTGCTTTTCACTGTTAACAGAAAATGACGGCGTTCTTTCGTGGTGAAATGGACAAAGCCCAAAATAAGAGCTTCCTTTTTGTTTGAGAGGCACATATTGCGATATGATTTCTACAATATCATTTTGCATACGGATTTCTTCAATCAGTTCCCTTGGGTACCGCAATATCGTTTCTCCTTTCTTCTATGTGGAAATACTCTGTTTGTTTCTTTTTATGAACAACGTAAAAGGAAGCTGTTACACTTCCTTTTATGCACTTTTTGATTTCGACATTTCTTCCGAAAAATCCTGCTTTTTATATGCGTTTTGTATACTTGAACAAAAAGCATACAACAAAACGCCTTTTTTCTCAAACATTCAACCAGAAATTATCACACATTCCATGCTTTTGGAATGAATAGCTTTTGAAATTTTGCAACTGCAAATCTGTCTGTCATACAAGCCACATAATCACACACAGTTTGCATTTTTGTTTCACCTTGTGAAAGCAAATGCAAAAATTCATCATTCATTTTTTGTGGATTTTCCATATAATAGACAAATAAATCTTCTACAATTTTTTCTGCCTTTTCTTGTTCTTGTAATGCAATATCACTTTGATACACTTTGCGGAACATAAATGCACGCAATCCTTGCAATGCTTGCCGCATATCATCGCTCATGCCAACATCACAAACATCTGTGCTATGGTATATGGTATCCCGTATCATAGCATTGATACGTTTGCTTGATGTATGCCCCATTTTTTCCACATATTCTTTTGGAATATCTTTTTCTTTGAGCATACCTGCCCGTATGGCATCATCAATATCATGGTTGGTATAAGCAATTTTATCTGCCAACTGTACAATTTTACCTTCCAATGTTGTGGGATTGCCACTGGTACGATGGTGCAAAATACCATCTCGCACTTCCCAAGTCAAATTCAATCCATTTCCACATTTTTCCAAACACTCAACTACTCGCAAGCTCTGTTTGTTATGTGTGAAACCGCCTATTTCTTGGCACAATACATTTAACTTTCTTTCGCCTGCATGTCCAAATGGTGTATGCCCCAAATCATGTCCCAAGGCAATGGCTTCTGTCACATCTTCATTCAAACACAATGCCCTTGCAATGGTCCTTGCAATCTGTGCCACTTCCAATGTATGTGTCAAACGGGTGCGGTAATGGTCGCCTTCTGGTGATATAAACACCTGTGTTTTGTGCTTCATACGTCGAAATGCTTTGCAATGCAGTATTCTATCTCTATCCCGTTGAAAATCTGTACGAAATTCACATTTTGGTTCTGGTTTTAATCTGCCTTTTGTTTGTGTGCTTTTTGTGGCATATTCACACAAGCGTTCTTGTTCCCATTTTTCTTGCAATAAGCGATATTTCATGACAATCCCCCCTTTATATTTTGTATGTTATATCATATCAATACGGTTTTACTGTGAAAAATCCTTTTTTTGTTACAAAAAACCGAGGGATTTTTCAAATATTGTCAAATCTCCTCGGTTTTTCTTTTTCATACATTCTCTTTTTGTATCCTATGCAAAAATATAGCTGTATATACCATCTTCATTTATTTTGGCAACATACCATCTCCATGATATTTTGTATAGGATTTGCCTCTCACTTGCACAAACTCCATTTCTGGATAGCGTAGTGCCGTCAAATATCCACCATATACACAACCTTGGTCAATGTCCACAGTATTGTTGACAATGGTGGGAGATGCCGAAACAGTATGTCCATATACCACAAATGTTTTTCCTGTATATGTAGTCGCCCAGTCAAAGCGTTGTGGTCTGCCGGTTTCATCTGTTTTTCCCGTTGTTTCACCATACAGACAAACCGCTTTGATTTTGCTTGAAAAACTGCCCATGCTTTCTGCCCGCAAACCACCATGCACCACAGCCAAACGCTTTTTATCCAGCAACAAATAATAGCATTGGCTTTCATAACATTGCATATAACGACTGCGAAACGCTTGCCGTTCTTCTTTTGGCAGTTTTTCCAATTCTGTCACTGTTTTTTCCAATCCATGCGAAATACGCACACGATTTCCCAAAAAATATCGATATAATTTATTGCAATGGTTGCCATGTATCCAAAAATCATCATGATATAACACTTGGTTTATCCAAAATTCTAAACAAGCCAAATTTTGCGGGCCTTTGTCTGCCACATCTCCCACAGAAATCAATCTTCTTTTTTGTGGGTGTTTATAAATACCATTTTCATTTTTATATCCCAATTTTTCCACTAAAGCAATCAATTCTTCATAACAACCATGAACATCTCCAATAATATCATATTGATTTTCCCGAAATTCCAATATGCGGAAATTTCGTTCTCTGCATTCTTTTTTCATATAGCACCATTTCCATTATCATTTCTTTTGTATTCCAACATCAATATCATATCATAAAATTACGATTTGGGTATAAAAAAAACAGAAAAAATTCTTTGTATATCTCACCCAAAATCCATAGAAAGAAAAAATGATATTTGCATATGGTTTTACCTATTTTTCATATACTGATAGGAAAAAGGAGGTGATACCATGTATGCCAAACGAGAAATCCCTGCCCCATTTTCAGAAAAAACAACACCATTTTCAAAAAATCCCAACACCCCCAAACCGCAACAAATAACCGATTTTTCACCACTTTTTCTATTATTGCTTTTGGATTTGATTTCTGCAAAATCCTAGTACATCAAAAAAAGATTGTTTCATTTTATATGAAACAATCTTTTTGGAACATATGTTCTATTTTTTCTGGTGTTTTTTCACTGTCTATGCTATAATACAAATAAAAAATAAAGGAGGGCACATTCATGCAAGCACAAATGCAAAAATTACTGGATACCATCAAAGAACGCACCAAAAAACCTGCCTATGCCTTAACCATAACACCTGAAAAAACAGTCGGTATTTTTGACAGCAAATTTGGTGGTGTGCCTTATTGGGATTTACAAAAACATTATCCACAAGATGCAAACGGCAACAAATTGGCATTATTGGCACAATTCAATTTTGACAAAGACAATGTTTCTGAACCACTGCCTACAAAAGGTATATTGCAATTTTTTATCAGTCCAGAAGATGATATATATGGTATGGATACAAGCACAACCGAACAAAAAAATTATCGCATTGTTTACCATGAAACCATTGATACCTCTGTCACAGAAGAACAAATCAAAGCATTGGACATTCCTTGGAACACAGAAACATTGGAATACTTCCCTGTAATGCGTGAAGTTGGTGTTTCCATCACACCAAAAGAAATTTTTATCAGTACCATGGACGCCAACTTTGACAAAATATTCTGTGAAATTGCAAGCGAGGTACTCCAAAAAGATGTCCATGACGTACCTTATTATGACATTCTTTCCGAAGATGAAGAGGATGAATTTTTTGAAGAACTCATAAACGGACATTCTTTATTGGGATACCCACATTTTACACAATTTGATCCCAGAGAAGATGAGAAACTTGCCAAATACTCTATGTTGCTATTCCAAATGGACTCTGATTATGAAGGAGCAGAAGACTATGTCATGTGGGGAGATGCAGGAATTGCCAACTTCTTCATCAAACCAGAAGATTTGAAAAACAAAAAGTTTGATGATGTTTTATACAACTGGGATTGTTCTTGATATGACAAGGAGTGAATGAATATGCAAAGTGAATTGGTACAAAAAATATTAGAACAATTAAAAATAAAAACAGCACAAACTGCCTACAAGATTGCCATAGACAACAATGCTCCCACAGGTATTTTTGACAGCAAATTTGGTGGTGTGCCTTATTGGGATTTACAAAAACCCTATCCACAAGATGCAAACGGCAACAAATTGGCATTATTGGCACAATTCAATTTTGACAAAGACAATGTTTCTGAACCACTGCCTACAAAAGGTATGCTACAATTTTTTATTCGTGCTTTTGATGATGATATTTATGGTGCAGATTTTGACAACCCCACAAAACAAGATGGTTTTCGTGTCGTGTATCATGAAAATATTGATACTTCTGTGACAGAAGCACAAATCAAAGCATTGGAGATTCCTTGGGATATACAATCTTTTAAAGTTTTTCCGCTTTCGTGTGAAATGGGTATTACCATCACACCCACAGAAATTTATATGAGTACTGCAGATAAACATTTCGACCATGTATTCTGTGAAATTGCAAGTGAAATATTACAAAAAGACATCAGCAATACCCCTTATTACAAAATACTTTCCAAAGAAGAACAAACACAACTGTGTGATGCATTGCCTAATGGTGGACACACTTTATTGGGACACCCTTTTTTCACACAATATGACCCCAGAGAAGATGATGATATACTTTCGGCATATACTATACTATTATTCCAAATGGACTCTGATTATGATGGGCAGGAGGACTATGTGATGTGGGGCGATTGTGGTGTTGCCAATTTCTTTATCAAACCAGAAAATCTGAAAAACAAAAATTTTGATGATATTTTATATAACTGGGATTGTTGTTGATACAAAAAGAGGTGATTATTTATGCAAAACGAAACCATACAAAAAATATTGGATTTCATCGAAAAAGAAACCAAACAAAATGCTTTTCGTGTTACCATACAACCAGATGCCCCTACAGGTATTTTTGATAGCAAATTTGCCGGTTTGCCTTATTGGGACAGCACAAAGCCATACCCCAAAGATGAAAACGGCAATCCCTTATTGCTTTTGGCACAATTCAATTTTGACAAAAACAACGTTTCTGCACCACTACCAACAAAAGGGATGTTGCAATTTTTTATTGCAGACGATGAAGATTTTGGTTTACACAACGAAAATTTTGCTGTGGTATATCATGAAACCATTGACACTACAATCACAGAACAAGCATTATCGGATATGGGCATTTCATTTTGTTTGGACGATTTGGAAATGTTCCCTGTGTGTGAGCCTTTTGGTGTTACCATCACACCAAAAACGGTTTCTATGAATATGTCCGATGTACGTTTTTTAACCATATTCCAAAAAGCAGTCAAAGCAATACTGCCAGAACAACCTTTGCCATGTCTCCCCAATGATTTATTTGGCAAAAATTTTGATGATTTTTACGACAATTTATGTGATACCACATACCATTGGCTTTTGGGGTATCCTTTTTTTACACAATTTGACCCCAGAGAGAATGCAGAAGATTTTGAAATAGACGACAACGACATTTTCTATGACACATTACTATTTCAAATGGACTCTGATGAAGATATTATGTGGGGCGATTGTGGCGTTGCCAATTTCTTTATCAACAAAAAAGATTTGGAAAACAAAAATTTCGATAATATTTTATACAGTTGGGATTGTTGTTGATAGTAAAAAAAGGACTTTTTTACAAAAGTCCTTTTTTATTTCATTGTATCCCCATCATTGCCATCACCTGTTCCAACTGACAGCGTTCTTGTTGTGACATACTTTGTGTCAATACTGCCAGCAATGCTTTTTGTTCTGTATTTGACAATTTTTCACCCTGTGCAAGCTGCTCGCCATATTCCAGCAATACGTCCAACCTTGCCATACCCGTTTTTCCTTCACATTTTTGTTGTGCCTCTTTGAGAATGGCAATTCTTTTTTCCCCCAATGCTTGTATTTCCGGTTTTGTCCATATACTTTCCATCAAATACCTCCTTTTGTTCCATAATCCGTTTCATATCCATCATTTTTAACATATTGTCCAGTTGTGATTGTTCTGTTGGTGATAAATATTGTCTAACTGCCACCAGCATACGACGACGACGCACCATAGGCGGCAATTCTTCTTTGCTCCTTGTCACAAGCAAACCACCATCTAACACCCGTCTTAGTTCCATCAAACGCACCATCACATAAATCCCTTGTTGATATTCCAAATCCAAAAACGGAATTGCTGCCAAAAGCATATTTTCATTTTTTTCTTCCCAAGGTTGTTTGGGTTCTTCTTTTTGTGGCAAAGCCACTGTATTTTGCGGTGGCTGCATGATTTTTTGCAAACGCCGAAACCGTTCCATCATTGCCAACATATCTTGTTCGTTCTCCTCCACAAAATCCTGCCCCCTTTCTCTCTTAAAAAAGATATGTTCCACAATAAGAAAAAATACCGTTCACAATGGCAAAAACCCAACTTTCACATACTGTAACACAAAGGAGGGTCTGCCATGAACAACATCTTGCAACAAAATATTCCCACAGGCAAAGGCATTGGCATTGCAATATTGGATACTGGCATTTCTCCTGTGGCGGATTTTACAAAACCTTATAATCGGATTGCTGTTTTTCGTGATTTCATAAATGGTCGCACAGAACCTTATGACGATAACGGACACGGTACACATGTCACAGGCATTGCTTGTGGCAACGGATTTCTTTCCAATGGCAAATACTGCGGCGTTGCGTCGGATGCACATATCATCGCATTAAAAATATTGGATTTTCAAGGACAAGGCACATCTTACAAAGCTGTGCAAGCAATGCGATGGATAATGGACAATGCCACAAAATATAATATTAAAGTAGTAAATTTATCCATCGGTACAAATGACAGAAAAGTACACCAACCTTTGGCAAATGCTGTCGAAACATTATGGAATGCTGGGATTACAGTTGTGGCAGCAGCAGCAAATCCCGAAGGCAACCATCGTTTTTGTCCACCACCTTCGCTCAGCCCCAAAATACTTTGTGTGGGTGCTTGGGAGAACAAATCTTATTTTTTGCCACCCAAAGGATTTGCAAAATTTACCAATACACATAGTACATTGCCTGACATATGGACATATGGGGAAAATATCATTTCTGTGCTTTCTCCTGATTACAACTTTGCTTTGCCCAATCGCAGTACTGACAAAATTATAGAAAAAAATTATATTTACATGAGTGGGGCTTCTATGGCAACGCCTGCAATTAGTGGCATTGCGGCTTGTATTTTAGAAAAAAATCCAAATTTAACACCCACACAAATCAAAAAACAACTTTGCCATACTGCCGCATTACAAGATGGATTATTGGTGTATCCAGACTGTCTGACCGAAAGAAAGGAGTAACCCTGATTGAAAGAGAATACGTTATACAATTTGGCACAAACATTGCAAAATACCGATTTTGCAAAACAAGAAACCACTACTTTTTTAGAAAGCATACAGCAAAAAATGGAACAAGAGTATCTTTGTAAAATCAGAAGTGCCGCTTCTGCACAAAAAGATGCTGCCATAAAGCACCCACCAAAAGAAGTAACATTATTGCGTGCAATTTCCCCATTTTTGGACACAGCAGGACAACAGCGTATGGATATGCTTTGTCGTACACTGATGTTACGACATACTGTATCGCAAATCTCAGAAAATGTACAAAACCTTTCTGCTGATGGCTCTTTTTTGGAAGCACGCAGTCAACAAAATGGCGAAAGCACATCAGCATTATCGTCCCAAGCAGTACAAACCGCCGGTTTATTGACAATACTTTTGCTATTACAAGAGTTCTAATCAAAAAACCCCTTTTATCAAAGGGGTTTTTTCATACATTATCATTATAAATGTTGATTGACAACAAACATATTCATTTTTTTAATTGTGCGAATATCTTCTTTTGAAAAACGCAATATATCAATCAATTCTTCGTTTTCTTCCATTATATCCGGAGAAATCAAAAATTTGAAAGATACAGGCAACATCGGCTGTGTAGACAATCCCGAAAACATACCAATCATTCTGCCAGATGGGCTAAAAGAATTGATGGCATACAAAAACACCCTCTCCATTTTATTGTTTTGGTTTTCAAAATGGAAATTGGTAAATGTGTCATATCGCCGCATGATGCCATGATACAAATACTTGCATTTATAACAGTTGGAATAATCTTCTATATCTGCATATAAATCCGCATGATATGTGCCACTTTCTCCAGCACTGCGTACATCAATCACATTTCGCACAATACGGCTACGTCTGCCATCATAAAAATAAAAATACAGTCTATTTTTACCATAACGTTTTACACCAGTTTCTGCCCGCTCTTCTGTATCTTCTATCTTTTTGTCATAGTCAATCAGTTGATTGACAGAAATGTCCAATGCTTGTGCAATAATGAATAATGTTTCAATATCTATGGCAATGTCACCATTTTCATATTTTGATACAGTTGCCTTGCTTTTATTTATCAAACCAGCAAAAACTTCAATGGTCATATTTTTCATTTTACGATACAAACGAATTCGTTTGCCTACATGTACGCTAACTTCTTTCATATCATTGCCTCACTTGTGTCAAAGTATAAAATACATCAAAATATATTATAAAACGACAAAATAATTGTATGTTGTATACAACAAATACTTCTTTTATTATATTATTTTTATTATACCATAAAATAAATCGTGCAGACAAATTATTTTTTTTGACATATGTCTTTTTAGTTTATTTACAGTAAAACAATGAACAAATATAAGTACAAATTATTTAATAGTTTCTATTTTATTTTGTTATTTTTTTTAT
Organism: uncultured bacterium; assembly: GCA_905214825.1. Lineage (GTDB taxonomy): Bacteria > Bacillota > Clostridia > Lachnospirales > Anaerotignaceae > Anaerotignum. The sequence continues at coordinate 303 of CAJMNV010000014.1, read as the reverse complement.
ACAACTTCACTATAAAATATATAGAAATCTTCTATAAAGAAATTAAAAAACCATTATTTTTTATATCTTTTTTCTAAAAATGATGGTAATTTCATGATATTTATCACAGAACGCTCTATTTCTTCAAAATACAAAATACTATGAAAAAGTATTATTTTTGTATCAAAACTATTATTTTTTATGCAAAAAACGCCATTTTATTATATTGAAACGAAACTTTTTGCTGTTTTTTTTTTTTTTTTTTATTTATTTTGTTTTTTTTTTTTTTCTTTTTTTTCTGTATTGTATATGGTTGACTTGCTT
>CAJMNV010000013.1 GCA_905214825.1 uncultured bacterium | reverse complement strand
ATCAGATAATGGTTGGTTGTTTTGCATTTCATAAAACGTTGCAATCAATTCCAAAGGTGTCAATTTCTCTACATCATCACAAAAAGAAATATTTTGGTTATTTTTTGTTCTTTGGTTATCATAATCCAGTTTCATAATATTGGGGTATATCACACGCAATTTTTGCAAAACATCTGGAATATCTTCTTCATCTGTCAATGTAATATGATAATAATCTTCCAAACACAACGCTTGATAATATGATTTTGCAGTCAATTCCAAATATGTCCCTCGAATTTCTTTCATATCCCGTTTTGGTATCAATGGTATGGTATCTATATGAATATTGCCTTTTTGTGCCATATGAACCATTGTAACGGATTTTTTATGACGACACTCCGAAAAAGAATATTTCAATGGTGTACCACAATACCGCAATGTTTCTCTTTTCACACACTGTGGTTTATGAATATGTCCCAATGCCACATAATCAAAATCATCAAACACATCTGCAGAAACACCATCTGTTCCACCCACAGAAACTTCTTCTGACTCCGAACGTTCCGAACCAATGACAAATTGATGTGTCAACAACACATTTCTTTTTGTGGTATCTATATCCATTTGTTTTATGGCATGACACACAGCATCTGTATATGTCACAATATCTGCATCTGGAAAACACACACGCACATGTATGGGTTTGATAAACGGTAACATATAAATACACACTGTACCATAATTATCTTGTAATGTAATGGGAGTAATTTCTCTTTGATATACAGGGGATAAATGCACACCGCTTTTGTGCATCAATCTACCACCAAATGCCAATCTATTTGGGGAGTCATGGTTGCCGCTAATCACAAACACCTGTAAATCCAATTTTGCCAAACGCACCAAAAAATCATCAAATACTGCCACTGCCTCTGCTGGTGGTACAGGTTTGTCATACACATCACCGGATATCAAAACAGCCTGTGGTTTTTCAACATCTGCAATTTTTACAATTTCTTTTAAAATATATCGTTGTTCTTCCAACATAGAAAATTCATTGACACGTTTTCCAATATGCAAGTCAGATAAATGCATCAGTTTCATAATAACCTCCCAATGACATAAATTTTTCATATGATATGCACACATTTTAGCATAAAATATTGTTTTTGCAAAAAATAAATTCTCACTATTGTTCCAAATCAAAAAGGTTGTATGAAACATACACACAACCTTTTTATCACCAAATTTTATCTTTCATAAGGTGTAATCACCCATTTGATACAACCATCTAATTTATTTTCAAATGTATGATACCCCTCTATCACATCATTCAATGGTGCTTTATGTGTAATCAAACAAGAAGTATCAATTTTTCCACATTGTACCATTTTCATAATATCATCGCAACAATTTGCGTCCACACCACCTGTTTTGAATGTCAAATTTTTGCCATACATCATATGCAAAGGCAGCGTCTGTTCTTTGGCATACAATGCTACCAACACGACAATCGCATTTGGACGTGCCACTTTCCAAGCCATCTGGAATGTATCATCGCCACCTGCCACTTCAAACACACGGTCTGCCCCTCTTCCATCTGTCAACTTCAAAATTTCAGCTTCCACATCTACCGTATTTGGATTTAAGCAAACATCAGCCAGCCCTTTTTCTTTTGCCAATGCCATACGTGCATCGCTCACATCTACCACAATCACTTTTGCAGGGCTATACAAACGAATACTCATCAATGTACAAAGCCCTGTTGGGCCTGCCCCCAATACCACCACAGTATCCGCAGGCTTAATTTCGCCAATACTTGCCGCCCAATACCCTGTTGCCAAAATATCACCATTAAACAATGCCGCTTCATCAGAAACATCATCTGGAATAGATGTCAAACCATTATCTGCAATCGGTACTCGCACATATTCTGCTTGACAACCATCAATACGACAGCCCAATTCCCAGCCACCTTCCACACAGTTATTTACAAAACCACGTTTGCAGAAATAGCATTCACCACAAAATGTTTCCACATTCACAGCCACACGAGCACCAATTTTAAATTTTTTGACACCACTACCCACTTCTACCACTTCGCCAACAAATTCATGTCCCAATACGGTATTTTCTTTTGCTCTTGGCACAGTACCATGTTTGATATGTAAATCACTGGAACAAATGCTGGAACGTGTTACTTTGACAATGGCATCTCTTGGCTCTTGTATCACAGGCATTGGTCTATCTTCCAATGCAATTTGTCCGTTTCCTTTATAAACCACAGCTTTCATTGTTTGTTGCATATTATAAAACCTCTTTTCTAATTCTCAAAATGTTTGTAATACGGTATCCAATTCTTTTTTTGCATCGTCCAAAATGTCTGCTACGGGACGCAATCCCATATCCAAACCATCAGCTGCCACACAATGGTATTTGGGAATACCAAAAAAGTCACTCATTGCCCACAAATATCTGGAGCCCATTTCAAATGCACTATCCTGATAACTGCCGCCCCTTGTGGTAATAAAAAGCATTTCATCTGCTTTGCAAGTACCAAAACACCCATTTTCATTACAACCAAATGTAATACCGTCCACACATAAATTTTCAATATATACTTTCAACAATGCAGGAAAGCTCAAATCCCAAAACGGTGCTGCAATCACAATTTTATCCGCTTTTGCAAATGCGTGTGCATATCGAAAACGTGGGTGGGCAAAATTTTTTTGTTTCAAAAGTCGTTCTCTTTGTGCAAAAAATCCATCTGTAAAATACGATAAATTTTCGTCCATCAAACAAATTTCTTGTATTTCATATCCTTCTTTTTTACAAAGCTGTTCCAAGAAATAATCTGCCAATATTTTTGTTCTGGAATTTTCTCTACGCACACAACAGTTAACATATAACACCTGTTTCATGTTACTTCCTCCATTATTTTATTCTGTCACAGAAACTTTCAATGTACCAAATTGTTTTTTTGCAATCACATCTTCCACATCTTTTAACAATGGTATGGAATTTGCTGCCCCTTTTTTGCCAATGGCAATGGCACTTGCTGTCGTTGCCAAAAGCAAACTATCTGCAATGGTTTTGCCATGCAACACACCATACAAAAAATATCCGCTGAATGTATCTCCTGCGGCAGTGGTATCCACAACAGGCACTGGATAACAGCCAATTTGATATTGCTTACCCTCTGTGACACAAATTGCCCCTTTGCTACCCAATGTCAACAAAATACTGCATTTCGGATATTTTTTTTGTAATATAGGCAATATCTCATCATCATTTTGACATTCTGCAATTTGTTTGCCTTCCACTTCATTGATAATCAACCAATCCAACAAATCCAATGGATAAGACAGCACTTTTTTGTTCATAGGTGCGGCATTGAATGCAATTTTCATGCCTTTTGCATGGGCTTTTTCTATGATATTGCCAACCAAATTGGTTTCATTTTGCAACAATACCAATGTATCTTTTCCTATTTTGTCAAACACACCATCTACATAGCTTTCTGTCAACATTTGATTTGTGCCACCATATAGCAATATGCAGTTTTGTCCAGATTGTTCCACTTGTATGATGGCATGCCCACATTGTTCTTGTTTGTGTTCCAACAATGTCACATCAATGCCATTTTCTTGCAAACTTTGTTCCAGTGCTTCACCGCCTGTGCCAATCAATCCTGCATGAATGACATCATTTCCTGCTTTTGCCGCCGCAATGGATTGGTTTAACCCTTTTCCACCACAGTTGATAAATAAAGCATCGGAAGACTTTGTTTCCCCTGGTAACAAAAATGCATCTACTTGATACACATAATCCATATTCATAGAACCAAAATTACAAATTTTCAAGCTGTTTCCTCCCTTTTGCATTCTCTGCGTTTTTGTACTTTCACTTGTTCCCGCCATGCAATACCAGCCAAAATCAAAAATATACCAATCACACGACGAAAATGAAAAGATTGAAAAAATACATAATCCAAAACCACTGCCATACCCAGTTGCCCCAAAAGTGCAAACACCGTAGATGCCATAGCACTGGTTTTTCGAGTCCCCAGTATCAAAAATATCATTGCTGCAAGTCCACAAATACTACCTAAATAAAACAACAATGGTACTTCTTTGATATGCGAAAAATCCAATTCTCTACCATTTCCTGTCACAAATATCAAACAAAGAGAAAGTATTGTTGCCTCCAAATAATTGATAAATGCACCATTTGTCACACCCAAATACTCTCCTGCTTTCACATTCACCATTTTATTGACAGTATTCAAAAAACCATTGGCAATCGCTGTAATATAAAATATCATATTTCCCCTCCTTATGGCATGGAAACCAACCAAACACCAAACAATACTAAAATATAAGCAGGCAATTCTCGCCAATCAAATTTTTCCACCTCCATACCAAACCAACCATAATGGTCTACCAATGCAGAAGAAACCATCTGTCCCACAACAGACAACGCAGTCATTGCCGTTGCACCAATGGCAAGTGTACACCAACTGCTTGATGTTACCATACCAATGCCCATAAATCCCACAAGATAGATATATTTTGGAAATCCTGTCAATCGGATTTTTTTCTTTTCTTTACATTTTATGTATAATATCAGCAATACCATGGCAATGCTATGTACAAAAAACGATATGCCAAACATACTGTAATAATTCCCCAGCTGTCCATTCAAAGAAAGCATCAACCCTTGCAATATACCCGATAACAGTAAAAACATCACATAAATCATGTTTTGTATACCTCCCACATATTCATTTGTTTTTTATTGTAACACAATATATGATGGACTTCAAACGTTATTCCATGTTGCATTTTTTTTAGAAATATTGTACATTGAAAATATATCATCATAAACAAAGGAGGTATTTTTTTGGCTTTATTACAACCACATATTCAACTCGGAAAAAATTTAAACATTCCCTATGCTGTATTACCTGGTGACCCTGCTCGTGTTGACCGTATTGCCATGTATTTGGAGAATGTACAGGAATTGGCATATAATCGAGAATACAAAAGCATCTGCGGCACTTATAAAGGTGTCCCCATTCTAGCAATTTCCACCGGTATCGGCGGTGTATCCGCTGGCATTGCCATAGAAGAGTTGGCACAAATCGGTGTCAAAGCCATGATACGTATTGGTAGTTGCGGTAGTTTGCAACCACAAGTCAAAGTAGGTGATATTATCATTGTCAACGGTGCTGTGCGTGATGATGGGACTTCCAAAACATATATTGATACAACATTTCCTGCTGTCCCCAACCCTTTTTTGATGATGGCTTGTGCCGCAACCGCAGAAGAACAAAATTTCCCTTATCATATCGGCATCGCACGCAGTCATGACAGTTTTTACACAGAAAAAGAAATAGAAATCAACAAATTTTGGGAAAAACAAGGTGTTTTGGGCTGTGATATGGAAACAGCGGCATTGTTTACCATTGGACATTTGAGAGGTATACAAACTGCCTCCATATTAAACAACGTAGTGGCTTATGCAGAAGATACTTCCGAAAGCATTTCATCTTATGTTGATGGAGAAACACTTTCTGCACAAGGAGAAAAAAATGAAATCATCACTGCATTAGAGGCATTTGTAAAACTTTCAAAACAATAATCATATACAAAAAGCGTTGATAATACAATCAACGCTTTTTTGTTATATCAATCTTCTTTGCACACATTCGGTCTATCCGGGAACAATATCATGCCAAACCCATTGATATCTGCCATTTTTTGCAACAACGCCTCGCCGCCTTCTTTTTGTTTGAAATCAATTTCTTCTTTATACAATGGCAACAATGCATAAAAATTTATCAATGTACCATCTTCTGTATGAAACATACTGATATTTTCATGCAATGCTGAAAGCATCACACCACAAAGTTTTGTACTTGCTTCATCATAAGGTACATATTTTTCAGAATTGGGAATGGTATGTCCCCAACCCAGCCAACTATGATATTCATGTGGAAATCTTGCCAAATACTGTAACAAATCCACAGGCCACCACAATGTATTGTTGTACGTTTCGCCTTCTTCTGGTTCTGTCAACTGCCATTCTGCCGGCAACAATGCAATCAATTCTGCACGCTCCAGCATTTGATAATCCGGGTAAAAATCATCTGGCAATTTCATGGGAAATGCACTCATGCCAACAGTATACAACACATGAAAATCTTGTTTTGTGGGTGCTTCCAATATGTGAATATCCACCCTTTGGTTATCATTCACACGGTCAAAAAACACACGTTCCATGCGATTTGGAAAATATTTGTTCATATGCTTTTGTATTTCCAGTTCATATGGTGTTTTGTGTACCGGACGATGTTTTTCTGTTCTTTTTGGTTCTCTATGATGATAAATCTGTTCTTTTTCTTCCATTTTTGATAACTCCTTTTATGCTTCTCCGAATAACGCTTTTGCAAAATCATTTGCATGGAATTTTTGTAAATCCGCAATCCCTTCACCCACACCAATGTATCGTACAGGGATTTTCAATTCACTTTTGATAGCAACCACAATACCACCTTTTGCAGTACCATCTAATTTTGTCAATATAATCCCTGTAATATCTGCCACTTCCATAAACAATTTTGCTTGTTGCAATGCATTTTGTCCCGTTGTGGCATCTAATACCAAATATGTTTCTTTGTGTGCTGTGGGATACTCTCTTTCTATGACACGAGAAATTTTACGCAATTCTTCCATCAAATTCTTTTTATTGTGCAATCTACCTGCGGTATCACAAATAAGCAAATCTGTTTTTTTGTTTTTTGCAGTATGCAATGCATCAAACACCACAGCAGCAGGGTCTGCATTTTCTTCATGCTTGATAACATCAATACCTGCACGCTGTCCCCATACTTCCAGTTGGTCGATCGCTGCTGCACGGAATGTATCTGCCGCCGCAAGTAACACAGACTTTCCCTCTGCTTTGAAATTGTTTGACAATTTCCCAATGGTTGTTGTTTTCCCAACACCATTAACACCAATCACAAGCATCACCGTAGGAGAAGGCAATTCTTCCACATCTTCTGTATTATCTTGTAATATCGCTGTAATTTCATCAATCAACATACCCTTTATGGCAGATGGGTCTGTCACTCTTTCCCGTTTGACACGTTGTCTCAAATTTTCCACAATCTGCATTGTTGTCTGCACACCCATATCTGCCATAATCAGTGCTTCTTCCAGTTCTTCAAATAAATCTTCATCTATTTTTGTGAAACTGCCCAATACTGTATCAACACCGCTCATGATATTTTTGCGTGTCTTATCCAAACCTTCTTTCAATTTTGCAAAAAAGCCTTTTTTCTCTTTTTGTGTTTCTTTCTCTGGTTCTGATTCTACTGTTTTCTCAACTTCTGGTTCAGATTCTGGTTCTACTGTTTTCTCAACTGCTGGCTCAGGTTCTGGTTCTAATGCTTCCTCAACTTCTGGTTCAGGTTCTGGTTCTAATGCTTCCTCAACTGCTGGTTCAGGTTCTGGTTCTACTGTTTTCTCAACTGCTGGCTCAGGTTCTGGTTCTACTGTTTCCCCAACTGCTGGCTCAGGTTCTGATTCTACTGTTTCCTCAACTGCTGGTTCAGGTTCTGGTTCTACTGTAAATTGTATTGCAACTTCTGCATCATCTTCTGCATATAATGTGCCACCTGCTTTTTGGTGGAATTCTATCGGTTCGTCGTCCATCACTTTCCCAACAGCTTGATTGATTGCAGATGTTGTACTTTTATTTTCATCTACATGAAATACAATATCTTGATTATCATCTTGCGTATTTGTTTCAACCTCTATGCCCTCTATTTCTAATATATCATTTTTTTCTGTTTGTTCTACATTTGCTTCTTCTTTTGTTTTCTTTTTCCAAAAATCAAATAATCCCATTTCTTCACCTCAAAAATTTATTCTTCCACCTGCTCCGAAAAATGAACGGAAATCAGTTTGGAAACCCCTTTTTCCTGCATGGTAACACCATACATCACGTCTGCATACTCCATTGTGCCTTTTCTATGTGTAATGACAATAAATTGTGTTTCTTTTGAAAATCTTGTCAAATACTGTGCATATCTTCTCACATTTGCATCGTCCAATGCTGCCTCAATCTCGTCCAATATACAAAATGGTGATGGTTTCATTTTCAATATAGAAAACAATATGGCAATGGCTGTCAAAGCACGCTCACCACCAGAAAGCAACATCATATTTTGCAAGCTTTTTCCGGGCGGTTGTGCCACAATATCAATAGCACTTTCCAACACATTGGCATCATCTGACAACTGCAAATACGCTTTACCACCACCAAACATTTCTTGAAACACTATACTGAAATTTTCAGAAATCACGGCAAATTGTTCTTTAAACTGCATTTCCATCAATGTCGTCAATTCTGTAATGACTTGTTGCAATTTTTGTTCCGCCTCTAAAATATCAGCTTTTTGATTTGTCAAAAATGTGTAGCGTTCTTTCAATTCTTTGTATTGCTCTATGGCATCTACATTAACATGCCCCAAACCACGCAATGTTTCTTTTCTATCATTTGCCAAGCGTTTCCATTCTTGATAACTTTTTTGTTCTGTGATTGGATATGCCAAAGCCTCTTTTGTGGTAATTTCGTAAATTTCCCAAATCTGCCCACACATGCGGTCTTTTTCTTCTTCGCTTTTTTCCAATTTTGTTTCTATGCGGAACAAATCTTGTTCCAATTTTGCAATGATTTCTGCATATTGTTGCAACTGCTGTTCCAAATTTGCAATACCATCATCAAATGCAGTTAAATTCTGATTGCTTTGTTCCAACTTTTTTTGTGTTTGCATCTGTTCTGTTTGCAATATTTCGGCTTGTTTTTTCAAATTTTGTTGTTCAACGCTTTTTTTACCGCCTCGCTCTTTGAAATATACAATTTGTTCTTGTTTGATTTCCTTTTCTCGCAACAAAGCATGTTGTTCTTTTTGCAAACGGTTTATAGTATCGTCCACAGACAAAATATTTTGTTCCTGTTGCGACACTTGTATTTTCAGTTGTGTGATTTCTTCCAACAAAGCATCTCTTTTGTCTTTTTCCTCAGCCAAACTGTCTTGAAACAAAAGCAATTCTGCATTTGCCTTTGCTGTTTTTGCCTCTGCTTGTTCCACAACTGCTTTACTTTTTGCAATATCTGCATCTGTACGTGTCATTTGTTCGTCTAACTGTTTTTCTTCCAATTCCAGTAAACGCAATTTTGTTTTTGTTTCGGCAATATCTGTTTCTGTTTTTTCTATTTCGGTACTGCTTGTTTGTGTTGTCACAGACATTCTTTGCAATTCCAGTTTTTTCTCTAATATCTGTTCTGCAATATCTTGCAAATCTTCTTTTGCAAGCTCCAAAGTTTGTTGAAGTTGTTTCATATATTGGTGGCTTTGTTCCAATTCTTTTTGCAATGTCTGTATTTCTCTGGTACGTCCAAATATACTGCTTGTTTTTTTGCTTTGTGAGCCACCTGTCATAGCCCCCCCTGCATTCATAATATCCCCAGCAAGTGTCACCATTTTATATTGATGGTGATATTTCTTTGCCAAAGAAACTGCAATATCCAAATTTTCCACAATCAAAATACGCCCCAGCAAATATGTCATAATGCCTTGATATGCATCATCAAAACAAACCAATGTATCTGCTGTACCCAATACGCCAATTTCTCGCAATATCGGCAAATTGCTTTCCAATCCTTTTCCTTTTACTGCACACACAGGCAAAAATGTTGCACGTCCCAATTTTCGTTGTTTGAGATATTGTATAGCATTTTTTGCGTCATCTTCTGTGTTTGTTACAACATTTTGCATCGCACCGCCCAAAGCAGCTTCTATCGCTGTTTCATACATCTGCTCCACTTGCAACAACTGCCCCACAGCACCACATATTCCTCTTTGTTCCAAGTCAGGCAATGCCAAAAGACTTTTGACACTATGATAATATCCCTCATTGTCTTTTTCGAGTTCAGACAGCAAACGATAACGAGATTGTTTTTCAGAAATATGTTTTTGTTGTGTACCCAGTGCTTGCTCTGCCTGTATTTTCATATTTGTAGCTTGTATATGGTCTTTTTCCAAAGCCTGCAATTCTTGTTTTGTTACAGTTAATATTTGTACATAACTTTCGGCTTTTTTTTGCAATACTTGTTGGTGTACTTGCTGTTGTTCCAAACGGCTATGTGTGTGTGCAATTTCCAAATCCAACTGATTTTTCCGTTTCAAAAATTGCTCTCGCATAGCTTCTCTTTTTGCAATTTCACCTTTTGCCTCTGTACCCATACGCATTTGCTCAAAGATATCATCTTTGAATTGTGCTGCTTTTGTTTCATCTTGACGCAATGTTTCATTCAATGTGTCATAATCTGTTGTTTTTGTTGCCAATGTTGTTTGTATGTTTTCGAGAGCGATTTGCAAAGCTATTTTGCGGCTGCGGCATACTTCTTGTTCTTTTTGTTTTTCTTGTTGTTGTTTTTGTTGTTCTTCTATTTCTTTTTGTATACGGGTGATATTTCCAGCATCATTTTGTGCTTGTTCTTCTGCCAAACGAATAAGCCCTTCTGTTTTTTCGGTATCTTTTTGGACTTGTGTCATTTTTTGATGCAGTTGTTCCAACAGTTGTGTTTGTTGTTGTCTTTGTTGTTTTTTGTCTGCAATCTGCTCTTTGATTTGTTCCAACACATAATTGGTGTCTATACTTTGGTGTTTTGTAGTTTGTTTGTTTTGCAGCAGTTGTGCATTTTCTTGTTCCATACGTGCCATATCGTTACAAAATATTGCAATTTCCGCTTGTTTGAGATTTTCACGCAATGTCAAATATTGTTTTGCTTTCTGGCTTTGTTCTTCCAAGGGTGTCAACTGTGTTTCCAACTCTTGTATAATATCTTCCACACGCAACAAATTTTGTTTTTCTTTTTCCATTTTGGAAACAGCTTCTATTTTTCTGGTTTTATATTTGACAATTCCGGTTGCCTCTTCAAATATCCGTCGGCGTTCATCGCCTTTGGCATTGAGTATTTCATCTATTTTACCCTGTCCAATAATGGAATATCCTTCTTTTCCAACACCTGTATCCATAAAAAGCTCTTGAATATCTTTCAAACGACAAGCTGTACCATTGATACGATATTCACTTTCCCCTGAACGAAACACCCTTCTTGTCACCTGTACTTCTGTGAAATCAACGGGCATTCTGCCATCTTCATTATCTATGACAATGGTTACTTCTGCAAAACCTTGGGGTTTTCTGTTTTCTGTGCCTGCAAATATAATGTCCTCCATTTTATCGCCACGCAAACTTTTTGCACGTTGTTCTCCCAAAACCCAACGCACCGCATCAGAAACGTTACTTTTTCCACTGCCATTTGGCCCAACCACAGCCGTAATCCCTGTGTTAAATTCCAATTTTACTTTTTCTGGAAAGGACTTAAAACCTTGCAAGTCCAATCGTTTCAAATACATATTTTGCACCTCATTTGTCCCATTGTCACCAAAACAATCAAGATATGATTTTGCCGCCTACGATAGTACACCGCACACGCCCTTTCACTTCTTTCCCTGCAAAAGGTGAAAATTTTGCTTTTGATGCAAACAATTTCGGTTCAATGGGATATGTTTCTTCTGTTTCTACAACAATCAAATCGGCATCTTTGCCGACAGCAATTTCGCCTTTCTGCGTCAATTTCAATATTTCAGCAGGATTTTTCGACATCAACTCTGTCAAACGCTGTAATGTGATATAGCCACCCTCCACCAATGTCGTATAGCTTACAGAAAAAGCCGTTTCCAACGCAGAAATGCCATAAGCGGCATTATCAAATTCTTTTTGTTTTTCTGTTTGGCTTGCAGGGCTGTGCCCTGATGCAATGACATCAATGGTACCATCTGCAATACCACACAACACCGCTTTGACATCTTCTTGTGTACGCAAAGGCGGATTGACTTTTGCATAAGTGTTATAATCTTCCACAGCGGTTTCTGTCAATGTAAAATAATGCGGACAAGTTTCACAAGTAATGGGAATACCATTTTTTTTGGCTTCTCGTATCATACTCACTGTACCAATGGTACTAACATGTGAAATATGCAGTTTCACACCTGTATTTTTTGCAAGCAATATATTTCTTCCCACATGAATTTCTTCTGCTTCTCTTGGAATGCCACGCAATCCCAAACAACTTGCAGTATATCCCTCATGCATCACACCATTTTGTGAAAGAGAGCTATCTTCGCAATGTGTCATCACAGGCAAATCAAACATTTTTGTATACCGCATAACATTTCGCATCAATGCGGCATTATTTACAGACTGATCACCGTCAGAAATGCCCACAACACCTGCTTCATACATTTCACCAATCTCAGCAATGGCTTTGCCTTCACACCCCATAGACATACTACCATAAGGATAAATATTGACAGAAGATTGCTCTTTTGACTTTGATATGATATATTCCACAACCGTTTTATTATCTACAACGGGTTTTGTGTTCGGTTCACAAGTGATAGATGTAAAACCACCTCTTGCGGCACTTTTGGAAACAGTTTCTATATTTTCGATATTTTCAAATCCTGGTTCACAAATATTACAATGCATATCAATCAAACCAGACAATACCCAATTTCCAGCAACATCAATGACTTTTGCTCCATCTGATTCGATATTTTGTTCGATTTTTTCAATCAAACCGCCCACAATCAATATATCCATTTTGTTTTCACAACACAACAAATTACAATTTTTCAATATGGTTGTTCCACTCATGCCATACCGCCCCCCATCTGTGACAAAATATAAAATATCGCCATACGCACTGCCACACTGTTTGCCATTTGGTCATTGATGATACATTGCGGGCTGTCAATCACACCATCTGAGATTTCAATTCCTCTTTGTATGGGACCAGGGTGCATAACAATGGCATCTTTTTTTGCATATTTCAACAAATTATGGTCCACACGGAAAAATCGTTTATATTCATCCAATGATGGTAAATATGTTTCGTCTTGTGTTTCCAAACGCATACGAGTTGTCAATATAACATCTGCATTATTGACTGCTTCTCTTGCATCATAATGCACTTCCACACCGAATTTTTCAATATCAGGCAAAAGCAATGTTGTCGGGCCAGAAACACAAACTTCAGCCCCCAATTTTGTCAACGCCCAAATATTGCTTTTGGATACTCTGCTATGTATCAAATCCCCTACAATGGCAATTTTCAACCCTTCAAAACCGCCTTTTTGTTCTTTTATCGTCAGCAAATCCAACAAAGATTGTCCCGGATTCTCATTGTAGCCATCGCCCGCATTGATAACCGATGCCCCCACACGGCTTGCCAAATATCTTGCTGCACCTGCCATGGGGTGACGCAATATAATAAAATCCGCCCCCATTTGGTCAATCAGCTGTCCCATATCCCATAGACTTTCTTCCCCCACAGAATGGGTACAGTTGGTCATATCCACTACATTCGCACTCATATGTTGTGCTGCCAATTCATAAGAAAGTTTTGCTCTTGCACTTTGCTCATAAAATAATATGATAACTGATTTTCCTTGCAAATGTGGTGATTTTTTATTTTTCTGGCTCAGAATATACTTCATGGTTTCCGCTGTACTAATCAGATATCGAATATCCTCTGCGGACAAATCTCGCAATCCGAAAAAATCTTTCTGGTACAATGACATTGTCTTTCGCCTCCCATCACTTTTGCAAACGCTGTATCAACTTTTCAAAATATTCTGGCAATGGTGCCTCAAATTCCATATATTTCCCTGTTCTTGGGTGTTGAAATCCCAAAACTCTTGCGTGCAATACTTGTCCTTCCAATGCAAATGGTTGCTTTTTAGGGCCATATACTGTATCCCCCAGCAAAGGATGACCAATATATGTCATATGTACACGAATTTGATGGGTACGACCGGTTTCCAGTTGTGCTTCTATCAGATTAAAATTTCCAAATTTTTGTAATACTTTATAATGTGTCACAGCATGACGGCTATGTTTTTGTGTCACAGCCATTTTCTTTCTGTCTGACGGATTCCTGCCAATAGGTTGGTCAACCGTGCCTACTTCTTCTCGAAAACCATTAAATACAATGGCATTGTATTTTCTGGTGATACTATGCTCTGCCAACTGTGCCGCCAAAGATTGATGTGCTATATTATTTTTTGCTACCATCAACACACCTGAAGTATCTTTATCGATACGATGTACAATACCAGGACGTTTTTCACCATTGATACCGGAAAGTTCGTCACCACAATGATACAATAATGCATTTACCAATGTTCCTGTATAATGTCCGGGGGCTGGGTGTACCACCATACCTTGCGGCTTATTTATCACAATCACATCTGCATCTTCATACAAAATATCCAGTGGAATATCTTCTGGCAATATTTCCACTTCTTTGCTTTCTGGAATTTCCACGTCCAATATATCTTTTTCTCTCAATTTATAATTTGCTTTCACACTTTTTCCATTACAACGGATATATTCTTGTTCCATGAGTTTTTGTATGCCACTTCTGGAAATATCTTCTATATTTTCTGCCAAAAAAACATCAATACGACAACCAATATCCTCTTTTTCCACACCAAATGTCAAATATTCCATATATCAATCTTCCTTTTTTTCTTTTGGTTCTTCTTTTATCACAAATAATACCAATACCGCCAGCACAATCACACCACAAACCACATAAATATCTGCAACATTGAACACCGGGAACTCTACAAATCCAAACTCAAAAAAATCCACAACATATCCACGGAACAAGCGGTCAGCCATATTGCCCACAGCACCAGCCAATATGGGTACCATTGCCATACGCACCCATTGATATTCTTTTGTTTTTGGCAGTTTGATAAAATAATATACCATCACTGCCACAATCACCATTGTCAAAAGCAATATAAACCATTTTTTACCTGAAAACATACCGAATGCAACGCCTCTGTTTTCCACAAATGTCAAGTGTAAGAAACCGTCTATCACTGTCACACTGCCCACAGGTTTCAACTGCACCAAAGCGATATATTTTGTCAACTGGTCAATGCCAAATAACACAACCATTGCCAATATGGAGGCAATCCACATAAATATCATTCCTTTATTTTTTATTCTTTGTCTATAATAAAAGCAGCCGCAACCAATACACATCAAAAAAACCGTGTATTGTTACAGCCGTTTTCTGTTTCTTATTCCATTTCTACTTCTTTTTCTGACATAATTTCATTTTTGTCTAACAATTCAATTTCTGCATACAACAAAAGTTTTACTCTCGCACGCATCAATTCATAGCGATTTTGCAATGATGCAATTTCTTGCTGTATCTCATATAATTGGTTGCGTGCTTCTGCCAACATTTCATCACGTTCCAATTTTGCTTTTGCAACAGTCTGTGCTGCCTCTGCTTTTGCCGCCTCTCTTGTTTCCATTGCAGCATTTTCTGCCAATGCAAGTGTGCGTTCCAGCGTTTTTTCCATATTTTTGAATATAATATCTTCTTCTGGTTGTTGTATTGGTTCCGGATTTTTTCTTGCATATTGTTCCGCTTCATACATTCTTTCATAATCTTCATAAATTTCGTCCAAAAAAATATCCACTTCTTCAGGAGAATATCCCACTGCTACTTTTTTGAACTCTTTTGTTGCAATATCATGGGGTGTTACCATGCAAAAACCTCCTTACCAATACACTTCCACTTCCAAAATCACTCTATCTTTTTTGCTCTTGCCGCCAATATCCACAATACGAAACCGTCCAAATCCTCTCACAGAAACCATATCGCCTTCTTTGAGCAAATAAGAAGTCTGTGTGATGGTGTTCCAGTTCACATTTGCTTTTTCTGCATCAATCAATGCTTGTATTTTTCCTCTGGATACATGCAATACACCACTTGCCACAGCATCTAACCGCAATGAGGCAACTGTCAATTTTTGCAACATAGGTTCTTTTTGAAAATCCAAAGCTGTCCATGTGGTTTCTTCCACTTGTACAGGTGTACGAGAAACTTTTTGCAGTTGCATTGCAATATAGGGAGCAATGTCTTTTGTTGCAAAACAAATGGTCTGTTCTTGCAAAACCAATATATCGCCGATTTTACTGCGGTCAATCCCAAGTCCTAATATCGAACCTAGATAATCCCTGTGTGTCAAATCGGTTTGTCCAAATTTTTTATGTTTTGTAATACGCAATGCTTGTATGGGGAAATCTGCTTCTGTCAATGTCATATAATCTGGTGCAAAACCCAGCATACGCCGTTCACAATTCATGTTTCCACCAAATGCCATCACTTGCAAATCTCTTTCATACTGCAATTTTTCCAGAAACTTTCCACTTTTTGCCATATCCAAAAAATCTGTAAATACCATTTCGTGCTTTTTATAGCATAAAGCAGCCTGGTCAAGTACTTTTGCAAATAAAAGTCTTTCTTCAGGCTGTGTTATTTTTTGCAATAATGCTTGTCTATTCATATTGCTTGCCCATCAAAACATTCCGACCAAACCAATCAACAACTGTTTGACCAACATCATCAGTATCAGTGCAATGACAGGCGAAAAATCCAACATCATGCCACCACCCAAAGGGGATTTATCCAACATACGACGGCAAGGCCCCAATATGGGTTCTGTCAAATTGTAAATCAATTTACCAATCGGATTGTTATATCCAAACATAGGTATCCAAGAGAGTAATATTCGTATAAATATCAACAACTCCAATAACTTAAAAAACATATTGATTGCATTAAAAAATAAAATCTGTATTGCGTTCAAGCTATACTTCCTTTCTTATCTACCACTACTCATCCAAGGTAATATGACACCTTTTGTTTTCAACTCTTCTTTGAAATCACCACTAATATCTACATTTTCTGGGGCAATGATAAAAATATTATTTGCCACACGTTGTATAGAGCCTTCCAAAGAATAGCAAGTACCACTCAAAAAGTCCATAATTCTTTGTGCCACAGGAAATTCCACTTTTTCCAAATTCACAACCACAGGTTTTTTTGTTTTAATTTGGTCACAAATTTCTTGTGCATCTTCGTAGCAGTTTGGTTTAATAATCACCACTTGCATCTGTACATTGGTATTGATACTATACACTTGTGGGTTGTTTCGGTTTGTTTTTCTTTGAGATGATGCACCACTGTAATCCATTTCTTTGTTCACATCTCTTAAATTATATGTATTATTGGGTTGTGCTGTTTCTCGAACGGGTATATCATATTCATACTCATCTTCATAGTACTCATCATCATCTTCATAATCCCCAAACATCAAATCCTTCATTTTATCAAAAATTTTAGCCACTGTCATATCCTCCTAGAATGTTTTACCCCAATATCTTTTTTTGAATTATTGCTTATTTGGATAATACCTCTCTCCAAAGATACCTGTTCCGACACGCACAATGGTTGCCCCTTCCTCAATCGCAACCATATAATCACCTGTCATACCCATAGAGAGTACGTCCATGTTTATATTATCAATTTTTTTTGTATTTATGTCAACCAATAATTCACGCATTTTACGGAAATATAATCTATTTTCTTCCGGATTTTCTACAAAAGGTGCCACGGTCATCAAACCTCTTATGCGAATATGCGAAAATTTTGACAATTCCTGTAAAAAACTTTCCACTTCATTTACGGGAATACCAAATTTACTTTCCTCTTGTGCAATGTTTATTTCCACCAAAATATCCATCACTTTATTTTTTGCTGCGGCACGTTTTTCAATTTCTTCTGCCAAGCGGATACTTTCCACAGAATGTATCATATCTACTTTGTCTATAATATATTTTACCTTATTGGTTTGCAAATGTCCAATCAAATGCCAATGAATACCTTCACCCATCGGCTCATATTTATCCATAATTTCTTGCACTTTGTTTTCTCCCAAAGAAGTCAATCCATAAGAAACCGCTTCTTTGATTTGTTCCACAGGCTTTGTTTTACTCACTGCCAAAAGCAAAATATCTTCCGGATTTCTGCCAACTTTTTTTGCTGCCTGTGCAATATTTTGTCTGACTTGTGCAATATTTTGTTCCATGGATTTCATCACAACCACACACTCCTTTTTAATATATTGATTGCCCTTCCGTAATATTTTTTGCCTCTGATACAATCGTATCATACTCCTGTAAACCGTAAGCCCCCGCTGATTCTACAATCGCATACTCTTGATTTTGCTCTAAAATTACAACAGGTACAAATTTTGCCATAGAACTATTCGCCATGTAAACCCCCACAGAGGTTTTTAATTCTGCGATTGTGTATTGTTTTGCATTTTCACTGGTACCTTGCAAAATCACATCACCCATTTTCAGTCCTTGGCTGTTTTGTGCCAGATAAACATATTCGTCATCTCTATTGATTGCATTGATTTCCATAAATTTTGCATTATCACCATTTGCCAGCAATACACCTTCCATCCCATTACTTTCTGTCAAACAATTTAACGGGATTTTCAGCAAAGATTTTTCAACCAGTGCATCATTGGGGATTTTCAAGCCTTTCACCACTTTTTCTTCCACGGTATACGCCACAGTACGATAATCAATAAAATCACCCATATGAGAAAAACAAGAAAATATCACTTTTGTTTGTTCTTCTTGTTGTGTCAATGCAGAAATCACGGCACGAATTGGTATTGTTTTATCATTTCCCGTGACATGCAACACCAATGCATCACCCACTTCCCAACCCTCTGCATCTTTTTTGGAAACATTGGAAACCAAATGCCATTCATTGCTTTTGACAATGCGAAATAGTGGGTCGTTCTCTGAAACACTGGTTCTTTTGGAAAGCAATTTCAGTCTTTCATCGCTTTTGACATCGCCCACTTGCACTTCTTCCAATTTTTCAGGTTGTAAAGTCTCTTCCAATCCATCATAACTAAATGCCAAAACACCGCTTTCTTCTGCGGTAATGGTACTCATATTCTCAGAAAGTTGTTTTGCATATGCACTTCTTTTTTCATTTAATTGTGACAAACTTTCCACATCTTCTGATAACCAAATTTCATTTCTTTGTGTAATATAGTTATCTAATTGTGTCCGCATGGTATACAAATAAGAAGTATCATTTTTCATCGAACGACCTGCAAATGTTTCTACTGTTGCAGAAATACTTTTTTCAATGCGATTGATGTCTTCTGAAAATGTAGATAAATCGCTGCGGTCTTTTTGCATTTCCCAAATATCTTTATCAATGGATTGTAATTTTTCTTCCAACACTTTTGTAGATGCAGTGTCTTTGACTTCACAAACCACAGCAGATTTTGAAACATATTCTCCTTCGGAATATTGATAAAATGGCATACCGCTTCGATTGCTTTTTGCCACATATTCATCACGTACAATCAATCCTTTTTGCACTTTTGGTGTATCAATGGTACCATATACCACTGTTTCTACATTGATTTCTGGTTTTCTGACTGTCATCATCACAATCTGTGCCGCCAAATAAATGGCAATGACCACAAACACAAATGCCGGTAAAATATTTCCTGCATATATTTTGCGACGTTTTGCTGCTTTTTGTGCATTGTGTTTTGTTGGCACATTTTTTTGTGATTGTCTGGCTGGTTTTACTTGTTTGACCGGCTGTTGTGCTTGTCTGCGTTGTTTTTCCCGCATTTGGCGGATACGATTTAATTCATAAACATTGCTTTGACTTGCACGTTGCCTTTGGGGTGTTTTTGTGTTTTTGTAATTTTTGGGTTTTCGATTTCTTTGATTTGCATTGGTTTTTGCCACACATATCCCCCTTTGTCTTTTGACATTTTTTTATTATAATACATTTTTTGTATATGGTAAAGGGTTGTTTGTCAATGTTTCTTTTTCAAACCATGCAAAAAAACCATCAAAACCGCAAATGGTTTTGATGGTTTTGTATTTATTGGTTTTTATCTGCAATGGTAATTGTCAAATCCATGCCTGTTTGCCCGTTTCTTATAATATGCACTGATATATTTGTACCAACTTTTGCTTGTTTTATCATTTTTGCAAGTTCGTCCATATCCATCACTGTTTTTCCATCAAAATTTGTGATAATATCTCCTGCTTGTATACCAGCCAAATCCGCAGGGCCACCTTTTGTAACTTCCATAATCAAAGCACCCACAGGTAATTTATATAAAGAAGCATTTTCAGATGTAATACTTGTGCCAACAATGCCAATATATGGTGTTGGAGAAGTGCCATCTACCAACAATTCTTCCACAATCGGTTTAATGTCATTGCTTGGAATGGCATATCCCATACCTTCTGTCATAGACGAATTATATTTTGCAGTATTGATACCAATGACTTCCCCTCTTGTGTTCACCAAAGCACCACCACTATTACCACTGTTGATTGCTGCACTGGTTTGTATCACATTGAGGGAATTGCCGTCCACATTGATATTTTGTTCTTTTATGCTGACAATACCATCTGTTGCAGAAAGACCCAATCCCATTGCATTGCCAATGGCAATCACGCTTTCGCCTACTTGCAAGTCATCAGAGTTGCCAAATTGTGCAACTGTTACATTTTCAATCCCTGCTGCTTTCAAATCTTTCCAAGAAATTGTCAACACTGCCAAATCGGAATCTGCTTTTGTGCCAGCGACATTCGCCCTCACAGTTGTGGTGTCGTTAATGGTTGCATACACTTCGTTTGCCCCTTCTATCACATGGTTGTTTGTTGCAATGGCAACCTGACTATCATTGGAATAGAAAATCACGCCACTGCCTGCACCTTCTGCCTCATAAGGTATATCAAAACCACCGCCTATACTAAAAGGGCTTTGATAAGATTTTGTACCTGCTATTTTTGTGGAAATGCTTACCACCGATGGTTTCACAGCACTTACAACATCTACCACAGACATACCGGAAGCGGCAGATGTTTTTTGTACCAATGTGGTACCTGCATTTGTGGTAGTAACCGGTTGATGATTTCCATAATATTTGACAGCACCATATCCTGCACCCATTGCCGCCCCACCAGAAATGCCGATAATCAAACTAGCCACAATCAATTTCGTCCAACCTTTATTTTTTTTGGTTTTCTTTTTGATATATTCTGTATAACATTCTTTTTTTTCGTTTTCTGTTTTTTTTAACTGTGGTGTTGTATTGTTTTGGTTGTTTTGGTTGTTTTGTGCATTTGTATTTTCATACGCACGATATATCGGCGGGACATCTTCTGGTGTCATATCTCTTTTTGCATTGTTTTCTGGAATTTCTTTGACATCACATTCTTTCAAATGAATGACTGTGGGTACTGTTTGTTGTATATTTGTATTATTTTCTGTTTGGTTGTTTTCATTTGGTTCATACATATCATCATT
>CAJMNV010000012.1 GCA_905214825.1 uncultured bacterium | reverse complement strand
ATTTTCAAGTTGGGCAATTTTTTGATACAAGATGCAGTTTGGCTTTATAATGAAAAAGGATATTATAACCATATCAAAGATGTTGTAAAATCACTCAATCCAGAAATGCAAAATTTGTATCACACCACAAAAAGAGAAATAGAACAATGGAAAAAATATCATGTGTCATTTGCAGCGGATTTTACACCATTTCGGTTGAAACATGAATTTGGTTATAACACAATCGATGGTGATAAATGTCATATTTTTTATCGGGAAAATGACACATTGTATTTGACAATGCTATCGGTTTATGAAGATGGTATGTTGCAAATTGGTTTGCAAGAAAAATATTATACTTGGGAAGAAATCGAAACCATGTTTGATGAAAATATACTTTGTGTCAAACCAAACGAAAACGAGTGGGTACATATTCCGGATTTGGGGCGTGTGTTGTTTGGAGAATGTGCAAGTTGTGTATCCAAAAAAGAAAAAAAAGCAAGCGTTTTTGAAATGCGAAAAAATGTGATGCATGAACAAACAGCACATGAAAAGTGTATACAAGCATATTACAATTATTTAGAATATCCTTGTGACGAAACAAAAGCAACACTCAAAAAAGCATATGAAGAAGTGCCGGAAATGGAACGTTGCTATTTAGGGGATATGGATACCAGAGATACAGATTATGTTCGGATATTATACACAGATGAAAAAAGAGAAGTATAAGAAAGGAACATATTTATGACATATTGTGAAAAATTAACGAGACCTACTTGGAAGAATTTGGAAAAAGAAGAACAAGAAAATATATTGCGACAAATTGGCAAACAAAATGATATGGTTTTTAAAAGTATGGAAACATTTTCTCGTTGGGGTTTGGAAACCACAACGGCTGTTTATACATATCAAGACAGCGAATTTGTGTTTGTGCCGGGGGATACGGTGACATTGGGGTGGAATGGCTTTGTAAATGGCATGACGCAAGCAACAAAGACATTATGGCAAGAGGAATTGGAAAATTTTGATATAGAAGATAATGTGGAAACTTATTTGCAAAGTATTACCTCAGATATAAGACAAGCTACGATTGCACCCATGTTGGTTGAAAGAACCATTATGGAGATTGGTTGGGAAATTGTGTCCGAAGAGGATGTGCGTGTGCAAACAGAATTTGCCGAAGAATTGAAAATTGCAAAAAAAGCAAGTTGTAATCAGCGACAATGGAATGTTGGGGATATGCGGTTTCGTGCCAAAAAGACGGAACAGGGCGTAGAGTTTGCCCTTTATCATAATATGAGCAAGGAACAGGTTTGTGCACAGATTGCAAAAGAAGGCAGATTTCGATTACCAACCATGGATCAATGGGAGTATTTGGCAGGTGGTGGAATACGGACGTTATTTCCTTGGGGCGATGATATGGCATGTTATATGGTGGAAGAACGTGATAAAGATGATGATGAAATTTTATGGTATCGCATTGACACAAAAGGTGATTTGGAATCACCCAATTTCTTTGGCATTATTATAGGAAATGACTCCTATCATATGGAATTGATTGCAGATGGCTTGGGTGCAAAAGGTGGCGATGGTGGTTGTTCTTGCTGTGGCGGATTTCCAATGATGGAATATTTGGTTTGCTCTCCTTATTATTATGATGAACAAATGATGGAAGATTTGATTGATGAAATACATTGTAATGGGGATTTTGAATTCGTACGTCGTGTGAAAACCGTCACATGGAATGAGAATTGAGGTATGTTATGTTAGAAAAAATGAAAAATATATTACAGAAAAAACATATTATATTTCATGGTTTGGAATATATCGAACAAGAACAAAAATTTATATGCAAAATTTCATGGCAGGAAGTTTGGGTGAATGGTTGTGTATTTGCAGAGAATGAAAAAGATATAGAACAGGCAACAACGATTATACAAAATTTGACCATGGAAGCAGCAGAATGGGAAGCAAATGCTTATGATTTTGCCACAACAAAACTCCGAAACGAATGGTATGGGGATTTTGCAGATACAACCGTATTTTCTGACATTTGTATCAAAAAAGATGGTACGATTTTATTTTTGCTTGCAGAATGGGCAGATGATGACATCATAAAATTAGAAAAAGGTGTTTGTGTGGAAGGTACATGGGAAAATGGATGGCAAAAAGCATATCTTTTGTAACAAACAGAAAGGGAGATTTTATGTATCATTGCAAAAAATGTGGTAAAGAAATGTACTATGATAGCATTTGTGGAGAATGTGGGGAAAAAATGCAAGAAGTAGCCTTTGTATTACAACCACAAGAGCTACTTTTGCATTTGCAGGATATTGGAAATTACAAAGAACCAGTTTATGAACAATGCCGCATGGCTTTGCGATTGGGACTTTTGGATATGGAGCAGATGGCACAAGCAGCAGTGAAACAAAAAGTGTATGATGTACCAGAATTGTTTTATCATGCATCAGAAGAAGTAGAAAATGCATTGCTAACAGCATTGGAACAGATAGAAGAACCGTATGAAGGAGCAGATTTGTTATGTTGTTTGGCAATGTGTGGCGGCGAAAGGTCTCTGGAAGCATTGCAAGAATTAGAACAAAATCCAAAACCGTGGCAAGAACAACTTTATGCAACACCATCTGTGTATGCACAATATGGTGGTTGGACATTTGATAAAGTTGGCAATCGACAAACGTTGTTTTTTGCAAATTGTGTTTCTATGGAAAAAGATGGTGACAAAAAAGCAGGGCAGATTGCAAAAGCCAGAGAGGATATATGCCCACATTGTGGTGGAAAATATGTGGATATGTTGGTTTTGAATGGAAAAGAGGAAAGTCTGCGGTTTTTAGGTGTAGATGGCGTGATTACAGCGACGTGTTGCCCAAGTTGTGTGGCATATCAAATGCCTGCATATAGCAGATTTACATTGCAAGGCGATAGCAAACCAATACCGAATGCAGAAGGTAATGATTATGCATTTGCACCAGAAGAATATGAAAATTTCATAAATAATACATATGGTATTGTGGAAAAACCAAAATCTGTATTTTATGGTGCTTTTGCAGAATATTGTAACACAGTAGGGGGATTTGCAAATTGGGTGGACGATTTTTGGTATCCAAAATGTCCAGATTGTGGTAAACCGATGACATATTTGGCACAGATACAATGGGATACATTAGAAGATGATATGGCAGAAGGGACGTTGTATATACATATTTGTAAACATTGTCATGTTGCGGCAATGCACCATCAACAAACATAAAAGGAGGAATTGATAATGGAAAAAGAATGGATACAAGCAATGATAACATATTTGGATTGCCCTTGTGAATTTTTCGCACCAATGGAAGATGATACAAAAATTGTGGAAACTTATCAAAATGCATTGGAAGAAGGCAAAACAAAAGGATATGTACCGTTGCTGATTCGGGTAGATGATAATTTATTGGGGATGGTGTACATCAATGCAGGGTTGGAAGAATGGCAACAGGATAATGCAGTGGTTGCGGCATATCGCAAACAGATGTTGACAACAAAATTAACTTTTTTTGAAACAAAATTGGCAGAAAGAAAAGCGTTATATGAGGAAGAAGAATGGGATTTGGGAGAAGTTGAAAATGGAGAAACATTAGACCGTTTTATATCCTATTGGAATTATGAAGACCAAGAAACATATCCGTTGATTTTGGCAAAAATTCCTGTAAAAAATCCTTGGGAGGTGTTTGCTTATGTGCCTTTTGGTAATTGGAACGATTGCCCTGATACAGAAACATTGATGGTAGTATGCAAATATTGGTATGAAAAATATGGTGCTGTGCCAGCAGTTATCACAAGTGACCAGTTGGAATGTTATGTAAAAACACCTGTGGGTATGGAGTATGCAAAAGAATTGGCAATGGAACAATATCTGTTTTGTCAAGATATCGTAACACAAAGCGGTGGAGATGGTACCATTGGCTGGTTGGCAGATTGTCTGGCGAAATCAACGGTTTGGTATTTTTGGTGGGATTAAAAAGGGAGTGGTTTGATGCGACCAAGTGAAAAACTACAAATTGCTGATTTTAAAATAGAAGAAGGCGTTTGTGAGCAATCTATTTTTTTGGAAGAATGGGAACGGTTATTTCCAGAAATGAAAAATGTCACACTTTCTTTTGATGTAGAAGCAACAGAGATATTGCAGTCGTTTTCTAAAACACAAAAAAAAGCATATGATATGGTGATGGAAAATTTTGTGGATTTGATAGATGTGATATTTGCAAAATTGTTTGCAGAATATAATGCATATTTGGAAATGTATCAAGAAAATATGCCAAAAATAGAAAAACCAGCAGATTTTTACCAATATGCCACACCAAATTTGATACAAATTTATGATTTGGAAAAAAATGATAATCCGTATATCGGTATTGGATTTCATTGCAGTTGGGATGTTGTACATGCATTTGGTGCGATGTTATGCGGTACGGAAGTTGTGGATATTGGTAGGGCTGATATGGCAAAACTTCTGTGGATTGCAAAACAACATGCGGATTGTGTGGATACCAAAACATGGACAAAAGAAGAATTGCTGGCACAAATTGATGTATGGTATGATGCAGAAGAACATCAAAAAATTGTCAATGGTATACTGAATTTTCCAAAAGAAAAACAAGACGATGCGTTATTGGGACAGTTGGCTGTGGCATATAACAATACACAAGAATATGAAAAAGCCATTGCCGTTTTACAAAAAATCAAAAAGAATTGCGAAAATACATACAAATGGCAATATCGTATGGGATATGCATTGTATTATAGCAAAGAATATGAAAAGGCAGAACAAGCATTTTCCAAAAGTTTAAAATTAAATCCATCAAAAAACATTGCAGAAGATTGTCATATGTTTTTGACATGGTGTAAAGAAGAACGAGAGGAAATGAAATACATGGGTGATTATTACACAGAAGCAGAAATGGAATGTGTGGAAAAACATATTACAAAACATTTTGGAGAATTTGAAGGGGTTTTACATGAATTGGTTTCTCCGGATTTGCATATTGATATTTGTGTGGTGCCACCTTCCAAGCAAAGAAATTACTATACATTGGTCACCATGGGTATGGGGGCATATGCCATGTGTGTACCAAAAGAATTGAAAGAAAGCAAATTAGAAAGGGCAGAAGTTTGCATTTGTTTGCCACCAGATTGGAAAATAGATTCTGATGATGAAACTTGGTATTGGCCCATTCGCTGTTTGAAAACCGCCGCAAGATTGCCGAAAATGGAACAAACATGGTTTGGGTGGGGGCATACCATATCCAATGGTGTGCCGTATGCAGAAAATACAACATTCACAAGCAGTATATTGCTTTCTCCACAAGCATTGGGCAGTGAAGCACAGGTTTGTGTGCTGCCAAATGGCGATGATGTGAATTTTTATCAACTGATACCATTATATGATAATGAATTGTCTTATAAAATCAATCACAGTGCAGAAGAATTGTTGGATAAAATGGCAGAAATCGGTGTTTCGCATGTTGTGGATATTACAAGAGAAAATGCCTGTCGGGATATGTCAGCCCCATCTTTGGCAGAAAATCTCCATTATTGGTATGTTTCTGGACAATATGAAAATATTGTTGACAAATTGTTATCTTTACCACCAAAAGAGTTGAATTATGATTTGACTTGTCAGTTGGCAAGAGCATATAACAATTTGGAACGATATGATGATGCAATCAAATGTTTGGAAACTGTCAAACAAATGGGTAAAAATGATGAATTGTGGCATTATCGCATAGGGTATGCATATTATTACAAAGATGGGGATATTGTGGAACAGTTGGAGTATAAAAAACAAGCATATGCGGCATTTCAAGAGGTTTTGCGATTGAACCCCGATGATGAAGACACAGTGGCATTTTGTGAAATATGCGAAAAAACCATTGCATTTTTTACACAACTGTTACAACCAACAGAGAAGGTTATCGAAAAGAAAATCAATCGTTTGCATAGCCAAAATGACCATGCAGAAATTGAACAGTTGATTGAAGATATGCCAATGACAGAACAAAATTATGATATATTATGTTATTTGGCAAGGGCAAAAAATAATATGGGAAAATATCAAGAAGCATTGCAGATTTTACAATTAGTCAGTATTATGGGGAGAAAAGATGCGATTTGGGCTTATCGTGTTGCATTTGCTTTGTATCATGTAAAACAGTATAAAGTAGCATTAAAAGCCATACAAGACGCTGAAAAGTTAGATACCGAAAATGAAGATATACAAATATTATTGGCGGCATGTAAAGAAAAAGTATTGGAGGAAATACAAATGGAAGAACAATATACAAAAGATGTGCCTGTTTTTGCAGATATGGAAACATGGAAAGAACAAATACAGCCGTTTTTCTGGGTAGAAGGGAAATCCAGTTATTCTGTTTGTTTGACGGTTGGTACGTATTTGCAAGATGTGTTTGATTTGCGTGCAAAAGAAGGGTTTGAAGGCAATGGGTATGATTGGACAAGCTTGGCAACTGTATTTTTAGAAGAATACTGTCAAGAGTTGGAAAACTGTGTTGCATTTGACCCAGAAGCAGATATGTTTTGTGTATATGCAGAAGACCCAAAAGCATTGCGAAAATTTATTACGGAATTTCAAAAAGTGTGCCAAAACAAACAAAAAATAACAGCGTTGTTTTTGGAAGCAGAATTGGATTAAAAAAGTCCGTCGTTTTGATAACGACGGATTTTTTTAATGGGATTATGTAGTTTCGTTTGTTTCTTTGATAAAAAGCATACAAAATGCAACCAAAAGCAATAGAAAACAAATCCATAAAGATAGATTGCCATATCGTTTTGTGGTGATGACACCCAATCCGACACCACATATAAAAGAAATGATGATGCCATAATAATGCATACTTTTTTTGAAAAATATTTTTTCTTTTTTTTGAAAAAAATGTACCAGATGTTCTGTGCCACTTCTCAGATTGCCTGTACACATGGTGCTTGCATAAGGTAACCCATGCACTTTGCGGAAACTTTGCACTTGTAAAGAACAGATGAAAGAAACCAATGCATTTGCAAATGCATCGCCACTGCCCAAGGGCAGTAACATGACAAGAACCAAAGTACATAATTCTATCAACAGTACCATTTGCCGCCAATGAAAGGCTTTATTTTCAAAATGGTATTTGATACCTTCATCTAAAAGGATGCCAAGCATAAAAGCAAATATGGGAATAAAATAAGATGATGCTTTCCAAAAATCACCTTCAAATAAATGAATACCCATCAAAACAATATTTCCTGTTTGTGCATTGGCAAATACTTGCCCCCTGCATAGATAAGTATATGTATCCAGAAAACCACCTACCATAGCAAGCAATACCCCAATGCGGAAAGAGTCTGACATTTGTTTGGTGTGCAATGTCATTTTAAAATACCCCCTGTTTGTTATATCATATAATTTCTGTCAAAAGAACGATACTGCAATACTTCTGCAATATGGCGAATGTTTATGGTTTCACAACCAGCCAAATCGGCAACCGTGCGTGCAAGTTTTAATATTTTATGATATGCCCTTGCACTCAAATTCATATTTTCAAATGCCTTTTGTAACAGTTCTTTTTCGGCTTTGCCCAGTGTACAATATGTTTCGATTTGTGCTGCATTGAGTTGTGCATTGAAATAAATCCCTTCTGTTTGATAACGTTTTGTTTGTATGCGATGTGCCTGTATAACACGCTCTTTGATTTGTGCAGAATGTTCGCCTTCTGTGGTATTTTGTAAATCGCTGTATTGTACAGGGGGCATTTCTATCATCAAATCAATACGGTCGAGCAATGGTCCGCTGATTTTATTTTGATATTTGATGACTTCTTGGTTGGTGCAATGACATTTGTCACCTGTGCCAAGATACCCACATGGGCAAGGGTTCATTGCAGCAACCAATATAAAATTAGATGGGAATGTCAATGTGCCGCTGACACGAGCAATGGTAACCGTCCCATCTTCCAAAGGTTGTCGCATGACTTCAAGTGCTGTTCTTTGAAATTCTGGCAATTCGTCTAAAAATAACACACCATGATGTGCCAGTGAAATTTCACCTGGTTTGGGTATTCTGCCACCACCTGTGAGTGCAGAGGCAGATATGGTGTGGTGCGGTGCACGAAAAGGGCGTTGTTGTATCAATGTGTTTTTGCTTTGTAAAAGTCCTGCAACGCTGTATATTTTTGTGAGTTCTATGCTTTCTGCAAATGTCAAATCGGGCAATATGGATGGAAACCGTTTGGCAAGCATGGTTTTGCCAGAACCGGGCGGCCCAATCATTAAAATATTGTGTCCGCCAGCGGCAGCGATTTCTAAAGCACGTTTTGCATTTTCTTGTCCTTTGACATGGGCAAAATCAAGATATTCTTGTTTTGGTGTTTTTTCAGAAAACAAATTCGCAGTGACAGAAAATGGTTGTTGTTTTCCTTCATTTTGCAACAAAGAAACCATTTGTTTTAAATTTTGTATGGGGTATACTGCCATATCTTGTACCAATGCCGCTTCTTCTGCATTGTCAAAAGGAACAATGCATTTTTGTATGCCGCTTTGCAATGCTTGATATACCATAGGCAATATGCCATTGGCGGTACGCACAGAGCCATCTAAAGAAAGTTCACCCGCAATGAAATATTCTTCTAATGTAATGGCAGGCAGTATGTCCATACAACATAAAATACCAGCAGCAATAGGCAAATCAAAAGAAGCTCCCTCTTTTTTGGTATCCGCAGGAGCAAGATTGACCGTAATTCTTTTTGATGGAAACGAAAAACCTGCATTTTTGATGGCAGTACGTACACGTTCTCTGGATTCTTTGACAGCAGAGTCGGGTAGCCCAACAATGTCAAAAGCAGGCAGTCCACTGCTAATATCCACTTCTACATGCACATGATATGCGTCAATGCCAAACAATGCGGCACTATTTAATATAGAGAGCATGATTTCACCTCAATTACAAAATGTTTTTATTTTGACAGTATCATAACAATTTTTTGACAAAAGTGCAATGTGCAAATATAATCGAAACTGTATTACGAATTGTAAAAATGCAAAAAAATTACAAAAAGAGAAAAAAATGATTGAATTTTACTGTAAAAGCATTTATAGTAGATGGCATAACTGCCCCGCAACTGTTTTTGGAGGTATTTGCAATGGAAGAATATTATCTGATGTGGTTGGCACGCATGACCATGCATAACGTACAAAAAGGATTTCTGTTATTAAAACATTTTCAAACGGCTGAGGCCGTATTTTTTGCGTCTGCACAAGAAATTCATGCAGTTTTAAAAAATGCCGCACATCTGGCAAACAATTTGATTGCACAACGAAACCCAGAAATGCTAGAAAACTGGATATTGGAATTGGAAGAAAAAGAGATTTTCTTTTATTCTTATTTTCATCCCATGTATCCAAATTTGCTCAAAGAAATTTATGACCCGCCTTTGGGTATTTATGTCAAAGGCATTTTGCCTGATGATGAAATTGATAAAATCGGTGTTGTGGGTGCAAGAAGATGTTCTGCATATGGTTTGGAAACGGCACATCGTATCACAAAAGATTTGGGCAAAACAAATGTGGTTGTTGTCAGCGGTATGGCAAAGGGCATTGATGCCATGGCACATAAAGGCATTATGGACGGTGGTGGGAAGACCATTGCAGTATTGGGTTGTGGTGTAGATGTTTGTTATCCGATAGAAAATCAAAGTTTGATGGAACGTATCATACAAAATGGTTGCTTGATTTCAGAATATCCACCACAGACAAAAGCCATGCCCTATCATTTTCCACACAGAAATCGCATTATCAGTGGACTCAGCAAAATGATTGTGGTTGTGGAAGCTGGCAAAAAAAGCGGTACATTGATTACAGCAGATTTGGCTTTGGAAAATGGGCGTGATGTATTTGTAGTACCTGGCAATGTCACCAGTCGGTTCAGTGAGGGTACAAACAATTTGATAAAACAAGGTTGCCCTATTATTACAGAATACAGCGATATTTTGTATGCTTTGGGCATATCTTATCAAAAAGAAGAAACAGAAAAATATTATCAAACCGTGTTGGAAAATTTGCAACCATTTGAAAAAGAAGTTTTCTTGTTGATAGATACACAAAATCCAATCACAGCAGAGGAGATTAAAAGAAAATTGAATAAAAGTATTGAAGAAATACAATATATACTTTCTTTGCTGGAAATTTCGGGTTATATTCATAAGCGAAAACAAGCAGGATATATACGAAATACCAAATAATCAGTAAGCGGAGAGGAATTTGACACAATGGAAAAAGAAAAAACAAAGGCAAAAAAAAGTGCCAAAAAATATTTGGTAATTGTGGAGTCCCCTGCAAAAGCACATACTATTGGTAAGTTTTTGGGGAACAATTACAAAATAGAAGCGTCTATGGGACATATTCGGGATTTGCCAAAAAGTCAAATGGGGATTGATTTTGACAATGATTTTGAACCAAAATATATCACCATTCGTGGCAAAGGAGATTTGTTAAGCAAACTGAAAAAAGAAGCAAAAGCAGCGGATAAAGTTTATTTGGCAACTGACCCTGACCGTGAAGGAGAGGCAATCAGTTGGCATTTGTTGCACGCATTGCATTTGAACGATGACAAAGATATCAGCCGTATTACATTTAACGAAATTACAAAATCGGCTGTCAAACGCTCCATATCAGAAGCAAGAGAAATTGACATGGATTTGGTAAATGCACAACAAGCACGTCGTTTGCTGGATAGAATGGTGGGATATACCATAAGCAATTTGCTTTGGAAAAAAGTCAAAAAAGGATTGAGCGGCGGACGTGTGCAGTCTGTGGCATTGCGTATTATTTGCGATAGAGAAGACGAAATTCGTGCATTTATCCCTATGGAATATTGGTCGATTGGTGCAAAAATCAAAGACAAACAGAGAAAAATGTTTGATGCAAGATTTTATGGAAAAGGTGACGAAAAAACAGAATTGCCCAATGAAGAAACTGTCAACGCCATATTGCAGGATTTAGAAGGGCAAGATGTTGTTGTCAAAGAAGTCAAAAAAGGTACCAGACAGAAAAAACCTGTGGCACCATTTACCACAAGTACCATGCAACAAGAAGCAAGCAAACATTTGAATATGGCAACACAAAAAACAATGATGATTGCACAACAATTATATGAAGGTGTGCAAATCAAAGGCGAAGGACATGTAGGTTTGGTATCTTATATTCGTACAGACTCTTTCCGTATTTCTGATGAAGCATATGAAGCGGCAGTTTCTTATATCACAGATGCATATGGCAAAGAATTTGTAAATCCAGAACGTGTGGTGTATAAGTCAAAAGGCAAAACACAAGATGCACACGAAGCCATACGCCCCACCAGTGTACAAAGAACACCTGACAGCATAAAAGAATCACTGTCAAAAGAACAATATAAGTTGTATAAGTTGATTTGGGAACGGTTTGTGGCAAGCCAAATGTGCCCTGCTTTATATGATACATTGCAGGTGAAAATGCAAGCAGGAGATTATGCATTGCGTGCATCTGGTTCTCGTTTGATATTCCGTGGCTTTTTGGAAGTGTATAACAAAGGCGAAGAAGAAAATGACGTACAAATTCCACCATTACAAGAAGGTGATGTATTACAAGTATCTTCATTTTTGCCCGAACAGCACTTCACACAACCACCTGCCAGATTTACCGATGCGTCTTTGATTAAGACTTTGGAAGAAATCGGCGTGGGTCGTCCTAGCACATACGCTCCAACATTAACAACCATTCAAGCAAGAAATTATGTTATAAAAGAAGCAAAAAATTTGTATCCCACAGAATTGGGCGAAGTGGTCAATGATATTATGAAAAAATATTTCCCTGATATTGTGGATATTGATTTTACAGCAAATATGGAAAAACGCTTAGATGAAGTGGAATTGGGAAAAGAAGAATGGAAACAAATTATTCGAGATTTTTATCCAGAATTTAAACATGCCGTAGATGAAGCGGTGGAACAGTTGGCAAAAGTGGAAATCAAAGACGAAGTTACAGATGTGATTTGTGAAAAATGCGGCAGAAATATGGTCATCAAATATGGTAGATATGGGAAATTTTTGGCTTGTCCCGGTTTCCCGGATTGCCAAAATGCCAAACCATTTTTTGAAGAGGCAGGTGTAAACTGTCCAAAATGTGGGGCAAAAGTGCTGATCAAAAAAACAAAAAAAGGCAGAATGTATTTCGGTTGTGAAAACAATCCAGAATGTGATTTTATGTCATGGAATAAACCAACCGGAGAACTTTGTCCAGAATGTGGCAGTTTTTTGGAAGAAAAAGGAAAGAAAAATCCAAAAATTGTTTGCTCCAACGAAAAATGCAGCTATATGAAAGAAGTAGAACTTGAAAAAGAATAAAAAAAAGAGAGATACTTGGTTTTCCGGTATTTCTCTTTTTTGGTTTGCAAAAATGCAAAACAAAGTTATAATAAAAGAAATGCAGGAAAAAAGGAGGCACGGTTTCCATGCAGAAAAGTTTACTATCAAAAGAAGATGTTGCAACATTGCAATCCTATTGTGCAGGCAATAGTGGGTATTTCTATGCAATATTGGAGTATTTGGAAGATTTTATTGAAAATGGTGTGGCAGAAAAATTATTTACCAGAAAAAGAGCACATCATGATTTGGAAATTGCATTATGGGTGTCATATGCTTGTGGAAATATAGATACTTACGAATATTATTATAAAAGTATGACTTGGTTACAAAGTGTGGAAGATTTGGCAGAAGGCTGTGGTATGTTTTATTATCGTTATGCAGTGGCATTGACATATTGCGGCAAATTGAAGAAGGCAAAACAATATGCCGAAAAAGGCGTTTTGGAAGAACCAAATTATCCTTGGGGTTGGTTGCACTTGGCAAATTTGCGCAGTCATTTTGGGGACAAAATGGGTGCTTTGGAAGCAAATGCAAAAGGTTTGGCACTGTTGCCCAATGATTATGAATTTACAAGACAAAGAGAAGAGATACAAAAAGGATATACTTTGGAACAACTGGAAAACCATTATATTGCACAAGAAAGCGATACAGCATTGCAAGCAGGAGAAGTTGGCGAAGAAGAAAGCCGTTCCAAACTCGAAGCCATTGCAGGGATTGTTTGTGATGAAAAAAATTTGCAGGCAATCAAAGATTTGTTGCAAGTAGAAAATTGGCAACAAGATGTGCCATATTGTTTGTTTACATTTTCATATCAAAACCAAAAATATAAAGGTGTATTTCGGATGAATGCGGCCGCAGTGTCTAAAATAGATTTGAAATGGCTGAAACAAAATATCGAAATATTGTCTGAAACCATTGAAAAAGAAAAAAAACGTATGGGTAG
This sequence comes from uncultured bacterium, assembly GCA_905214825.1. GTDB lineage: Bacteria > Bacillota > Clostridia > Lachnospirales > Anaerotignaceae > Anaerotignum. Next base: position 8,535 of record CAJMNV010000012.1, on the reverse strand, counting down.
ACGAGAAGGTGTCGATGGTAAAGCATTGATTGTTTCGGAAGTGATATTTGAACGGGATTATTCCATACATTTGCAATTTGTATACCCAAAACAAGCAGTTGTGCCATGGATTTGTGAATGAGGAGCATTGTTTTATGCAAGTATGGAAAGATATGATGCAACAATATCGAAAAAATGCCATAAATTGCAAAATTGGTAAACAAATATAAACAAATACAAGAATAGTTGGGACAAACACGTTTTGGCGAACACCACAATAGACCAATGGCAGTGATTATTCCAATGAAAGATAGTGCATTTGCGTTGATGTTTGGAGATTGTGGCATAGGTTGATATTACAATGTTATGAAATGGAAAAGGAGCACTTTATGGATATAGAAGGACAAGTATCTTTTGTGGATTTGCAATCATTTTTGGAAGAACTGGTAGAAAAAGATATGACACCCGCAAAATCGGAAGACATACAAACATTGCCACATGCATTGCAAGAGCTGTATGCTTTGGGTGAGGGGATAGATTTACCCTTTGGTTATGTCTATACCATTGCACAAATACAGGAAAATTCAAAAATAGCCCCGTTTTTTCCGGATTGGTTGGTATTTGGACAAGATCCCTACGGTGTATTTTGGGTATGCAGAAAAGAACCAAATGCAGAAGGATTTTCATTTACCACTTGGGATCATGATTTTGAAACAGAAATTGATGCCCCTATATTTGCTGATGTTTTGTCGTTTTTGGACGATTTGGAAGATGACTACTTGGATTTTATGGAAACGATGAAATCCGAATGGGACAATTTAGAAAACGATGATATGGCAATAGAATAAATACAAAATGTCTCTAAAGCTTTGGCTTTGGGGATATTTTTTACAAAAGAAAAGGAGAAAATGATGGATTTACAACAAAAATTGATGAATTATGCACGAAATGGTCGTTATCCCTTTCATATGCCAGGGCATAAACGCAATGTAGATTTGATTGGTGATGTGTTTCCATATGATATGGATATTACAGAAATTGATGGTTTTGATAATTTACATCATGCACAAGGTATTTTGAAAAAATGTATGGAAAAAGCGGCAATACTATGGAAAAGCAAAGCGTCATTTTTTTTAATCAATGGTAGTAGTGGTGGTTTGTTGGCAGCAATTCGCAGTATGACAAAAAGAGGTGATGGCGTATTGATGGTAAGAAATTGTCATCGTGCGGTGTATCATGGTGTGGAATTGTGCGGGCTTTCTCCAAAATATTTGGTAGCACCTGTTTTGGAGGATTGGCAGATACATGGTAGCATTACACCTGCACAAGTGGCAGAAGCATTGGAAAATATGCAAAATTGCAAATTGGTTATCATCACAAGCCCGACATATGAGGGGGTTGTGAGCGATATTGCGGGGATTGCTGATGTGGTACACAAAAAAGGGGCTTTGCTTTTGGTTGATGAGGCACATGGGACACATTTTGGATTTTCGACAGAATTTCCAGATACGGCTGTGCATTTGGGGGCGGATATTGTGGTACAAAGTTTACACAAAACATTGCCTTGCCCTACACAAACCGCCATATTACACATTTGTTCCGAAAATGTTTCTGTGGCAGAAGTCAAACGACAACTTTCTGTGTTTCAAACAAGCAGTCCCTCATATGTGTTGTTAGCAGCAATCGACCATTGTATGAACATATTGCAAACACAAAAAGCAATGTTGTTTTCAGCATATGCAAAACGATTGGAACTGTTTTATAAAGAAATAGAAGCGTTGCAAATACTGCAAGTTTATCAACCACAAAATGATGTGTTTGATTTTGATAAAAGTAAATTGATATTACACACAAAAAAAAGTACTTGGTCTGGTGTGGCACTTGCCAATCAATTACGACAAAAATATCATTTGGAAATGGAAATGGCACAACCCTTTTATGCATTGGCCATCACAAGTATTTGTGATACCACATATGGTTTTGATCTGTTAAAAAATGCATTGTTTGCACTGGACAAACAAGCAACACCATCACAACAAACACAAACACCAATCATTTCTTTGCAACTGCCAGAAATATACTGTTCTGTGGAAGAAGCGTTACAAAAACAACAAAAAGAAGTACCATTGCTAGAAAGTGCAGGATATGTTTGTGCGGATTATGTTTGGGTGTATCCACCTGGTGTGCCTTTTGTGGTTGCAGGAGAATGGATTTCACAAAATTTGGTTGAAAAATTTGCACAACTTCAAAAACAACAATTACAAATAGAATGTGCTTATGGTACAAACGGTTATATCAGGGTTTTGGATACACAACGGAAAAAACATTGAAAAAAAGCGAAAAAATTGGTATAATATTTTCTAATATTTTTGAAAATGTAAAGAAATGAGGAATATATTTTATATGCAAAATCAAGAAAGAGAGGTGACGAATATGGCAATCGAAGACCAATTATATCAAGAACTTGTGGAACGGATTGAAACATATCATCCAACACATGATTATGCCATGTTGGAAAAAGCATATCGTTTGGCGAAAGATGCACACAAAGAACAAAAAAGGAAATCTGGTGAGCCATATATCATTCATCCTCTGAAAGTTGCTTATATACTGGCAGAGTTGGAATTGGATATGGAGTCTATTGTTTCTGGTATATTACATGATACCATAGAAGATACAGAATACACATATGAAGATGTATCACGTTTGTTTAGCGAGGAAATTGCGATATTGGTAGATGGTGTGACCAAATTGGGGAAACTGTCTTATTCTACAAAAGAAGAAATACAAGCAGAAAATTATCGAAAAATGTTTTTGGCAATGGCAAAAGATATTCGTGTGATATTGATTAAGCTCGCTGACCGTTTGCATAATATGCGTACACTGAATTATATGACACCAGAAAAACAAAGAGAAAAAGCACAAGAAACATTGGATATTTATGCACCGCTTGCCCATCGTTTGGGTATTTCCAAAATCAGAACAGAAATGGAAGATTTATGCTTTAAGTATTTGAATCCAGAAGCGTATTTTGATTTGGCAGCAAAAATAGAAAAAAAACGTGTGGAGCGAGAAAGTTTTGTTGCAGATATTGTGCAAGAAGTACGGCAAAAAATGGAAGAAGCAGGGATTAAAGGGAAAATTGAAGGCAGAAGCAAACATTTTTTCAGTATATACAAAAAAATGCTCAACCAAAACAAAACCATTGACCAGATTTATGATTTGTTTGCAGTCAGAGCCATTGTGGATAACATAAAAGATTGTTATGCAGTGTTGGGTATTGTGCATACGATGTATAAACCTATGCCGGGGCGTTTTAAAGATTATATTGCCATGCCAAAACCCAATATGTATCAATCTTTGCACAACACGTTGATTGGGCCGTCTGGTGAGCCGTTTGAAATACAAATTCGTACTTGGGAAATGCATCGTACCAGTGAATATGGTATTGCGGCACACTGGAAATATAAAGAAGGTAAATCTGGCGAAAAAAGCGGACGCAAAGAAGAAGCAAAATTGGCTTGGTTGCGTCAGATATTGGAATGGCAAAAAGATATGTCGGATAACAAAGAATATCTGGATACCATCAAATTGGATTTGAATATATTTACAGACCAAGTATATGCCTTTACACCACAAGGGGAAGTCATACAACTTCCTAAAGGCTCTACACCCATTGACTTTGCTTACATGATACATTCCGCAGTGGGCAACAAAATGGTTGGGGCAAGGGTTAATAACAAAATGGCAACCATTGATTATAAAGTGCAAAATGGGGATATTATTGAAATTATGACTTCCCAAAATTCCAAAGGCCCTAGCCGTGATTGGCTGAATTTGGTAAAAAGCTCCCAAGCACGTACCAAAATCAAACAATGGTTCAAAAAAGAAGAAAAAGAAGAAAATATTATCCGTGGGAAAGAAATGCTCATCAATGATATCAAAAAGAAAGGGTTTCAACCTTCGGATTTGTTACGCCCTGAATGGGAAAAATTGGTATTGAACAAATATGATTTCAAAGAATGGAATGCGGTGTTGGCAGCGGTTGGATATGGTGGCTTAAAAGAAGGGCAGGTTGTCAATCGCTTAAAAGAAGAATATTTGAAAGAACAACGCAAAAATCAAACCGCAGAAGACCTTTTGTATGATTTTGAAAAAACAGTGAGTGAAAAACCACTCAAACATAAAAGCAAAAGCGGTATTGTGGTAGAGGGTATTGGAGATGTGGCTGTGCGTTTTTCAAAATGTTGCAGCCCTGTCCCTGGTGATGAAATTGTAGGATTCGTTACACGTGGACGTGGTGTTACCATTCATCGTACCGATTGTATCAATATTATGAATTTGAGCAACGAAGAACGGGCAAGGCTGATTGATGCAGAATGGGATACACAATATACACATGGAGAAGTACAAGTATCTTATTTGGCAGAAATTCGTGTCATTGCCAATGATAGAAATGGCTTGTTGTTGGAAATTAGTAGACATTTGGCAGATGAAGATATTGCAATTAAAGGATTTAATATTCGCACAACAAAAGATATGACAGCAATATTTAATATTACAATGGAAATCAGAACAAAAGACCAGTTGGAACGTGTCAATAAACGATTGAAAAGTATCAAAGGCATTATGGCGATTGAACGTGTCAGCGGATAAAGAAAGGAGAACAGTATGAGAGCAGTATTGCAAAGGGTAACAAAAGCAAGTGTGACTGTAAACGGAGAAGTGATTGGACAAATCGAAAAAGGCATTATGGTGCTTTTTGGTATGTTGGATAGTGACAATGAAAAAACAATGGAGTATATGTTGGATAAAGTCGTGAATTTGCGTATTTTTGAAGATGAAAATGGTAAAATGAATTTGTCATTGCAAGATGTTGGTGGGGAATTGTTGATTGTACCCAATTTCACATTGTATGGTGATGCAAGAAAGGGCAGACGCCCTGGATATTCCGCAGGTGCTGCTCCCGATGTGGCAGCTGGGTTGTTTGCACAACTTTGCGAAAAAGCCAAAACCATGAACATCAAAAAAGTCGCAACAGGACAATTTCAAGCAGATATGAAAGTGTCATTGGTTAATGACGGCCCTGTGACCATTTTGTTGGACAGCGAAAAATTATTTTAAGGATTTTTGATATGATAACATATATATTACAAGGACATACGTTACAAAATGATGTGCAAACCATGATACAGGTATTTTATCCAAATTTGCACTATCAAAAAGCAGAGCAAACGGTACAAGAAGGCATTACCGTTTTGAGTGCACTCCAAAACCAAAAAGCAACAGCAATGATTTATCAAAATGGACGACAAATCGCAAAATGGGAAATGCCTTATACAGAGCCATTATCTGAAAAAGAACAGAAACGATTGGTAAAATTGAGCATATTTGCATTGCTTTCTTGTGAAACGGGCATTGTGCCACGTTGGGGACTTTTGACAGGTGTGCGACCTGCAAAAATTGTGAATATGCTTTTGGAAGAAGGTAAAACAGAAGATGACTGTATGACGTATTTGACAAAGCAGTATTTGGTTTCTGAACAAAAAGCACAGTTGACAATCACAGTGGCAAAAGCAGAAAGACGGCTTTTGGCAGAAAATAAACAAGATGATATTAGTTTATATGTTGGGATACCATTTTGCCCAACAAGATGTTTGTATTGTTCTTTTACCGCATATCCATTGGCACAGTACCAAAAACAAGTGGACGCATATTTAGATGCCATGTTTTTGGAATTGGAGTATTTGGCAGAATATGCAAAAGCGTTCACATTGAAAAATATTTATATTGGTGGTGGCACACCTACATCATTAGACGAAACACAATTAGAACGTTTGTTGCAAAAAATAAAAGATTTATTTGCACCAGATGAAAGTATGGAGTATACTGTGGAAGCAGGTCGTCCAGATACTATTACAAAAGAAAAATTACGATTGATGAAAGTATATGGTGTCAATCGCATTTCCATCAATCCGCAAACGATGAATGATGAAACATTAAAACGCATTGGTAGAAAACATGATGTTGCAGACATCATACGTGTGTATGAAGAAGCAAGGGCTGTGGGACATGAGAATATCAATATGGATTTGATATTGGGATTACCAGAAGAAACACCAAAAGATGTGAAACATACCATGCAGCTTATTCAAAAATTAAAACCAGATAATGTGACTGTGCATACATTGGCAGTAAAACGTGCATCAAGACTCAAACAAGAATTTGATATGCATACACTGTCAACGGCAGAAATGTTGGAGGAAATGTTGCATATTACAGCAGAATATGCGAAAAAAATGGGGTTAGAGCCTTATTATATGTATCGACAGAAAAATATGGTGGGGAATTTTGAAAATGTTGGGTATTGCAAGCCTGGAAAAGAAGGTGTTTACAACATTCAGATTATGGAAGAAAAACAAACCATATTGGCAGCAGGGGCAGGGGCAAGTACAAAAACCGTTGACCCAAAAACAAACCGCATTGAACGTGTATTCAATGTCAAAAGTATTGAAGATTATATTGGCAGAATTGACGAAATGATAGAACGAAAACGACAAGGACTGCCCAAAGGAGGCAATATATGATACAGCTTGTGAAAGGCACAAAAGATTTATATGATGCAGAAGTGAAAGCATGGCAGGATATTGAACAAAAAATTAGAAAAATTTGTGAAACATTTGGTATTGGTGAAATTAGAACACCCATTTTTGAATTTACAGAATTGTTTGTCAGAGGTGTGGGTGAAACAACAGATATTGTACAAAAAGAAATGTACACATTTACCGATGATGGCAACAGAAGTTTGACACTGCGTCCAGAAGGTACCGCAGGGGCAGTACGTGCATACATTGAACATGGTATGCACAACCAAGCACAACCAACAAAATTGTATTATATTTCACCGACATTCCGTTGCGAAAATACACAGGCAGGCAGACAAAGACAGTTTCACCAATTTGGTGTGGAAATGTTGGGGTCTTATAGTGCAGCACAAGATGCAGAAGCAATTTCTGTGGCAGCAACATTGTTAAAGGAATTGGGGATACAAGGTGTGGAATTACGTTTGAACAGTTTGGGATGTCCAGAATGTCGTAGCAGATATAACAAAACATTGAAAGATTTTATTGGTGAGAATTTGGATAAACTTTGCCCAACTTGCAAAGAACGTTTTGAAAAAAATCCTTTGCGTGTGCTGGATTGCAAAGAAAAAAGCTGTCAAGCAATCATTGCTGATGCCCCTTCTGTGTTGGATTGTTTGGACGAAGAATGTACTGGGCATTTCCAAAAAGTACAAAATATTTTGACAGAAATGGGCATTGATTTTGTCATTGATGCAAAAATTGTGCGTGGTTTGGATTATTATACCAGAACAGTATTTGAATTTGTTTCTGATGGTTTGACAGTGTGCGGCGGTGGCAGATATGATAAACTGGTAGAAGAATGTGGCGGAAAACCTACTGGTGCAGTTGGGTTTGGCTTGGGTATGGAACGTTTGCTGATGATACTGGAAAAACAAAATGGTGCATTGCAACAAGAAACCAAAAGAGATATTTACATTGGTGCAATGGGGGAAAAAGGTTTCTTGAAAGCACAAGGGCTTGCATTTGCATTGCGTAAAAATGGTATATCCGCAGATTGTGACACTGTGGAAAGAAGCGTCAAAGCACAGATGAAATATGCAAATAAAATTGGTGCAAAATATACCGTTGTTATTGGAGATAGCGAATTGGAACAAAACAGCATTGCATTGAAAGATATGGAAACAGGTGAGTCAGAAACAGTGGCACTTTCTGATTTGGTGAATATTATGCAAAAAAAGAGATGATACGTTTTATGCAAAAAAACTTGCCAGAAATGGGAAAAAGGTATTATAATGTGTTTGTGGTATGATATATCATACTGCCAACAAAGAGAAAGAGGTGTTTGAAAAATGGCATTGGTAACAACAAAAAAGATGTTTGAAAAAGCATTCAATGGTGGGTATGCCATCGGTGCGTTTAACATCAATAACATGGAAATTGTACAAGGCGTTGTAGAAGCAGCAAAAGCACAAAATTCTGCTGTGATTTTACAGGTTTCCAAAAGTGCATTGAAATATGCACACCCAAAATATTTGAAAGCGATGGTTGATGCGGCTGTGGCAGAAACAGGCATTGATATTGCATTGCATTTAGACCATGGTGCAGATTTTGAAATTTGTAAAGAATGTATTGATTATGGTTTTACTTCTGTGATGTTTGATGGTTCTCATTATGATTATGAAGAAAATGTTGCAAAAACAAAAGAAGTTGTGGAATATGCACATGCAAGAGGCGTTGTGGTTGAAGCAGAGTTGGGGAAACTTGCAGGTGTGGAAGATGAAGTAAAAGTAGATGCGGCACACGCAACTTACACAGACCCAGACCAAGCTGTGGACTTTGTTTCTCGCACAGGTGTAGACTCTTTGGCGATTGCCATTGGTACAAGCCATGGTGCTTACAAATTTAAAGGTGAAGCAAAATTGGATTTTGAACGTTTGGAAACCATTACAAAAAAATTGGAAGATGCCGGCTT
>CAJMNV010000011.1 GCA_905214825.1 uncultured bacterium | reverse complement strand
TTTCTTCCATAGTACAAACCACTTCCGCAACCGCAAAACAATCTGCCGCTGCCAGGCAGTAACTTTCTGACCAAGCTTTGGGATTGAAAAATTTGGTAGGCTATTTCACATTGAAACCAAGTAATTCTCTTTCTACAAAAATACCATTTGCATCACAACCAGTACCACAACCACCACAGAAAATAGAACACTCAGCAACCGATACCTCTTTTGCATATCAAGGTTTCAGCTCTGATAACAGCAAATATTGATACATCAAACCAAAAAATAAAAGAGGAGAATATTTTTTTTCTCCTCTTTTTTATTCTCGTATTTTATAATAAAATTTCCAATGCCACAGGGCAATGGTCTGACCCCACCACAGCAGTGTGTATTTTTGCTTCTTGTATTTGCTTTTGCAAACGTTGTGACACCAAATAATAATCAATACGCCAACCTGCATTTTTTTGTCTTGATTGGAAACGGTAACTCCACCAAGAATATACCCCTTCTATCTTTGGATATAAATACCGAAAACTATCTGTAAAACCACTTTCCAAAAGTTCTGTCATTTTGCCACGTTCTTCATCTGTAAAACCAGCACTTTTTCTATTTGTTTTCGGATTTTTCAAATCAATTTCATTGTGTGCCACATTCAAATCTCCACAAATCACCACAGGCTTTTTCTGGTCTAATGTACGCACATATTCTCGAAAAGCATCCTCCCATTCCATACGATACCCCAATCTTGCATTTGCTTGTTGTGAATTTGGTGTATATACTGTCACATGATAAAATGTTTCAAATTCCAATGTAATCACACGTCCTTCTTTATCATGTTCTTCTATCCCCAAACCATAAAAAACAGCAATCGGTTTTTGTTTTGTAAATACTGCCACACCAGAATACCCTTTTTTCTCTGCATAATTCCAATAATCATAATATCCTGTTGTATCTAAATCAATTTGCCCTTCTTGCAATTTTGTTTCTTGTATGGAAAAAATATCTGCCTCTGCATTTTGAAAATATTCCAAAAATCCTTTTCCAACAGCTGCCCGCAATCCATTTACATTCCACGAAATCATTTTCATTCTTTCATACACCACCTATCATTCATTTCTTTACGTTATTCTATCATAGACTTGTAGCTTTTGTCACGATTGTGTATAATAAACAAAATAGATAAAAAGGAGTTACCATATGAACATTCAAATTTATGGTGCCAAAAAATGTTTTGACACAAAAAAAGCAGAGCGATATTTCAAAGAACGCAATATCCCTTTTCAGTCCATTGATATACATACTTATGGCATGAGCAAAAGCGTATTTGATGCCGCCAAAAAATGTATCAACATAGAGGAGATGATAAATCGCAAAGCAAAAGCTTATCAAACATTATATATGGATTATATCGATGAAACCAAGCGGGAAATCACATTATTTGAAAATCCTGCTCTCTTTCAAACTCCCATCGTCCGTAATGGCAAATCTTTTACATTGGGTTATTGCCCTGAAATCTGGAAAACTTGGTTCTAATCTCAAATTTTAAAATCGGGAGATAAACAATCATAAAAATGTTGCACTGATACTGCCTATCACACTCCAACAAAACAATATTCAAATAGAAAACATCTGCTTAGACAATGCACCGATTGCTGGCTGTTTTGCGAAAGATGGTATCGCTTATCATAAATGTATCCATACTAGTAAAGCCGCAAATATTGATTTTCCAAAAAAGCCAAAGCGATTATCGCTTTGGCTTTTCCCATTTACTTTTGATTGGTGTATGTCGCCCTTCAATATAAATAAAATCTTGAAAATTATCTAAAATCAATAATAAATCCTCACATAAATCCTGCCAATATACCATATCTTTGCAACACTGCCCCAATGTACCCATGACAAACAAATCATCAAATACCGCATGTATACCATGTAAAAAACAAACAAATACTGTTTTTGTATCATTTTCTATCTTTTTGTAAGGTATTTCTTCTTTTGGTAAAATCCGAAAATCTGGTCTTGTTGGTGTCATGGCAGGCAATGTATGCAAAAATGTCATAATCCCATTGATTTGTTCCACATCTGCAAACGCATACTGTTTTTCAAAATTTGGAATACTCTCTATCATACATCTTTTTTCCATTGCAATCGCTTGTGTATGCCACAACTTCCTTTGTTTCTCTTTCAAGTATTCCAATCTTCGTTTTTGTGTTTCATTCACACAAAACCCTCCTTAATTCAGCAACCATTTTGCATATAATCTTTCTTTTCGGTCTGTTTTCAAAGGAAATGTTTGACGATATTGTTTTGCTTGCTGTATATCTATTTCTACAACTTGCAATTCATTTTGTGCTGTTACATGTGCCAATATTTCTCCTGTTGGTGAAATCAGCATACTATCTCCGCTATATTCCAATGTTTCATCTTTGCCACTGCGATTAACCCCCACCATAAAACTTTGTGTTTCAATCGCTCTTGCCTGCAACAATATTTTCCAATGTGCAATTCTTGCTTTTGGCCAATTTGCAATTACCGTCATACAACAGCTTTTTTTCGATGCCACTTGAAAAATCTCTGGAAAACGCAAATCATAACAAACAAATGGGCTGATTGTCATACCTTCTGTTTCACAATACGCAATATTTTCTCCGCCTACATAATGTTTTGCTTCTGCTCCATAAGAAAATGGGTGTATCTTTGCATAGTCTGCCAATAGTTCACCATGTTTGTCTAACACAATGCTGTGATTTTTCGCCTGCCCATTTTCCAAAAATATCACACCAAACACAATCCCCATATTATATGTTTTTGCCGCATTCTGAAAATATGCAACCGTTTCGCTGTTTTTCTTTTGTTCTCCATATATTGTTGGTTGCATGGTAAAACCTGTCAATGTCATTTCTGGAAACACAATCAAATCTGCACATTTTTGTTTGGCTTTTTCCATCAATTCCATACAACGCTGTTTTGCCAAATCTTTGTTTTCAAAACCCATATCCAACTGTGCCAATGCAATTTTCATCTATCACACCCACTTTTTATTTTTATCATAACACAACAGGCTACTTTCTCAAAGTGTTTTTTGTGGGTTGATATGCACCATACAATGTTTTACTTCAGGAAAGTTCATTTCAATGGCATGATGCACACATTCTGCGATTGCATGTGCATCTGTCAAATTTAAATTGCCATCTGCCGCAATTTCCACATCTACATATGCTCTTGCCCCAAACTGTCTTGTTTGAATAGCATCAATACCCAAAACGCCATTTTGTGCTACAATCACATTTTTCATACGTTCCAATGTTTCCACATCACAAGCGGTATCCATCATTTTATCAATACCATCTTTGAAAATATCATATGCTGCTTTGATGATAAATACAGAAATCACAACACTTGCAATCGGGTCACAAATCGGAAAACCAAGCATTGCACCACCAATCCCAACCAAACTACCCACAGATGACAACGCATCAGAACGATGATGCCAAGCATCTGCCATCAATGCACCAGAATTCACTTTTTTTGCTGCAAATTTGGTATAATGGTACATACCTTCTTTGACCAATATGGATACAATCGCCGCAATCAATGCCAACTGTGTTGGGGCTTGCAAATCCATTGTTGTTTTGGAAAATATCTTTTCCAAACCGCTTGCACCAATAGCAAAACCAGTCACACACAATACCATCGCCAGCAATATTGCCGCCACACACTCAATACGTTCATGACCATATTGGTGGTTCTCATCAGATTCTTTGCCTGACATTTTATACCCCACCATCACAATCACTGTACTAAACACATCAGACGCAGAATGTACCCCGTCAGAAACCATTGCTCCTGAATGTGATACAAACCCCGCAAAAACTTTGAATATGGATAATACAATATTCCCTATCATACTATTGATAGATACTTTCATTACCACTTTTTCATTTTGTTTCGTCATATCTTCTGTCATAATATAAAGCCTCCTTTTTCTTTTTTCTTTCCACCGCCTTTTGATTTTATACAAAAAAAGACACCCGTAGAACATAAAACTGTCCCACGAATGTCTTTATCATTCGCTGCAAAATGCCCGACCACACGGCAATCACCGTTGTCTGCTCAGTTTGTACTGTAATGTGCGAGAATGCTTTCTCGTATGTGCAGTGCAAAGAGTTTCTGATAGCATAATATACTTTATGCCATTTGTCAAGTATTTTATAATAAAAAAATGCCCCTAAAAAATTATTTTTAAGGACATTCTTTTTTATTATATTATATCATTTCATCATCCACAAAAACAGTGTCGTCTGCATATGATGTTTCTTGTTTATCTTGTTCGGTTTCCAACTCAATATTGCGGTAACGTGACATACCAGTACCCGCAGGAATAAGTTTCCCGATGATAACATTTTCTTTCAAACCAATCAGAGGGTCAATTTTGCCTTTGATTGCTGCTTCTGTCAATACTCTTGTTGTTTCTTGGAACGAAGCTGCGGACAAGAAAGAGTCTGTTGCCAAAGATGCTTTTGTAATACCCAAAAGCACACGAGAACCAACAGCTGGTTCTTTTCCTTCTGCTTCTAAAGCTGCATTTGTGTTTTCAAATGTCAACCAGTCAACCAAGCTGCCTGGCAAGAAATCAGTATCGCCATTTTCTTCAATTTTCACACGTTTGAGCATCTGACGCACAATTACCTCAATATGCTTGTCATTGATTTCTACCCCTTGCAAACGATACACACGCTGTACTTCTTGTATCATATAATCCTGTACACCACGCAAGCCTTTGATTTTCAGAATATCGTGAGGATTCACGCTACCTTCTGTAATTTCATTACCAGCTTCCACCATGTCACCATCATACACTTTGATACGAGAACCATAAGGAATAAGATAATCTTTTGTTTCTCCTGTTTCTGGATTTGTGATAATCACTTCACGTTTTTTCTTGGTATCACTCAGTGTTACCCTACCGCCAAATTCTGCAATAATCGCCAAACCTTTGGGTTTTCTTGCTTCAAATAATTCTTCGACACGAGGCAAACCTTGTGTAATATCGTCCCCTGCAATACCACCTGTATGGAATGTACGCATAGTCAACTGTGTACCCGGTTCCCCAATGGACTGTGCTGCAATGATACCAACAGATTCGCCAATACGCACATAACGACCACTTGCCATATTCGCACCATAGCATTTTGCACAAATACCAATATTGGAACGGCAAGTCAAAACAGTTCTAATCAATACTTTTTTGATACCTGCTTTTTCCACTGCTTCTGCTTGGTCAGGTGTAATCATAGTATCTGCTGGTACCAATATTTTTCCTGTTTCAGGGTCAATAATATCCAATACAGACCATCTGCCACGGATACGGTCTTGCAGACCTTCAATCACTTCGTTACCATCCATAAATGCAGATACCCACAAACCGGGGGCTTCTCTGTCTTGCCCTTCACAACAATCCCATTCTCTGATAATAATATCTTGTGATACGTCAACCAAACGACGTGTCAAATAACCGGAATCGGCTGTACGCAAAGCAGTATCTGTCAAACCTTTTCTTGCACCATGGGCAGAGATAAAGTATTCCAATACAGACAAACCTTCACGGAAGTTTGATTTGATAGGCAATTCGATGATACCACCAGAAGGGTTTGCCATCAAACCACGCATACCGGCAAGCTGTTTAATCTGGCTGTTAGAACCACGGGCACCAGAGTTTGCCATCATATAAATATTGTTGTATTTTCCCAAACCTGCCAACAACGCAGTTGTAATTTTATCATTGGCAATATTCCATGCTTCAATAACTTTATTGTGACGTTCTTCGTCTGTCATCAAACCACGTCTGAATTTTCTGGTAATCAATTCCACTTTTTCTTCTGCTTCTGCCAAATATTCCTGTTTTTCTTTTGGAATTTCCATATCAGATACAGAAACAGTCAAAGCAGCTCTTGTTGAGAATTTGTAACCCAAAGATTTGATTTTATCCAACACAGATGCTGTTTCCGTTGCCCCACATCTATTGATACAACGGTTGATAATTTTCCCAATTCCTTTTTTATCAACCAAGAAGTCAATTTCATAACGGAATTTTTCATCTTCATTTGTTCTATCCACATAACCCAAATTCTGGGGAATTGCTTCATTAAATATGATACGACCCACAGTGGTTTTCACCATTCTGGTTTCTTTCACACCATCAAATTCCAAAGTACGTCTTACTTTGATAACTTCTTGCAAAGCAATTTCATGGTTGTCATAAGCCAACATTGCTTCTTTTTCATCTTTGAATACTTTGATAATCGGAGAACCTTTTGCCACAACCACATTACCATCTGCATCTTTGACATCTTCTGCATACACTTTGTTCAAGTCTTCTCTTTCCAATGTCAAATAGTACATACCCAAAATCATATCTTGTGAAGGTACGGTTACAGGTGCACCATCAGAAGGTTTCAGCAAGTTGTTTGGTGCCAACAGCAAGAAACGGCATTCTGCCTGTGCTTCTACAGACAAAGGCACGTGAACTGCCATCTGGTCACCGTCAAAGTCGGCATTGTATGCAGTACATACCAGAGGGTGCAATTTAATTGCACGACCTTCAACCAGCACTGGTTCAAACGCTTGAATACCCAATCTATGCAGTGTTGGGGCACGGTTCAGCATAACCGGATGTTCTTTGATAACATCTTCCAAAATATCCCAAACTTCTGTTTGCAGTCTTTCGACCATTCTTTTTGCAGATTTGATGTTGTGTGCCAAACCATCTTCCACCAATTTTTTCATAACAAATGGTTTAAACAATTCGATTGCCATTTCTTTTGGCAAACCACACTGATAAATTTTCAGTTCAGGGCCAACCACGATAACAGAACGTCCAGAATAGTCAACACGTTTGCCCAGCAAATTCTGACGGAAACGACCCTGTTTCCCTTTGAGCATATCGGAAAGAGATTTCAACGCTCTGTTGCCAGGACCAGTCACTGGTCTGCCACGTCTGCCGTTATCAATCAAAGCATCCACTGCTTCTTGCAACATTCTTTTTTCATTTCTTACAATAATATCAGGAGCTCCCAAATCCAACAATCTTTTCAAACGATTATTTCTGTTGATAACCCTTCTATATAAATCATTCAAATCACTTGTTGCAAAACGTCCACCATCCAACTGTACCATTGGACGAATATCTGGTGGAATAACAGGAATTGCATCCAATATCATCCATTCTGGTTTATTGCCAGACACACGGAAACTTTCCACAACTTCCAATTTTTTGATAATACGCACTCTTTTTTGACCTGTGGTGTCGATGAGCTGTCTTTTCAGCTCATCGGCTTCTTTTTCCAAGTCAATATCCATCAAAAGCTGTTTGATGGCTTCGGCCCCCATTGCCGCAACAAAACGGTTGCCATATTTATCATATGCTTCTCTAAATTCTCTTTCGCTCAAAAGCTGTTTGTACTGTAATTCTGTATCACCTGCGTCCAACACCACATAAGATGCGAAATACAACACTTTTTCCAATGCTCTGGGAGACATGGAAAGAATTAACCCCATTCTGGAAGGAATACCTTTGAAATACCAAATATGAGAAACTGGTGCTGCCAATTCAATATGGCCCATTCTTTCTCTTCTGACTTTGGCTTTTGTTACTTCCACACCACAACGGTCACAAACAACGCCTTTGTAACGAATTCTTTTATATTTTCCACAATGACACTCCCAGTCCTTTGTGGGTCCGAATATTCTTTCACAGAACAAACCATCTTTTTCAGGTTTCAATGTTCTGTAATTGATGGTTTCGGGTTTTTTTACTTCACCTTTTGACCACTCATGGATTTTTTCAGGAGATGCCAATCCGATTTTAATGGAATCAAAAACAATTCCCTGTTCTGTATTTTGTGTATGCATGGGCTTGTTCTCCTTTCTTATTCTTCATCATAATCGTCCAGCAAATCGTCGCCCATATCAAATGTATCAGACAACAAATCACTGTTATCATGCATAGTGCCTTCCTCATCATCAAACAGGAAGTCCACCAATTCTTCTTCGGCTGTCATTGGTCTTTGACGTTGGAATGTATCGTCTTCACCTTCAAAGCCATCTATATTTACATTCAAATCATCTACATCTTCAATAGACTCTTTAATTTCTACTTCTGTCTGGTCTTCTCTGAGTACACGAATATCAAGTGCCAAAGACTGCAATTCTTTCAACAATACTTTGAATGACTCAGGCACACCGGGTTCTGGTATATTTTCCCCTTTGACAATGGATTCATATGTTTTCACACGGCCCACAATATCATCGGATTTTACAGTCAAAATTTCTTGCAAAGTATAAGCCGCACCATATGCCTCCAATGCCCACACTTCCATTTCACCGAAACGCTGACCACCGAATTGTGCCTTACCACCCAAAGGTTGTTGTGTTACCAAAGAGTAAGGGCCGGTAGAACGTGCATGGATTTTATCATCTACCAAGTGGTGCAGTTTCAAGTAATGCATGTAACCAATGGTAACTCTATTGTCAAAGAATTCCCCTGTTCTACCATCACGCAGTGAAACTTTACCATCACGATTGATTGCAACGCCTTTCCATTCTTCTCTATGGTCTCTGTTTGCATACAATTCATCATAAATGTCACCTTCCAACAAAGGTTTCCATTTTTCTGAGAATGTTTCCCAATCTGTATTCACATAATCATTTGCCATTTCCAAAGTATCCATAATGTCTATTTCGTTCGCACCATCAAATACAGGTGTACTGATTTTCCAATCCAATACTTTTGCAGCCAATGACAAGTGGGTTTCCAATACCTGCCCGATATTCATACGAGAAGGAATACCCAGTGGATTCAATACGATGTCAAGTGGGCGACCGTTTGGCAAAAATGGCATATCTTCCACAGGCAACACACGGGACACAACCCCTTTATTACCGTGACGACCCGCCATTTTGTCACCCACGGAAATTTTACGTTTTTGTGCAATATACACACGCACCAGCTGGTTTACACCAGGGCCAACATCATCGCCATTTTCTCTTGTAAATATTTTCACATCCACAATGATACCTGTTTCACCATGTGGTACTCTCAAAGAAGTATCTCTAACTTCTCTTGCTTTTTCGCCAAAAATTGCTCTAAGCAATCTTTCTTCTGCAGTCAATTCTGTTTCGCCTTTTGGTGTCACTTTACCCACCAAAATATCATTGGGGTGTACTTCTGCACCAATACGCACAATACCTCTTTCGTCCAAATCACGCAACGCATCTTCACCAACATTTGGAATATCTCTGGTAATTTCCTCAGGCCCCAGTTTGGTATCTCTTGCATCTGCTTCAAATTCATTGATATGCACAGATGTATAAACATCATCTTGCACCAACTTTTCGCTCAACAAAACAGCATCTTCATAGTTGTAACCTTCCCAAGTCATAAAACCAATCAATGGATTTTTACCCAATGCCAATTCGCCCTGACAAGTGGAAGCACCATCTGCGATAATCTGCCCTGCTTCTACTCTGTCACCAACGTTAATAATTGGTTTCTGATTCAAACAAGTACTTTGGTTACTTCTTTGATATTTAATCAATTTGTAAACATCTCTCATGGAATTATCATTGCGGATTACGATTTCATTTGCTGCAACACGTTCTACAATACCGCCTTTTTTGGCTATCGCACAAATACCAGAGTCTTTTGCTGTTTTATATTCCATACCTGTACCAACGATAGGAGAATCTGTCACCATCAAAGGTACTGCCTGACGTTGCATGTTGGAACCCATCAAATCACGGGTCGCATCATCGTTTTTCAATAATGTAATCAATGCCGTTGCCACAGATACCATCTGTTTTGGAGAAACGTCCATCAAATGAATTTGGCTTCTATCTACTTCAATAATATCTTCTTTATGTCTACCGGTTACTTTTTTATGCACAAAATGACCGGTTTCATCCAAAGGCTCATTCGCCTGTGCAACATTGTAATTTTCCTCTTCATCTGCAGTCACATAAATAAAATCATCTGTTACACGAGGTTCGTCACCACTTTGGTCTACTTTTCTGTATGGTGCTTCAATAAAACCATATTCGTTAATACGTGCAAATGTTGCCAATGTGTTAATCAAACCAATGTTTGGACCTTCTGGCGTTTCAATCGGGCACATTCTACCATAGTGGGAATGGTGTACGTCACGCACTTCAAATCCTGCTCTTTCTCTGGACAAACCACCAGGACCCAATGCAGACAAACGTCTTTTATGCGTCAATTCACTCAATGGGTTATTTTGGTCCATAAACTGTGATAACTGAGAAGAACCAAAGAATTCTTTGATTGCGGCTGTCACAGGACGCACATTGATGAGTGCTTGTGGTGTCACAACTGCCAAATCTTGTGTAGTCATTCTTTCACGTACCACTCTTTCCATTCTGGACAAACCAATACGGAATTGGTTTTGCAGCAATTCGCCCACAGAACGGATACGTCTGTTACCCAAGTGGTCAATATCGTCCACATTGCCATAAGCATAATCCAAATGCATCACATAGTTAATAGATGCCACAATATCATCTAATGTGATGTGTTTTGGTAGCAATTCATGCATATTTTCTTTGATTGCCACTTTCAATTCTTCCACTGTGGTATATTCTTCTAAAATCTGTTCCAGCACAGGATAGTATACATTTTCTTTGATACCCAATTCTTCTGCTGTCAAACCAAATTCTTCCAAATAAACATCAATATTGACACAACGGTTTGTCAGAATTTTTACATTTCTTTCTTCTGTTTCAATAAACAGATGGTCTGTACCACTATTTTGAATAATATCGCACAATTCCACTGTCAGCACTTCGCCTGCTTCTGCCAATACTTCACCTGTCATGGGAGCAACCACATTTTCGGCAAGTTTTGCACCACGAATTCTATTTCTGAGTGCCAATTTTTTATTAAATTTATAACGTCCGACTTTTGCCAAATCATAACGTTTTGGGTCAAAGAACATACCTCTGAGCAAAGACTCGGAGCTTTCCACAGTAGGTGGTTCACCGGGACGCAGTTTTTTATAAATTTCAATCAAACCTTCTTCATAAGATTTGGAAACGTCTTTATCCAATGTAGCCAATATTTTGGGTTCATCACCGAACAATTCCAAAATTTCTGCATCTGTACCAATACCCAAAGCACGGATTAACACCGTTACAGGCACTTTTCTGGTTCTGTCCACTCTAACATAAAACACATCATTTGAATCTGTTTCATATTCCAACCAAGCCCCTCTGTTTGGGATAACAGTTGCAGAGAGCAATTTTTTACCCACTTTGTCGAAGTCAGATGCATAGTAAATACCGGGAGAACGTACCAGCTGGCTGACAATGACACGTTCTGCACCATTGATGATAAATGTACCGGTTTCTGTCATCAATGGGAAATCTCCCATAAAAATTTCTTGTTCTTTCAGTTCGTCCAGTTCCCTGTTATACAATCTTGCTTTCACTTTCAAAGCTGCCGCAAATGTTGCATCACGTTCTTTGCATTCTTCAATAGAGAATTTTGGTTCGGAATCCAATGTAAAATCAATCAGTTCCAATACCAAGTTTCCGCTGAAATCTGTAATGGGAGAAACATCCTCAAAAACTTCTTTCAAGCCTTCTTTTAAAAACCACTGGTAACTGTCTTTTTGCACCTCAATCAGATTGGGCATATCCAGAACTTCGTTAATTCTGGAATAGCTCATTCGTGTTGTGTCGCCAAAACGGAGTGCGTGAATTCTGTTTTTTTCCATCTTGTCACCTCTCGAATTTATCTATCACACCGACATTTGCACGAAACATTTTCCGTACAAAAATTTAGAATTGCCTAAACAAAGCTAGACCTTTGCCCGCACTACCTTTGATCAGTAGCCATGACAAAAGCCTCCTCCATTTAAGAAATTCTAAATTGCTTTTGAACAGTTTGTCTGTTCTTCTGTATCTAACCATAACATTTTTCTGTGCAAACCATGCATCTCCCTCTTTTTGCCATCGCCAAAAGGCTTGATTTTATCGTCTTTTCGTACATTTGCAAAAAAAAGATTGAAATTTTTCATACCCTATGCTATACTGCACTTATGCAATATGGGTTTATATGCTTGTTTGCCAATGTGTGTGATATTTTACCATAACACAGTCGGTATGTCAAGCATTTTTTCGATTTTCTGCGGTTTTTCCGCTTTTTTTATCATCTTTTTTTCTCTCCTATTTGCACAATCCAAATCTCTTCTTTTCTGCTTTTTTCCCACTTGTTTTTTATTACAATAAACATATTTTATAAAAAACCACTTCTTTTTTTATAAAATTTTATATTATTTTTTTATTTTTTACATCTTTGATTTTTCATTTTTGTAAATTTTTTTTGTACTTTTTTTCATACATTCTATTTTTCACTGTTTTTTCTCCCATTATTTGATACACTATTTTCAAATATCACAGAAAGGAACCATTTGTATGCAAAAACAAAATTATCAAATCCTTTTGGAACAAACATTACAAAATATCACAAAACAAAATCCGAAACCCACACTTTTATTACATAGCTGTTGTGGGCCTTGTTCCTCTTATGTACTGGAATATCTGACACAATATTTCACAATCACTATCGACTATTACAACCCCAATATTGCCCCTGCGGCAGAATTTCATCGTCGTGCAGAAGAACAACAATATCTCATTGCACAAATGGGGCTTTCTGAAAAAGTAAACTGTATCATTCCGCCTTTTGACCCTACTCCTTTTTTAGAAATGGCAAAAGGCAGAGAACAAGAAAAAGAAGGTGGTTCTCGTTGTTTTGATTGTTATCGTTTGCGTTTGGAACACGCTGCAAAAATGGCAAAAGAAAACGGTTTTGATTATTTCACAACCACACTTTCCATCAGCCCTCATAAAAATGCACAGGTGTTAAACCATATTGGCGAGGAACTTTCTGAAATCTATGACATACCTTATTTATATGCAGATTTCAAAAAGAAAAACGGCTACAAACGTTCTTGCACGTTATCAGAAGAATACCATCTATATCGGCAAGACTATTGCGGTTGTGCTTTTTCAAAAGCAGAAGCACTCTCTCGCAGACAACAATCATAAACAGACTGCAACACACAGAACTTTTTTCTGTACGATATAAGTTTCTCTTTTCTTTTTTCAAAAACAAAGCTATAATAAATGCCGTATATTTTTAGAAAGGAGATTTATATTATGACACAAAAACAAAAAGGGATATTGCTTATTACCGCATCATCTTTTTTCTTTGCACTTATGAATTTATTCGTACGTCTTTCTGGTGACTTACCAGCAATACAGAAAAGTTTCTTTCGCAATTTTGTTGCACTAATTTTTGCAGCCATATTATTGTTTCAAGAACGTCCTAAACTTACATTCACCCCAAAGTCAAAACGCCATTTATTTTTGCGTGCTTTATTTGGTACTGTGGGTATTCTTTGCAATTTCTATGCAGTTGACCACTTGGTTTTGGCAGATGCTTCCATGTTAAATAAAATGTCACCATTTTGTGCTGTCATATTTGGTGCATTTTTATTAAAAGAAAAACCAAACCGCTTTCAAAGTATATCCATATTGGTTGCATTTATCGGCGTACTGTTCATTGTCAAACCAACAGGAAACTGGGATTTAATTCCAGCATTTATTGGTTTGATGGGTGGTATCTGTGCTGGTGCAGCATATACTTATGTTCGTTCTTTGGGGCAACAAAACATTGCGGGGCCTTTTATCGTATTTTTCTTTTCCGCATTCTCTTGTGTGGTGACACTCCCTTATTTGCTATTGCAATTCCACCCCATGACAGGCACACAAATTTTATATTTACTTTTGGCTGGTCTAGGTGCAGCAGGTGGACAATTCACCATCACAGCAGCTTATTGTTATGCCCCTGCAAGAGAAATCTCTGTATATGATTATTTCCAAATTCCATTTTCTGCATTATTGGGCTTTCTCATATTTGGGCAAATTCCCGACTGGCTTAGTTGGGTTGGTTATATCATCATTTGCAGCACAGCAGTTGCCATGTTTCTACACACCACCAAAAAACAAAAACCTGCATAATTTCAGAAAGGAGTACACCATATGCTATTGGAAAAATCCATCACAACATGGAAGAAAATCGGAAATGAACGTTTACAACAACCCATATTTTATGAAAGTCCCATCGGACTGCGTTTTGAAATCGGTGATCCAAACATTTCCACAGACAATCCTGCATACTTTCGTGCAGCATATTTGCGTGCAGCATACATTTATCACCAAGCCGCTCCTTTTGATACATTGCTTTGGATTTTATATCGTTGCGCCGATACCGAAACTGATGTCCAAACATTGTGTCAGCAATTTTGTGAAATTACCCATTTACCTATGCCTGTAGAAATTTATACACAAGAAACCATAGATATAGATAATGAACCACTCACCCGTATTTTTTTATTCTGGGATATGGAAACCACACCCCCCAGTATAGATAAATTATTGCAAGCTATTATCCATACGGATTTTCATGGATTTCGGGAGCTATCCTCTGCCGTATTTTTTCTAAACACCACAGACCATATTTTATACTATCTTTATGATGACAGAGGGCTTGATGTTGTGGCAGAAACAAAAGAAAGCATATTGCCTCTCTATCAACAATTTCAAAATTGGTTACTTGATTATGATAGAAACCGTATGCAAAGTATATTTTCATAAAAAAAGCATGTGGAAAACAAATTCCACATGCTTTTTTTTATATTGGTTCTTTTTCTGTTGCAATTTGATATACAAAATCTGCTTTTTGTACAATTCCTTCTGTCACACTGCTTCCTGTCAATATCATGTCCATATATTCGGGACGTTTTTCCATCACGTCCAACAACTCTTGCTCTGTCAAATATCCTTCTTTGATACACTCCAATATACCATCTAACATCAGCATATCACATTCGCCTGTATCAATGATTTTTTTCACAAAATTAAATCCATTACGAATTTCTGATGTAATTTCTTTTTTCATTTCTTCCGTCATTTCTTGTGTATCCCGATGTTTTTCAAATCGAAACACACGAAAATCCGGTTCCATATTTTCCAATAATGCAATTTCTTTATGATCATAATAAGATAAAAACTGTATCATCACCACACGCAAATCATCGGCCAGTGCCAAAATACCTTTCCCCAGTGAAACGCTTGTTTTTCCTTTTCCGACACCGTAATAAATTGCAATATTTCCGTTTCTCAATATTCATTCACTCCCGTTTTTGTTCAGAAAATTAAACTTTTGCTTTTTCTTCTGTTACTGTCTTATCTGTACAAACAGATATTTTAGAAACCGATACTTCATAAGCAACACGTTCTTCCACTTCTATATCATGTTTTTTCTGATAAACCCTGCTTTGTATTCTTCCCCATATTTTGACTTCTGTTCCCACAGGCAGTGTTGCAACATAGCGTGCATTTCTGCCCCATGTGATACAAGGGATATAATCCGATTTATTATATGCACGATTGACAGCCACCAAAATATCAGAAATTTCTCTGCCAAACGGTGTCTTGCGATAAATTGCGGGTTTACAAATAAAACCGTTTAATATAATTTCATTTTCATTTTTCTGCACAGATGGTTCTAAAACCGTCACTTCTCTTGCAAACACAGTCAACACCAAACGACTTTTATTGCCTGTATAATTGTTATAACTGCGTAATTGTCCTACAATATGCACACAAACACCCATTTTGATTTCTTGGTTTACCAACAATCTTTCTGATATGGTAATGGGCAAAATATCTTCTTGTTCACTCAACCTTTCCGATGCAATCCGAAAAGTATAAAAACCTTCCCCATACACCTCATGGCTAAATACACCTTCCTCCACTACAACACCTGTAATTTGTACCAAGTTGTTTTTCGGTAAGCTGTTCATCTGCATTTCTCCCCTTCTCTGTGCCAAAACCAATCATGATTTTGACAATTGTTTTTCTGTATCATTCTATGTGCATTTCTACCAATTTAGAATAAAAACAAAAAAACATCTGCTTCCCATAATCTTATTCTATTTTTATGCCAGCATTATATTTTTATCATTTCGGAATATAAATCCAATTTTGACGCAGTCAATCGCAACCACCATTGTATATTTTTTTGTTTGATAAATCATTGGTTTGCCACCCCGCTTTATAATCACTGCATCTATCTTTTTTCCTTCTGCTGTCCAGTAAGACAAAAAATGAAAATCCTCATCTTCTTTTATTACCCAATCAAAATGCAACAGTGGTTTTATAAAAAAATCTCCATCACAACCAAAATATTCTGTTACTTGTTTCTGACACTGTTCAAACACCAACACCGGTTCATCTTTTACCATTACCGCTCCTCCAAAAATTTACTCAAACTGCTTGTTTCTATGGTACTGATAATTCAGACTTTTGTCAATAACAACACTTGTTTGTTGCTTTTGTTCTTATTGAAAAAAAGGACATTTTCTGACAAGAATTTCCCTTTTGTTATAACAATTTTGTTTGGCAGCATTTTTGTTGTATGTTTTACACATATTTTTTATTTATTTTCCTTTTTCCAGTATTGGCAATAAATATTTTCCGGTATAAGAATTGGAAACATTGCAAATTTCTTCTGGTGTTCCGGTTGCAACAATCATGCCACCAGCTGTACCACCTTCTGGACCCAAGTCAATGATATAATCTGCCGTTTTGATAACGTCCAAATTATGCTCAATTACAACAACACTATTTCCCCCTTCTGTCAATCTTTGCAATATATGCACCAATTTATGCACATCTGCCATGTGTAAACCGGTTGTCGGTTCGTCCAAAATATACATGGTACGCCCAGTACTTCTTTTACTCAATTCCGTTGCCAACTTTACTCTTTGTGCTTCCCCACCGGAAAGCGTTGTAGAAGATTGCCCCAACTGCACATAGGAAAGCCCCACATCATATAATGTTTGCAATTTTGTTTTAATTTTTGGAATATTTTCAAAAAATATCAATGCTTCCTCCACCGTCATTTGTAATACATCAGCAATGGTTTTCCCTTTGTATTTGACTGCCAAAGTTTCTCTGTTATATCGTTTTCCTTGGCATACTTCACAAGGTACATAAATATCAGGCAAAAAATGCATTTCAATTTTGATAATCCCATCACCAGAACATGCCTCACAACGTCCACCTTTCACATTAAAACTAAATCTGCCTTTTTGGTATCCTCTCATTTTTGCCTCTGTTGTCTGTGCAAAAACATCACGAATGAGGTCAAAAACACCTGTATATGTGGCAGGGTTGCTTCTGGGTGTTCTGCCAATGGGAGATTGGTCAATATTGATGACTTTATCCAATTTATCTTGTCCTGTCATATCTTCATGCTTGCCTGCACGTATTTTTGCACGGTTCAAATCTTTTGCCAATCTTTTATATAATATTTCATTCACCAAAGAACTTTTACCGGAACCACTCACACCCGTCACACAAGTAAACACACCCAAAGGAATGTCCACATCTAAATTCTGCAAGTTGTTTTCTGCCGCTTTTTTGATGTGCAACATCGCCTCTTTGTTTATGGCACGACGTTGTTTTGGCACTTCAATTTTTTTCCTGCCACTCAAATAATCCCCTGTCACGGACTGCTCACAATCTTTTATAGTTTCCACATCACCCACACAAATGATAAAACCGCCATCTTTTCCTGCCCCAGGACCAACGTCTACAATATAATCTGCCGCATACATGGTATCTTCATCATGCTCTACCACAATCAATGAATTGCCAATATCCCGCAAATGCTCCAATGTTTTCAACAGTTTGTCATTGTCTCGTTGGTGCAAACCAATACTTGGTTCATCTAAAATGTACACCACACCTACCAGCCCAGAACCGATTTGTGTTGCCAAACGAATACGTTGTGCTTCACCACCTGACAATGTGCCTGCGGCTCTTGACAACGTCAAATATTCCAAACCTACATCCGCCAAAAAACCAATTCTTGCATGAATTTCTTTCAATATTCTTTCTGCAATCATTTGTTCTCTGCCTGTGAGTGTCAAGCCATTGAAAAATTTTTGTATATCCACCACAGAAAGCTCCGTCACTTCTGAAATATTTTTGCCGCCTACGGTAATGGCAAGCACTTCTGGACGCAAACGTTTTCCATGACAATGTGGACATTCAATATTTGTCATATATTCTTCATATTCTACACGCATAGCTTCTGATGTCTCATTATATCGTCTTTGCAAATTGTTTATGATACCTGAAAAATCATAGTCATATGTGCCTGTCCCTCTATGATTTTTATATGTGACATGTAGTTTTTTACCGTTTGTGCCATAAAATATAATTTGTTTGATTTCTTCTAGCAAATCACAAAAAGGCGTATCCAATGAAAAGTGATAATTTTCTGATAAAGCCTCAAACAATACACGATGCATACTATCTCGATTTGCCAATGAATTATATCCAGGTGCAACAATCGCTCCTTGTGCGATTGACAATTTATCATTTGGCACAATCAACTGTTCATCAAATTTCATCTGCATACCCAAACCAGTACAAGTTGGGCAAGCACCGCTTGGGTTATTGAACGAAAACAAACGAGGTTATATCTCCATCAAGTCAATCCCACAATCTGGGCAAGAAAAATTTTGACTAAACACCAATTCTTGCTCCCCTTGGTTGACATCTACCATCAGCAAACCACCTGTCAACAACGCCACCGTTTCGATAGATTCTGTCAAACGTTTTTGCATACCTTCCTTGACAACCAAACGGTCAACAATAATTTCAATATTGTGTTTTTTATTTTTTTCTAATTTGATTTCTTCTGACAAATCATAAGTAATGCCATCCACTCTCACACGTACATATCCACTTTTTTTTGCATCTTGCAGCAATTTGACATGTTCGCCTTTTCTGCCACGCACAATAGGTGCCAAAAGTTGTATTTTGGTACGTTCTGGCAAACTCACAATACGGTCAACAATCTGGTCTATGGTTTGTTTTTTGATTTCTTTTCCGCATTTTGGACAATGTGGAATACCAATTCTGGCATACAACAAACGCAAATAGTCATAAATTTCTGTAACCGTTCCCATCGTGGAGCGTGGGTTATGGCTTGTTGTTTTTTGGTCGATGGATATTGCAGGCGAAAGACCATCAATCTGATCAACATCTGGTTTTTCCATTTGTCCCAAAAACTGTCTTGCATAAGCAGACAATGATTCCACATATCTTCTTTGACCTTCTGCATATAACGTATCAAACGCAAGAGAACTTTTCCCCGAACCACTCACACCTGTAAACACAACCAGTTTATCTCTTGGTATTGTCAAATCTATATTTTTTAGGTTATGTTCTCTTGCACCTCTGACGACAATTTGATTTTTCATGTTTTCTCCTCTTCATTTTCAAAACTGTAATTCCAGCTGTTTCAATTCCAGTACTTTATCACGCAATTCTGCCGCCCTTTCAAATTGCAACTCCATAGCTGCCCGTTTCATTTCTTTGTCCAATTTCTGTATCAATTTTTGTAATTCTTTTTTGCTCATAGACTCTGGGTCTTTTTCCAAACCGAATTTTTGTTTTTCGGTTGTTGCTTTTGTAATTTGTATCACATCATGCACTTTTTTCACAATGGTTTTTGGCGTAATGCCATGCATTTCATTATATTGTTGCTGTATCCCACGACGGCGTTGCGTTTCTTCAATAGCTTTTGCCATACTTTCCGTCATCACATCTGCATACATCACAACACGTCCTTCTGCATTTCTTGCCGCACGCCCAATGGTTTGTATCAAAGATGTTTCCGAACGCAAAAACCCCTCTTTGTCTGCATCTAGTATTGCAACAAGACTCACTTCTGGAATATCCAATCCTTCACGCAACAAATTGATACCCACCAACACATCAAAAACATTCATGCGTAAATCTCTTATGATTTCCAATCGTTCCAACGTATCAATATCAGAATGTAAATATCGCACACGCACGCCCGATTCTTTCATATAATCTGTCAAACGCTCTGCCATTTTTTTCGTCAGCGTTGTGACAAGCACTTTTTGCCCTTTTTCTGTTGTGTATTTCACTTCATGCAATAAATCATCTATCTGTCCCGCAATCGGACGCACAGAAATTTCAGGGTCTAGTAACCCTGTAGGACGAATGATTTGTTCCACAATCTGTTCTGTGTGTTCTTTTTCATACACAGCTGGTGTTGCAGATACAAAAAGCATTTGATTGATTTTACTTTCAAATTCAGAAAATTTCAATGGTCTGTTGTCTAATGCAGATGGCAAACGAAATCCAAAATCCACCAATGTAGTTTTACGAGAACGGTCTCCTTCATACATTCCCCGAATTTGCGGAATAGATACATGCGACTCGTCTGCAATGATGAGAAAATCATCTGGAAAGAAATCAATCAATGTAAATGGTGTACTGCCTGCTTCTCTTAATGATAAATGGCGGGAATAATTTTCAATTCCTGTACAAAACCCCATTTCCCTGAGCATTTCCACATCATAATTGGTACGTTGTGCCAAACGTTGTGCTTCCAATAGTTTATCTTCTCTTTGCAATTCTTCCAAACGTTCTTGTAATTCTTGTTCTATGCGTAGAATTGATTTTTTGAGCGTTTCTGGTGCCGTCACATAATGTGAAGCTGGATAAATAGAAATATGATTTCTCGTACCAATGCCCTCCCCAGTCACTACATCAATTTCTGTGATACGGTCAATTTCATCTCCAAAAAATTCCACACGCACTGCATATTTTTCTGATGCCACTGGAAAAATTTCCACAACATCGCCTCTAACACGAAACGTTCCTCTCTCAAAATTCATATCGTTTCTATCATATTGCATTTCAATCAGACTATGCAATACTTCATCTCTATCTTTTTCCATACCTGGACGCAACGAGAGCATCATGCCATAATATTCTTCTGGGTCGCCCAAACCATATATGCAAGACACACTCGCTACCACAATGACATCTTCTCGCTCTACCAAAGCTGCTGTCGCAGAATGTCGCAATTTATCAATTTCATCATTCACAGAAGAATCTTTTTCAATATACGTGTCAGAACTTGGCACATACGCCTCTGGTTGGTAATAGTCATAATATGACACAAAATATTCTACTGCATTTTCCGGAAAAAATTCTTTCAATTCATTGTAAAGTTGTGCTGCAAGCGTCTTATTATGTGCAATGACCAATGTCGGTTTTTGCATTTTTTCAATCACATTTGCCATTGTAAATGTTTTCCCTGAACCTGTCACACCTCTCAAAGCTTGAAATTTCAACCCTTTTTGAAATCCTTCCACAATTTTTTCTATTGCTTGTGGCTGATCACCGGTTGGCTGAAATTTTGAATGTACTTTGAATGTTTTCATATCAATTCACCTCCTAAAATAATATTGCAAATCTGTGAAACTACTTTATCACAATCATTTCCAAAATAGTATGTCACAAAATGACTTTATTTATATATCCGTACATCTTATCATCCAAATAATTTTCATGCAATAAATCTTTATTTTTCAAAAAAATAAACTTAATTATCAAACTACATACATAATAAAAAATATACCATTTTTATATCAACTTAATAAAATCTTTATCATATAAAAGAACGAACAGTACCTATCGTTTTTCGGCAAAAGCACTATTCGCATATTGTTTATAGCATACAAACTCCTGTTGATATTGGAGATATTCCTTTATTTCTTCATTTGTTGCTGTTCGTATTGATGCACAACCACAATCAACACATGTTTCTGTATTTTTTGTATCCACAAAAGTATATCTACATTGCTTACATGTAAAGTACATTTCTCCACACTCCATAAAATTACACAAATAAAATTTTGATATGCAATATTTCTCTTTCCAACACTAACTACAAAAGAGTATATCACAGTTAAAAAACAAAGTATATAGAAATCACCCATTTTATACAAACATTTGTTCCATTTTTTGATATTTATTTCCGTATCAATCAAATATATGTTCCATGAAACATCAATGCTCTTTTTGCCAAAAAACAGATGATTTCAAGAGGAATACTTCCTCACAAAATCATCTGTTTTTTACATCTTTTTCATATGTTCCAATGCAGCATTTGCAGCATTTTGTTCTGCTTCTTTTTTACTTTTTCCGCTACCTTGCCCCAATACTTTGCCATCATGCAACACTTCTGCCACAAACACTTTGTTATGGTCTGGGCCTTTTTCGTCCACAATGATATATTGTAATGGTACTTTACTCATTTTTTGTATCATTTCTTGCAAATGGGTTTTACAATCCAAATTCCGAAAATTTGTTTTTGTCTGTGCAATACAATCTTCCATAAATCCCATCACATATTTGCTTGCTGCTTCAATATTGCCGTCCATACACACCGCACCAATGATTGCCTCAAAAGCATCTGCAAGTATAGAATCTCTATTCCTCCCACCAGTGCTTTCTTCTCCTTTGCCCAGCAACAAATTTCTGCCAACCCCCAATTTTCGTGACAAATCTGCCAATGAAGTCTCACAAACCACAGCTGCACGCAATTTTGTCAATTCACCTTCTGGCATATCTGGAAATTTGCGATACATATATTCGCTCACAACCATATCCAACACCGCATCACCCAAAAATTCCAATCGCTCGTTATTTTCATGGCTACATTTTTTGTTTTCATTTGCATAAGAACTGTGCGTCAGTGCCAACAACAACAAATTTTTGTTTGTGAACCGATAACCCAATCTTTTTTCAAATTCTTCCAAATTCAAGTAATTCATATCAATTCCCCACTGACTTTCTATTAACAGAAGATGAACAATCTTTTGATTTACCTACTATCTTTTATAAATGGGCTG